>CANHMH010000028.1 GCA_947461635.1 Flavobacteriales bacterium | reverse complement strand
CAATTGCTGCCTTGATTGAAAAATTGACTTCCGAACGTAGCTATGACGACATCATCTACATGACGCCGGATGGAAAAGTCCTGGATCAAAACGATTGCAATCAAATGTCCCTGTGTGAGAACATCATGATTCTTTGCGGACATTACAAAGGCGTGGATGACCGCATACGTCAACATTACATTACGAAAGAAATTTCCATCGGTTCCTATGTGCTTTCGGGAGGAGAATTAGCGGCTGCGGTAGTCGTTGATGCTGTTGTTCGACTCATTCCAGGTGTACTGAACGATGAAACTTCGGCGTTAACGGATAGTTTTCAAGACAATTTACTTTCTCCTCCAGTGTACACGCGTCCACCTGAATTTAAGGGATGGAAAGTGCCGGATGTGTTGCTTTCAGGGAATCAAAAGGATATTGATCGCTGGCGAGAGGAACAAGCGTACCAACGCACCAAAGAGCGCAGACCAGATTTGTTAGATGAATAAATAAATAAGATCTGAATGAAATTATTTTACTTTTTGACGGTTCTAATTATAACCTCACAATCCGTTTTTTCACAATCCAACTGGACTGGAAACACTTCTCCAACGTATCCAGAATTAATTGATCACCTCAAGAAATTGGACAAAGCGCACAAGGAACTTTCCCTGTACAACATGGGTCCGTCGGATTACGGATTGCCCATTTACCTTTTTGTCATCAATGGAGGGAAGGATTCCACACGTACCTTTGCGAAAGCACAGGCCGGAACATCGATTCTCATCAATAATGCGATTCATCCTGGGGAACCTGATGGCATCAATGCTTGTTTGATTTGGTTAGACCAATGGATTGCTCAGGGAAAACCCTTGGAAGCGAAAAATGGAGATAAGTTACCGGTGATTGCGTTTATTCCTGCGTACAATGTCGGGGGAATGATGAACCGATCTTCTACGAGTCGTGCGAACCAAAATGGACCAGAAGAATATGGTTTCCGTGGGAGCACACGCAATTTTGACCTGAACCGCGACTTCATCAAAATGGATTCGAAAAATGCGTTTACGTTTGTGAAAATCTTTCATTCCTTGGATCCAGATGTGTTCATTGACAACCATGTGTCCAACGGCGCGGATTACCAATACACCTTGACTTACATCGCTTCAATGAAAGAACGCATGTCTCCACACATGAAGGATCTGACTTACGAAAAATGCATTCCATACCTGGAGAAAAACGTTAAACAACATGGTTGGGACTTATTTCCCTACGTGGAATTGAAAGGAGAGACGCCTGCGCAAGGAATTCATGCTTTCAATGATTTGCCACGTTACGCAATGGGGTACGCGTCCTTGTTTCATTCGATTAGTTTTACGGTGGAAACACATATGTTAAAACCATTTCCACAACGTGTTCAAGCGACCTTGGCTTTTATGGAGGGAATCGTTTCGTATACAATGGAAAACTCACTTGAAATCGAGGCGCAGCGCAACGCAGCTAAATTGTGGGCAAGAAATTTACGTCAATATGCCTTCAATTATCAACTCACGGAGAAAGCTGATTCGGTTTTATTCAAAGGTTACGAACATTCGTTTCCATTGCATCCCATTACAGGATTAAAAGAATTAACCTATGACCGAACATTGCCTTATGAGCGCATGATTCCTTGGTTTAAAACGTATATCCCGAAGGATTCTGTAGCCGTTCCGAAATACTACGTCGTTGGTGGACAAGAACAGGAAGTCATTGATCGCTTAACAGCAAACCATGTCCTTTTTGAAACCTTGACATCAGCGTCCATCGATACCTTTCATGTATTCTCTGTAAAATCCTATAAAAGTCCAGTGCAACCATACGAAGGACATTTTAAATTGTCTCAGATTGAAGTAGGGGAGGCGGAACATGCAATTCAATTGAAACCAGGTGACATTCTTATTCCAAGTCAGCAAGATGCTGCGCTGTTCATTCACGCATCCTTGCAGCCGCGAGCGGAGGATTCCTATTTAACTTGGAATTTCTTTGATTCGTATTTACAGCAGAAAGAATATTTTTCGAATTATGTGTTCAAGGATCAAATAGCCGAAATACTTGCGAAGGATAAAAAGTTATCAGATGAATACCAACTTCGTAAAGTGACCGATGAAAAGTTTCGAAATTCTGAATGGGATCAACTGTATTTCATCTACAGCCGAAGTCCGTATTTTGAGCAAACTTTTATGCGCTTGCCGATTTATCAGAAATTCTAATTTTAGTTAGAAGGACGGACAAGAAATGCTTCGGAAATCTTTCACTCTTTTCTTGCATTTCAAGTTGAAACCCATGGAGATTTCATGCGATCCGCCTGAAACACCACCAAGTTGTGATACAGTAAGGTCGTAGCTATACCCAATTCTGAATTTTTCTGTCGTTAATCCTAAACTTAAAATAAAAGCATCTCTATTGCGATACCAAGCACCGATTGTAAATGCTTCATATTTCAAATAGGCACCGATGTTAAACTGTTGGAATCCATTCTGATATTGGTAGATAACATTTGGCATCAATGTAGTGCTACTTGAATAACGACCACGCTGACCAAGTGGAATCGTTGCTCCCATGTGTCCTGTTAAACGAATAGGTAATTTAGAATCTCCTAGGATCATGGATTCATCGGGACGATTTAAATGATGAGCGGCAAGGCCAAAGTAAAAGTTTTTCGAGAATCCAACCAAACCGGCTGACACATCAAAGAAACCATGTGAGCCATTTCCTCTTGGAACATCGCCTGTTTGGTAAATGAATCCTCTTCTTGGATCAATCATGTCTCCAAAGGTCAATTTACTCCAATCTAAATACTTTTGAAAATACGCTGCTTGTGCGCCGAGCATAATTCGGAATTTACGATTGACTTTTAAATAATACGAATACGTTCCTGCAACCATCGAAGTTTGAATCGTTCCTTGTCCTTGTTGGTCATGCATTGCCATGATTCCAACTCCTCCAGAAATATTTTTCGCATAGGTATCGTAAGCAGCAGCGTATGTTACGAAGTTTCCGCTTAATTGAGGCCATTGATTGCGGTAGTTCAATGCGATTCGTGGACATCCACTAGAACCAGCGAGCGCTGGATTCAGGTAGACGGGATTTGAATAGAACTGCGTAAATGTTGGGTCTTGAGCAGCGGATTGAAAACTGATGTACAAAAGACCAAGTAGTAGGAGGTTTTTTAGGGTCATAGTAGTTATAGGCTAATGTATCTGCGCGCTTTTTTGCTCACAGATGAATGAATACGTAAGGTTAATTGATGCGTAAAGGTTTTATTGAGAGTACTAGCTAATGTGCCATAGCTTGACTGTCCGATTAAAGTGAAATTCTCTCCAACAAAACCGAGGGAAAGACTTCCTGTTGCTAGATGTCCATAAGACATTCCTAGTTGTGCTTTTCCTGCTTTAAATGTAAAGCCACCGAAAATTTGTTGTTGGAATTTCGTTTGTTGGTAAAGCGCATAGGGTGAAAAAATCATTTTCTCATTTCTCGAAGCATATTGTGTTCCTGCAATGAGGTTCAAAGCTCTAGAAGCGCGCATCGTTCCACCATCGTTTGAATAGATGTTTTCATTGTGTTGAAAGATGTTACTTATTTGCGTGCTTAAAAACAGAATAGGTGTGTTGATGGTCAATCCAGCATCTAAATCACGGTACCAAAGTGTCTTGCCAATCGCAAGGTTCGGATCGAAATTAAATTGATTCACTTGTCCAATGTTTTGTTCAACGCTTGCTGAGTTCATTACTTTAGTTGCATCCAATTCGTGGGTCCCCATTTTAAATCTTACCGCTGGTTCAATCGATATTTTTCGAGACAAAGCAATTTTAGGAGAGAAAATAACAGCCACTTGACTTGTTTTTATCATTCCGTCACCAAATAAATCATAATTGGCTTGCATGCCAAAACCTGATCGAATGTTTCTGGAATATCCATCGAGTGATAGTTGATTGCTTAATTTTAACTGTGATGGATCTTTCAATGATCTCAAGGAACTAATTAACTGAAATCGAGTCTGTGAAGTTGTTCCAACGGAACTAAAGTTTAAGTCTAGATTGCTTTGTCCAGAAACGGTATAATCATAATTTTGATTGTTACTTAAGCCGATGTCCTTCGAGAGTAACTGATCGATTTTTCGAATGATATTGAGATTGTCCAAACTTAAATCACTTGAAATAGCTTCATGACCTTCCATCAATTCCACATTTTTGACATTCGTTCGATGCCTACCAATGAACATTGTTTTCAGTGGGTGAATCTTCATGAATTCCATTTTTTCAAATGTTAAGTCATTAAGTGTTGAATAAACTCCCGTCGTTTGAATTTTTGCTTCCGCTATAAAGCTTGATTCCTTGGCATCACTTTGTTGGTTCTTTCTTTGTTTTCCATTGGAAATGGAAGAAATTTGACCAGTCTTATTCCGTGTCGTTTCAATAGGAGAAGAAACAGGAGTGGAGTTGTATAGTCCTTCAACAGGTGAAGAAGACTGATCATCATTCGTTTTTTGATTGTATTGTGCTTCGTTTAATGTGCGTTTTGTTTTCGCTGCAGAGCGAGTATCTTTTAGTAAGTCTTTTTGATTGGCTCCTTTTGCAACAGATGCTTGAGCAGATTCATTTTTTGCATTCTGGAAGAACATTAGTCCGGAAACAACTAAAAGAAGCACGCTGAATAAAGCCAGCGCCGGTTTGTAGGATCTCTTGCGATAAAGAGCTGTTTTGTTGTCAAAAATCATAGGAGCAACATCAACCTTGGCCATTTCCCAAGCATCCATGTCAAGTTCGAGCTCTGGATGATCCATGAGAAAGGACTCTAATTGCTGTTCTTGATCAGCGGAGAGGTTTCCTTCCGTGTAATCAAATAGCCAGCGATCAATGTTCTCGTGTGTTGGTTGCATTAGGC
The DNA here is from genome assembly GCA_947461635.1 of Flavobacteriales bacterium. Lineage (GTDB taxonomy): Bacteria > Bacteroidota > Bacteroidia > Flavobacteriales_D > Crocinitomicaceae > UBA952. Next base: position 15,981 of record CANHMH010000028.1, on the reverse strand, counting down.
AAGTACAAAAATTCCTTTTAACTGTTTTTTTAATTTTATCCGCGCTCTAAAAAGATATACTTTCACTTGTGCCGGCGAAATGGACAACATGTCTCCGATTTCATCGTACGTATAACCTTCCAAATCGCGCAATAAGAGAATACTTTTCTGTAGAGGAGGAAGGGAGCCAACCATTAAATCAACAACCTGTTTTGATTCAAAGGCAAGGTCTGGTTGTTGAAAATCAGAATTACCTAGCGAATCCAAGTGTATGATTTGTCTTTTTTTACGTGAAACTTGATTTAACATCGCGTTGTGTACACATGTAAAAAGCCATGATTTTACCTTTTCTCGTTCTACTTTTTCTCTATTTAACCACAACTTCTCAAATGCGTCCTGAACAACATCCTTTGCATCTTCTGAATCCTTCAGAAAATGAACAGCGAAGCGAAACAATGAATCGCTTAAGTGTTCAACAGAATGATTGTATTCGGCACTAGTCAAAATTGTAGTATTACAGTTAAAACAAATGGAACTTGTCAAAAGTTACAGGTCACTGAAAAAAAAATCAGCAACTAGATAACGAGTAAACTTACAAAATTATTGGCAAGAAGAAAAACGTGTGAAATTAGAATCCGAAATTATCAAATCCCATTTGTGTGAGCTCTTGGTATTTTTCTTCGTTAAACTCATAAAGAGACGAAGGTTTGTGTGGCACACCGCGTTGTTTTTCTTTCAGATTGGAAAGAATATTTAATTTTTGAATTTTACGTCTGAAATTTCGCTTATCCAAAGGCTTGTCTAAAATGCTTTCGTATAATCGGTGTAATTGACTTAAAGTAAATTTCTCCGGCAACAGATTGAATCCGATTGGCTGTATTTTAATTTTTTGTTTCAATTTTTCTTTCGCCGCTTGAAGGATTTCGAAATGGTCAAATGCCAATTCCGTTATATCATTCACGGGCGTCCATTCAGCATTTTTCGCAAATGAAGACGGGTGGGGTTGGTAATCCTCAATTTTCACCAAGGAAAAATACGCAACTGTGATTACACGTGCATCCGGTTGTGCACGAATGGACTTTAGCCATTCACGGTCTGATTCTTTATGAATGCGAAATGGATCTCCAAAAGCTCCAACTTGTTCAAGGTAAATGTCCTTCAATCCCGTAAGTTCGTCCAAAACACGGCTAGCCGCTTGATCTAAATTTTCATTGTCGTAGATGAGGTTTCCTGGCAATGCTAATCGCGGACCATTTTCTGCCGAAATTTCACCTCGATCGATGACAAGTACGGTTAATTTTTCTAAATCAAAACCAAAAATAACACAGTCAACAGATACGTTGGGATTTAATTCTGAACCGATTTTTTTTAGATTATTATGCACGAATGAAGGATTATATATATATTTGGATAGTGTAAAAATGACACAAAGACTCAAATTATCATTTTAGAATATGTATTTTATAGTAGAAAGTGGTTCAACAAAAAGCGATTGGGTTTTAGTTGATAGCAAAAATAACCAAAGTTTTTATTCAACAATGGGCTTTAATCCATATTTTCACTCATCTGATTTGATTGAAACGGAATTAAAGAAGCAAGTAGATATCCTCGCTATTGCAGATGAAGTATGTGGAGTTTATTTTTATGGAGCTGGTTGTTCAAGTGATGAAATGAACCAAATTGTAAAAATTGGACTCAAAAGAATTTTCAAAAATGCAGAAGTTGTGGTAGATCACGATTTGCTCGCATGTGCTTATGCAACATATACTGGTAGTCCTGCGATTTCATGTATTATTGGTACTGGTTCCAATTCTTGTTTGTTTGATGGGGAAGAATTGAGTGAAGTCGTTCCTGCTTTAGGTTACATACTAGGTGATGAAGGAAGTGGGAGTTATTTTGGGAAACAATTGTTAAGTAATTTCCTTTACCACAAACTTCCAGCTCATGTTGAAGCTGATTTTATTGCAACCTACAAGTTGGACAAAGATCAAATAGTGAATCATGTGTACCGTGAGCCGAATGCGAATGTTTATATCGCTTCGTTTATGCCTTTCATTGCGAAACATAAAGATGAGCCTTTCTTTAGTGAGATGGTTTACGCAGGATTTAAGAAATTTATGGAAGTACACGTTTGCTGCTATGAAAATTTCCAGAATACGGAAGTACACTTTGTTGGATCATTATCCAAAATATTTGAGTCTGAATTAGATAAAGCAGCAGGAGAATTGGGCGTAACAGTGACATCTATTATTCAAAAACCTGTTACAGGACTCGTAAATTACCACCTAAACTATATTTTAAACAAGCAAACAGTTAAAACATGTTAAAATCTATATTATTTTCAGTATTCGCTTTGGTAAGTGTTTCAGTTGGTGCTCAGTTAAACACTCCTGACTGGTCTTATAATGCTACCATTTATGAAATCAATGTGCGTCAGTTCTCCAAAGAAGGAACTTTTTCAGCGGTCACAAAACAATTGCCTCGTTTAAGAACAATGGGAGTTGAAATAATTTGGTTAATGCCGATTCATCCAATTGGTGTGAAAAACAGAAAAGGGTCTCTTGGGAGCTATTATGCGGTGAAAGATTACCAAAAAGTGAACGAGGAATTTGGAAATATGGATGATTTTAAAGCTTTAGTGAAAGAGGCTCATAAATTAAACATGCGTGTGATTATTGATTGGGTTGCCAACCATTCTTCTCCAGATAATATTTGGATCGAAGAAGGTCATTTAGATTGGTATACATTGGATTCAACTGGAAATGTGCAACCAACGATTGGAACGGATTGGTGGGATGTTGCCGATTTAAATTATGAAAATCCTGCAATGCGCATGGAAATGATAAAATCAATGAAATACTGGTTGACAGAAGCGGACATCGATGGATTCCGTTGTGATGTCGCTGGTTGGGTTCCTATGGATTTCTGGATGGAAGCACGTAAGCAATTACAGGCCGTGAAACCAATTTTCATGCTTGCTGAAGCAGAAGAAGTTCCATTGCATGATGCCTTTGAAATGACCTACGGATGGAATTTTCATCACATCATGAACGATGTTGCTAAAGGTAAAAAGGATGCGACGGCCATTCAAGAATACATAAAAATGAACAAATATCCAGGTTCGGCTTTCCGAATGAATTTCACGTCAAATCACGATGAGAATTCATGGAATGGAACGGAAATGGAGCGAATGGGTGATGCGCGCTTTGCAATGGCTGTTTTAGCATCCACTATTGAAGGAATGCCTTTGGTATACAATGGACAGGAAACTTCTTTAAATCGACGTTTGAAGTTTTTTGATAAGGATAGCATCGATTGGAAAAAAATGGATCTTGTGCCTTTTTATACCAAATTATTGAACCTACATAAAACGAATCAAGCCTTATGGGTGAAAGACGGCAGCAATCTAGCTCAATTTATCACGACTCAAAATTCAAAAGAACACCTTGTTTACATTCGTGAATACGATACGCAACAGGTAATTACCGTATTAAACCTTTCCAATAAAAAAGCAGAGGTTTCTTTTGACTCGTCAGGAATGTCGGGAGAATATACTGAGCTTTTCTCTGGGAAGAAAAAAACCTTCGGTGGTTCAAGTAAAATTTCTTTAGCCCCTTGGGGTTACCAAGTTTATTACAAATAAGACAAGTCAAAATCCTAAACCATGACTAGTACAAAACCAAACTTATCTTTTTGGCAGATCTGGAACATGAGTTTCGGATTCTTAGGCATACAATTCGGCTTTGCTTTGCAGGGAGGATATATGTCGCGCATTTTTCAATCATTAGGTGCATCAGCTGAAGAGATTCCTGGTCTTTGGATTGCTGCACCCTTAACTGGACTACTGGTTCAACCGATTATTGGTTTTTTATCGGATCGAACTTGGTCGGTTCGTTTTGGGAGAAGAAAACCTTACTTTTTGATTGGTGCTATTTTAAGTTCCTTAGCACTGTTTTTTGTTCCTTATTCTTCTGTATTGTGGATGGCTGCCGGTTTCCTTTGGATTCTAGATGCTTCGATTAATATTAGCATGGAACCATTTCGAGCACTTGTGGCAGATCAACTACCTGAAAAACAGAGATCATATGGTTTTGTGATACAAACGCTCATCATTGGGATTGGAACGTGGATTGCTTCAAATCTTCCCTGGTTGTTGACAAAATTAGGATTAGAAGACGATCCCTCTGAGCAGGGGATTCCGCTAAATGTCAAAGTTGCATTTGCTATTGGAGCCTTTGTTTTTTTAGCGAGTATAATCTATACGGTAATTACAACAAAAGAATATCCACCTGAAAATGAAGAATTACTGAAAGAAGAGAACAAAAACGGTTCTTTTTTAAAGGATTTTATTCAATCTGTTTCAAGAATGTCCTCAAACATGTTGAAATTAGGTTTGATTCAATTTTTTAGTTGGTTTGCCTTTTTTACTATGTGGAGCATGGCTACTCCTGCACTGACTGATTATGTTTTTCATGCACCTGCACCTAATAAATCAGAATACAACTTAATGATTTCTTCCCAAGAACTGGAATTTGAGCACTTGAATGGCGTATATCAAAATGCTGCTGACCAAGTTGGTTCTGACATGGGGGTTTATGGATTAAGCTCAATGGCTTTCGCTTTAATTGTTGTTTTTTATTCCGCCAAAAGAAGCGTGAATCGAAAGTACATACATCTTTCATCCCTTGTATTAGGTGGAATTGGATTTATTTACATGAAATTTATTCCAGACCCATCTTATCTTTGGATTTGCTTTTCGTTAATCGGTATTTCTTGGGGGAGTATTCTTTCCATGCCTTATGCCATGCTTTCTAGTTCGGTGGATTCGAAAAAAATGGGATTGATGATGGGATTATTTAATATGTTCATTGTGATTCCTCAAATTTGTGCTGCGCTAGGAGGAATCAATTTCCTCTCTCAATTTTTTGGTGAGTCAGCGATTGCACCAATGCTATTAGCTGGTACTGCGCTTCTAATTGCCGGAATCTGTAATCTGTTCATTACAGATAAAAATGCCATTCATGGATAAACTAAAAGCACTCATTTTTGATCTAGACGGTGTCATTGTGACCACCGAGCATAATCATTTTATCGCGTGGAAACGCACAGCAGAATCCCTAGGGATTCCATTTGAAGAAGAACACAATGAATTACTAAAAGGAGTCAGTAGAGTGGATTCACTCAAAAAGATTCTTGAATTAGGTTCAAAAACAATATCCACAGAAGAATTCAATGCATTGTTGATCAGTAAAAATGAGTTCTATGTCGATTCTATTCAGGACTTAAATCAATCTGATCTCCTACCTGGAGTCCTTAGTTTGTTAGAAGAAGCAAGATCCAAAGGCATCAAATTAGGAATTGGTTCATCCAGTAAGAATGCAAATTTCATTCTGAAGTTATTGAAGATTGATCACTTTTTTGATGTGGTCATTGATGGAAATGGAGTGGAACACCCAAAACCGCATCCAGAAGTGTTTTTAAACGGCGCAAAAGCCTTGAGTTTAGCTCCAGCAGAATGCATTGTATTTGAAGATGCTGCAAGTGGAATAACAGCTGCAAAAGCAGGTGGATTCATCGCAATCGCGGTTGGAAATCCAAACATCGCTGAATTGGCGGACACATATTTTAATGATTTAACAGAATTTAGTTTAGAAGCGTATGCGTAATTTGTTTGAAATAGATGCTTGGAAAATAATTGAAAATAAATTTGATTCCAGCAAACAAAAACAAGCGGAAAGTATCTTCAGTATTGGGAACGGTTCCTTTGGACAACGTGCTAATTTTGAGGAACAATATTCTGGTGATTCCCTACAAGGAAGCTATGTTGGAGGTGTTTATTATCCGGATAAAACACGCGTAGGTTGGTGGAAAAATGGGTATCCAGAGTACTTCGCCAAAGTATTGAATTCGTGTAATTGGATCGGGATTAACATCGAAGTGGATGGAATTCCATTGGATTTAAATACCTGTGAAGTAAAGTCCTTTCATAGAGAATTGGACATGCAACACGGAATATTAACAAGACATTTCAAAGTGAAATTGTCGAATGGAAAAGAATTGGAAGTACAATCCATTCGTTTTTGTTCCATGGACAAAGAAGAAATCGCTGCGATTTCCTATACCGTTACTCCCATTAACTTTAGTGGGAATGTGAAATTCACGCCGTACTTGGACGGGAAGGTGAGTAACCACGATGCCAATTACGATGAGTTTTTCTGGATAGAGGATAGCCGCAAGGTTGATGCGCAAAAAGGAATCATTTGCGGTCGCACCAAAAAGACGAATTTCTCTGTTGCCACTGCCATGCGTTTTTCATTCTGGAAAGAGTCTGAATTGTTGACGATTCATCCGAATGTCGCTGAACGTGATTTCTATGTGGAAAATAACTTTGAACATTACTTAGAGAAAGGAATTCCATATACCTTGAAAAAATATGTGGCGATTACTTCTACGATGAATCATTCCGATTTTGAATTAGCTGCAAAAGCGATTTCAAGGGTACGTGATGCGTATACTGGTGGATTTGACAAATTGCGTCAAGACCACGAACAAGCATGGTTGAAGATTTGGGAAAATGCGGACATTGTTATCAAAGGTGACACCGCAGCTCAACAAGGAATTCGTTTCAATATTTTCCATTTGTATCAAACATACACAGGAAAAAATGCCAAATTGAACATTGGTCCAAAAGGATTCACAGGAGAAAAATACGGAGGAGCAACCTACTGGGATACGGAAGCTTATTGTTTGCCATTCTATTTAAAAACGGCTGACCCGAAAATTGCGCGTCAATTGTTGGTGTATCGTTACAACCATTTAAATGCGGCCATTGAAAATGCTGAGAAATTAGGATTTAAAGATGGAGCGGCTCTTTATCCAATGGTAACCATGAACGGTGAAGAATGTCACAACGAATGGGAAATTACGTTTGAAGAAATACACCGTAATGGAGCAATTGCTTTTGGAATCTATAATTATGTACGACACACAGGTGACAGAGATTATTTAAAGCAATATGGATTCCCTGTTCTTTTAGGAATTGCACGCTTTTGGACACAACGATTCAATTGGTCTGCCAGCAAAAAAGCGTATGTGATGCTTGGAGTAACAGGTCCAAACGAATACGAAAATAACGTCAATAATAACTGGTATACGAATTACATCGCGCGTTGGTGTATCGACTATTGTTTGAAAATCAACGAAGAAATTGGTGGTTCAAACAATAAACTGATGTCCGAAAAGGAGATCAAAGCGATGAGACACATTGTTGAGAATGTCTATTTCCCTGTTTTGGAAGGAACAAAAATTTTCCTTCAACAAGATGGATTCATGGATAAAGAACAATTGTCGGCGAATGATTTACCATTAACGGAACGTCCTATTAATCAACATTGGTCTTGGGATCGCATTCTTCGATCAATTTTCATCAAACAAGCAGATGTTCTTCAGGGCTTGTATTTATTCGAAGATCAGTTCGATTTAGAAACCATTCGTGATAATTTTGATTTCTATGAACCAAAAACAGTTCATGAGTCATCACTTTCACCATGTGTCCATGTGATTCTTGCAGCGAAAATTGGAAATCTAGCGAAAGCATATGAATTGTATTTACGAACTTCTCGTTTGGATCTTGACGATTACAATCACGAAGCGGATGAAGGCTTACACATTACGAGTATGGCTGGAACATGGATGTCTGTTGTAGAGGGAATGGCAGGTGTCCGAGTACATGAGTCTGGGTTGGAAATTAATCCAACAATCCCAGAAGCTTGGCAATCGTATACTTTTAGAATTTTATATCAAACCATTCCGTTAGAAGTTTCGATTGATAAAACGAATGTTACTGTTAAAAATATTGGAAATAAAGAGCTCACTTGCATTGTGAATAAAGAAATGACCACCATAATGTCAGGGGAGGAGCATGTAAGCAGATTGTAAATCGTTTAAAATGAAAATAATATTTGTTCTTCTGTTTATTTTCAGCTTTACAAAGTTGAATCTTTTAATTGGACAAGTTAATCCAACTTCTCGTCAGGTTGTTTTACAATCATTTTGGTGGGATTATTGGAATTCCAATTATTCCAATGGTTGGGCAAACTACTTAACAGAATTAGCGCCTAGATTAAAAGATTTAGGAATTGATGCAGTTTGGATTCCACCTACCATTAAAAATAATGGAACAAACAGTGTTGGATATTCTCCTTTCGACCATTATGATTTGGGTGATAAATTTCAAAAAAACGCCACGAAAACAAGAATGGGTGACAAAGATGAATTATTGCGCATGGTTGCAGTAATGCATGCTAATGGAATTGACGTCATTCAAGATATTGTTTTAAATCATGTGTCAAACGCAGGAAGTTCCAATGGTGCGGGTGGACAGGATCCGGCGGCGTTGGATGACGGGCAAACCAATCGATATAAAAATTTTAGATACACTTGTTTTAAAACTCCAGCTACATCAGAGTCAGCTAGCAATTATTTGTCTCGCGAAGGTAGGTTTCCTAAAAATTGGCAGAATTTTTATCCAAATAATTCAAATGTCTGTTGTTCCAACGACATTAATTCTCCTTTTTGGGGTCCAGATGCTTCTTATGAAAATAATTCCTTTGGTTTGTCGAGTAATGCCACATTCAATCCAGCTCAAACCACTGATTATATGCGTTCAAATATGCGTAATTGGCTTATTTGGTATAAAAAACAAGTGGGTTGGGATGGCGTCAGATTAGACGCTGTAAAGCATTTTCCAAGTTATGCTGCTGAAGATTTCCTTTGGAATTTACAATACAATGCACTTTTTGCAAGTGGAGGGAATGACATGTTCGCTGTTGGTGAATGGGTGGGTAGCACAACGCAATTGGACGCTTGGTGTGACGCTGTTCAAAATCGAGCTGGGACCTTTGATTTTAATTTACGTTTTGCTTTGTCCTCCATGGTTAGTAGTAATGGTAATTTTGATTTATCGACGATACCAAATCAACAACAACTTAACCGTGGACGAACCGTTCCATTTGTAAATAATCACGATACATTCAGACCGACTTTAAATAGTCAAGGAAATTATACGGGCTGGAATACAGGTTCTGAATTAAGTCCACACATCGAACCAAACGATGGACGGAATTCTGTTGCACATGCCATTGTAATGTCTTTAGACGGTGCACCACAACTCTTTTTTGAAGATTTGTTTTCAATCGGATATAACGGCAATCGATTCACACATCAACCTAATTCATTAGCGAGTTTACCCTTGGACGCTGACGTAGAAAATTTGCTTTGGTGCCATCAGAATTTGCATTTCAAGCAAGGGAATTACCTTGTCCGATGGCAGGCTCCAGATGCATTGGTGATTGAAAGAGAGTCGAAAGCACTTATTGGAGTCAATGATCAATGGTCAAATTGGCAAAATTTGGTTGGCGTACAAACAAGTTGGTCAGATGGAACGGTTTTGATGGATTACTCCGGTGCAAATGGAAATACAACGAGCATCGTTTATGGAGGCGGGAAAGTGAACATAAGTATTCCTCCGTGTGATGGATCTGCTAATTTGGGTAGAAGAGGTTATTGTGTTTGGGCTGCACAAGGAATCGATACAAATTATGTCAGACCAAGTAAATCAACAACACAAGAGTGGGAAATGTCCGATGATTTAGGGGACGCTCATTTATCTTCATTGCAACAGGGTGGTGCATTGCCAAATAATAGTATGGATTGCCGAACTGTTGGACGAATTTTTGCAAAATCTGGTTCAACAATTAACATTGAATTATATCCATCTGTTGCTACGTTACCAATAACGCTTATTCTGATCGATAAAGATTGTCAGGAAATCGATTCCATTGTTCAAGTAGGCAACATTAATTTTTCTCATGTTGCCACATACGATGGCTGGTATACTCTGCGAATAAGAAATGCATCTAGTACTCAGTTGGGACAAAAATGTTGGGTGAAAGCAACGTACTTCGCTCCACAAACTGTGCAAACGAACGTTGTTAAAAACAAATGTGCTTGTTCGGTAACGAATCCAAATGCAGGTGTTTTTGAAGATGATATGCAAGAAATCGTCGTATCGCCAAATCCGTTTATTGATGAATTAGCTATTCAATTCCCGATGCTCAATCATGGAATTTACAACATTCAAGTGATTAATCTAGAAGGGAAGATGGTAAAGAATATTCCTGTGGAAACGAATCAAGCGCAGATTAAACTTGACCTGGCAGATTTATCAAAAGGATCCTACACCATAAGATTTATATCCGAAATGGGTGTGAAATCTCACTTGATTATCAAATAATCAATCCTCTTTTAACTCACCTTTTGCGTACATAAACAATTGTTTCCGCATGGATACTTCTTCCATGAAATAGCGCAATTGTCCTTTGGTTTGAAAACGTTTTTTGTGCTGTCCAAAAAGTAAAATGTTCCAGACTTTTCGTCCAAAAGATAATTTCGGTAAATATTCTTCGTCAATCATCTTTAACTCATTCATTGTATCGTGAATCGCTCCTTGTAAGCGCATGCTAACAAGTTGTCTTCGTATCTCTTCAGTGCGTTGATTGAAGCGGCTTAGATGCTCTCTATCCAAGTTTCTTGATTTCAATATACGTGTTGCTTGAAATTCAATATCGTTAAATGCTTTGTATAATTCGTCGATTGTCATGATCCTGCAAAGAAAATTATTTTCGTTTAAAATACCCTAAAAATTCTTTATTTCCATCGCCACCAAGAATGGGTGAGTCCAAAAAAGCTTGCCATTCTAATTGATTTCGGCTACACATTTCTTTTATATTCTCCAAAAGAATGGGGTACTGACGTACATCCTTTACAATTCCTCCTTTGGATAAAAAAGCTCTACCTAATTCAAATTGCGGCTTAATTAACAATACAACATCTGCGTTTGGTTTCAAAAAACGGATCACAAATGGAATAACTTTTTCCAAACTAATAAAAGAAACATCGACTACTAATCCATCGACTTCTTCTGTGATTTGTTTTTCAGTAAGATCACGCGCATGTGTTTTCTCTAAATTCACAACGCGTTCATCAGCTTTGATTCGCTCGTGTAATTGTTTTGATCCAACATCGACACCAAATACTTTTTTCGCTCCTTTGGAAAGAAGAACCTCAGTGAATCCACCAGTACTTGCGCCTAAGTCAATGAACACTTTGTCCTTGCAATCGAATTTCCATTCCTCTACTGCTGCTACAAGTTTGAGTGCTCCTTTAGAAACCCAAGGAATTTCTTCTGAAATTAATTCAATTTCAGCATCGACTGGAACTTTTTTTCCTGGCTTGGAAATAAGTTTTCCATTGACCAAAACGCCAAATTTGGAAATCAGTTCCTCCGCTCTAACGCGTGATGAAACCAAATTTCGTCCCATGATAATTTTGTCAATTCGTTCTTCTTCCATGCTTATTTAAAGGTATATAAAATGCGTTCTTTCGCTCCTTCGAATTGAAGGTAAATTTCTGAGCCAGTTTCTTGCTTATAGGCTAAATCGGTGATGTCAAATACTAATGTCTGTTCCATCATAGAAACAGCGCTGTCGCCCTTTTTAACAGGAATCTTTTTAACATCTAAACGAATTGCTCGGATAGGAGGGAGTGATTTTGAAATGTTAGCGCTTGCGGACAAATCAAAATCCTCCACACTAAGAATGGGGTGCGCTTTCACAATCACATATAGTCGATTTCCGATGATGTTCATCGACTGAACTTGAAATAATTCAGCTCCCATGTCAACGCTTTCATTTTGCCGAATAAACGCTTTCGGTGCCGAAACTTCTGTCATGTTTGCTGGTTTTGATTTTTTAAACATTCCACAAGCGCTTAAAAAAAGGATGATTGGTAGTAAATAACGCATATTCTTGTGTTTTTTAGTTCGCGAGGGGTCAAAAATAATACCATTTCGCTAAAGTGTCCTATTTTTGTGCACGCAATGAAAACAAAAACACTAAAAAAGAACAAAGTAAACGTCGTAACGTTGGGTTGTTCAAAAAATACCTACGATTCAGAAGTCATGATGGCTCAATTAAAAGCGAATCATTTTGATGTCGAACACGAATCTATGGAGGATGATGCGGAAATCGTCATAATCAATACCTGTGGATTCATTGATAACGCCAAACAAGAATCAATTGATACGATTATTCGCTATGCTGAAGCAAAAGCGGAAGGACTAGTCGATAAAGTATATGTGACCGGATGTTTGTCCGAACGATACAAAGATGATTTGGAAAGAGAAATCCCAGAAGTGGATGCGTATTTCGGAACCAGAGATTTACCTCGTTTACTTAAAACCTTAAAAGCGGATTACAAACACGAATTAGTTGGAGAGCGTTTGTTGACGACACCAAATCATTACGCCTATTTCAAAATTGCGGAAGGATGTGATCGTCCATGTTCTTTCTGTGCGATTCCAATCATGCGAGGAACACATATTTCTACTCCAATGGAGGATTTAGTAATACAAGCTAAAAACCTAGCAGCAAAAGGAGTCAAAGAATTGATGTTAATTGCTCAGGATTTGACGTATTACGGTTTGGATCTTTACAAGAAAAGAGCATTGTCTGATTTGATTAAACGTCTATCCGATGTAGAAGGAATCGAATGGATTCGTCTACATTATGCTTATCCGTCTGGATTCCCAATGGATGTGTTGGATGTCATGAACGATCGTGCTAATGTATGTAAATACTTGGACATGCCTTTGCAACATGGTTCGACCAAGATTTTACAAGCGATGCGCCGTGGAATTACACGAGAAAAAACGGAAGAGCTGATTCAAACCATTCGACAAAAAGTTCCAGGCATCGCTTTAAGAACGACCTTGATTGCTGGATATCCAGGTGAGACAGTTGCTGAATTCAAAGAGATGTATGAATTCGTTGAGAAAAGTCGTTTTGATCGCTTAGGTATTTTTACCTACTCACACGAAGAGAATACACATGCGTATCAATTTACCGATGACGTTACCGCGAAAATGAAGAAAAAACGCGCAGACGAAATCATGGAATTGCAATCAGGTATCAGTTATGAATTAAATCAACTGAAAGTAGGTAAGGAGTTTAAAGTACTTTTTGATCGTGTGGAAGGAGATTATTTCATTGGTCGCACCGAATTTGATTCCCCAGAAGTGGATAATGAAGTGTTGATTAAAAAATCAGAGTCATTTGTTCGATTAGGAGATTTTGAGCGTATTTTAATCACAAGTGCAGATCACTATGATTTGTATGGTCAAGTAGTGAAATAAATCAAGGATTTAGAATGAAAAGAATTGTCGTTTTTCTCTTGTTAATGAGTTTGTTGCAATCCTGCAATACAGATCGAACAGCGGAAAACGAACGTTTGGCCTTGGTTTCTGCGTCATTTGGTGAGCCACAACTTCCATTTAAGCAAAAGGATGTGCTTCTGACAAACATTCATTTGAACTACCCAAAACTGCAGTCAAAACGCTTTCAATCCTTGGTGAAACAGTTAATTCTGCGTGATACGATCGGTGTTTTCTGTACAGAACAAGAATATTTAGACATCACTTATCGCGTTGAGCATTTTAGCAAGAACTTGTTGAGCATGTCTAAATTGGTAAAAGTGAAATGCCCCATGGGAAACAAAGACTTTCAACTAAATGAAGTTCAAACGTATTTTTTGAAAAACGATTCTGTGTTTAAAGTGGCCTTTGAGCCGCATGCCGATTTCAGTAAGCAGCTACTTTCTAAACTAGAAACAAGAAGTATGAACCGTTGCACAAAACCAGACATGAATCGCTTGGAATTTATCTTACGCAAAGGAAAATGTTATGTGCATGTACCTTATGATTTCCCATTGTGTGATACGGTTATGCCTTTCAAATATGAAAAAAACACGGTAAAGGTTGCTTCCTTAACACTCGTTACGAAGAAATAAAAATTACACTTCCTCTTTTGCTTTATCAGATTGCTGAAAAAGGGAAGCAAGGTCTTCCGTTTTTTGATTTGAACGTCTGATAAAACCAAAAATCACCTTTCCAATTAAGTAAATAATGATGTGTAATGCTGTGATGACTGCTGTTATAATCCCATGATACCCTCCTCCATATTTCACTGAATTTAAGTCGTTCATCTCCCAGTAAGCATATACAAAGTAGCTAACAAAGATAATTCCATGAAAATACTTCCATCCAATCGGTGGTTTTGAGAATAGCATCACGAGTCCAAAAAGGATTCCCATTCCCCAGAAAAATTGCATGTCTTCGTTCATTCTTTCCTTTTTCGTTCTATTCGATGTCTTAACTCCATGTTAAAGGTTGTGATTTTTCTGAAATAATGCGCTAGTTTCATTCATTATTTCATTTCTATTTTGCTTTAAATTAAAAAGCAAGGTGTATTTGATTAAGAAATTAATTCGGGAATTATTTTATAGTTGGAGGTATTGATTAATTCATTAGATGAATTTAACACCTGAACTTTTTTTCCATTCTCCACTTCTTCAATGCTGAATATCAATTTGTTTTCTTCCAATTTTGATTCACTCAGTAGCGTCATGTGAAGGTGCTTGTTTTTGACTTCCAATTGAAATTTAATCGGAAAAGCATGCGTGTTTTGAATCCTCAAATCTTTATATCCATAAACAATTGTTGCATCGGTACCTAGTGGACAAAATCGCGAAGCCTCCGTGTAAATGTCTACAGAATGGTTATAGCGTTCTAGGATTTTTAAACCAGCAATCAAACTGATGTGATAAACGATGCCAGATACCTGACAAAGTCCACCTCCAACCTCTTCGACTATTTTGCCGTTTTGGATGGTTCTTCCTTTTTGAAATTGTTTTTCTGGATTACCTATGACATGCCAAAAGGAGAAAATTTCATTGGGCATGATCAGGTGTTCGTTTATTTTATCAGCTGCCAATTTAAAATTGAAAACTTTACTGTCAAATGTTTCATTTTTTTTAATCTCCTGTGATGTACTAAGTGCATAATCCAAATGAATCATACGCGTTGATTTACGCGTAAAACGAAATAAATCCCTGCTACTAAGGTCCCTGAGAAAGCGTAAGATTACTTTTCTATAAAGTTTAATTGTTTTCCAATAGTTCATTTTTTCACCATTTCAATGATTTGATAGGAACTATATTCCTTTAAAAAGGAATTGGATAAAATACGATCGATGGAAAGGAAGATTGGCCTCAATCTCTTTGGAATTCGGTGAATGGGAACAAATAACAATCCGTAGCTTCTGTTGATGTCAAATTGTGGAGCTAATTCACTTAATTCCATATTCGACAGACTAAATCCACCATGCCAATTTGTTCGTTTATACTGTATGAGTTTTCTTCTCTTCGAGGAAGGGATGTCAAATATAATTCTCCCTTTAGGCTTTAATATCCGATCACATTCTTGAAGAATTCGTTTCATTTTTTCTTCATCTAAATGCATGAAAAAATGAAAACTAATGATGGTGTCAATCGAATGATCATTGATTCCCGTATCTGCCGCATCGGCGTGCGTAATTTTTTTGTTGGGGAATTTACTTTGAGAAACCCGAACCATTTCCTTACTACCATCGATTCCAAGTTGTGCGAAATTCAAAAATCGACCACTGCCACATGGCATATCAAGAACAATTTCTTCCGGATGAGTTAATAGCTGCTGGAGGACAGCTCGCTCTTGTTTGTCGATAAAAGCACCATAGGAATTTTCGAAACGATTATGGTCATACGTTTTCGCCAGTACGTCATAATAGTCTACGATTTCATCCATGTTCAAAATGTATGGTTAAAAATAAGGATATTCCTGAAAAACTGCAAGTCTTCATCTCGATTTAGCAAGTGCTATAAAATTCTTATCTTCGCCAAAACTTCGATATGCGCGTGTATTTAGATAATGCAGCGACAACACCCGTCGCTCCTGAAGTGGTTGAAGCCATGATTCCTGTTCTGAGAGATACTTTTGGAAATCCATCGTCCACTCATTCCTTTGGAAGAAATGCGAAGGCCTTACTAGAGACATCACGTCGTACCGTT
>CANHMH010000027.1 GCA_947461635.1 Flavobacteriales bacterium | reverse complement strand
TTCCAAATATCATGTTCGCTTTCACAGCTTACATCTTATACCGCTTTTCTCAGAAATAAGAAAGTTTTTCTAAGTCAATCCATTCACCATCTTCGGCTGCAATCGTGTTTGGGAAAATACTTTTGGCTTCCAATAAATGTTGTTCGCTTGTTTCATAACGTGAAGAGAAATGTCCGATTATGAGGTGTTGTACCTTCATTTTCTCTGCCATTTGAGCTGCCTGTTTGGCTGTGCTGTGATAGGTTTGTTTGGCTCGTGCGGCATGCTGCTCCGTGAACGTGGCTTCGTGATACATCAAATGAGCATTTTCAATCGCTGACTCATATCCAGTCCAAGGTTTAGTGTCCGAGCAAAAGACATAATGTAAGGATGGGCTAGGGGGAATGGTAAATTTCTTATTTTTCAAAACACGACCATCCTTGACCAGATCCATTCCTGCTTTTAATTTGGGCAAATCTTCGAGCAGTAACCCCGCTTCTTTGATGGCAGCAGCATTTAGGTGCAAAGGTTTTGGTTTTTCTTCAATCCGATAACCCCAAGTTGGGATGCGGTGTTTTAATGCAAAACTTTTAATTTCAATCAGTCGATCTTCGAAAATTGTCTGAAGTGACTTTGTTTCAAGTTGAACAAATTGAACATCAAAGCAAAGTTTGTGTCCGCCAACATCAATAAATGAAGTGATTAACTGTTGCAATTCTGGTGGACCATAAACGGTTAGACCTCTGGTTCTTCCTAATAAATGCATGGATGAAATTAATCCGGGTAAACCAAAAAAATGATCTCCGTGCAAGTGAGAAATGAGGATGTGGGTAATGCGTTGTAATTTGATTCCAAATTTGCGCAGTTGGAGTTGCGTTCCTTCTCCACAATCAATGAGAATATGTCTGTTGTTACATTCGATGTATTGCGCAGTTGGATTTCGCTTACCAGTTGGAAGCGCGGCACCACTACCTAAGATGCAAACTGAGAAACTCACGCAATAAGTGCATCAATTCCTTTATCTACGGAATTGGTAATGATTAGAACTTTGTCTAATTGTGCAATTTCAACCATCTTTTGGACATTGCTTTGCAAGCCACAAAGTGCAAATCTTCCATTCGTATCTTTGCAGAGTCTATTGGCAATGAGGATAGCACTTAATCCGGATGAATCGCAATATTTCGTTTTAGAGAGGTCTAATAAAATAAAATTACTTCCAATTTTATTCAATTGTAGGAAATGACTTTTCAGTTCAGGTGCATTGCTGGCGTCGAGTTTTTCAACATGTGTAGATACAACTACTATTTTTCCTTGAGGGTCTACTGAAAAGTTCATCACAATCGTTTTGTCAAATGTAAAAATTTTCAGCGTTCAATTTTCGATGCGAGTAAATAAATTACTGCCATACGAACTGCCACACCATTTTCTACTTGGTCAAGTATGATACTTTGCTTAGAATCAGCTACATCACTCGAAATTTCTACACCTCGATTAATTGGTCCTGGATGCATCACAATGATTTCCTTGGAAAGTCCGTCTAAAATCTCTTTTGTCAATCCAAATAACATGGTGTATTCTCTTAATGAAGGAAAATACTTAATGTCTTGTCTCTCTAATTGTATGCGAAGCATATTTGCCACGTCGCACCATTCCAATGCTTCACGAAGGTTGTGTGAAACTTTCACTCCCAGGTCTGCTATGTATTTTGGAATTAAGGTCGTTGGACCACAAACCATGACTTCAGCACCCAATTTTTGGAGGCAATAAATATTTGAAAGTGCAACGCGTGAATGAAGAATATCTCCAACAATTACTACTTTTTTTCCTTCAACACTTCCCAAACGTTCGCGAATAGAAAATGCATCAAGTAACGCTTGAGTTGGATGCTCATGGGTTCCGTCACCAGCATTGATGACACGTGCTTTTACTTTTTGTGAGAGAAATAATGCCGCCCCTGGATTTGGATGACGCATAACCACCATGTCCACTTTCATTGCAAGGATGTTGTTGACAGTATCAATTAACGTTTCTCCTTTTTTTACGGAACTACTTGCGGCACTGAAATTGACTGTGTCAGCTGAAAGTCTTTTTTCTGCTAGCTCAAATGAGAGTCTAGTTCGAGTTGAATTTTCAAAGAAAATATTGGCAATGGTAATATCTCTGAGTGAAGGGACTTTCTTAATCGGACGATTGATAACTTCTTTAAAGCTATCCGCTGTCTTGAAGATTAACTCGATGTCTTGTCGCGTTAAATCTTTAATTCCCGTAAGGTGATCAACACTTAAATTATTCATTGCTTTCTTTTGTAAACAAAACCACTTTATCTTCTCCTTCTATTTCTTTCCACTCAACGGAAACGCGTTCAGAAATGAGTGTATCGACTGTTTTACCGATATAATCAGCCTGAATGGGTAAGTCGCGACTATAGCGACGATCGATCAATACTAATAATTCTACTTTAGATGGACGTCCGAATGTCAATAAGGCATCCAGTCCAGATCGAATAGTTCTCCCCGTGTAAAGTACATCATCAACTAAAATAACGCGCTTATTTTCGATGCTAAAATCAATATTTGTGACACTAGGAATCATGGGTTTTTCACGACGACGAAAATCATCTCGATAAAAAGTAATGTCCAGATTTCCACATTGAATTTCTTTTCCAAGAATAGATTCCAAATAAGACTTAAGTCTTGTCACAACGTGAATTCCTCTTGGTTGTAAACCAACGAGAACAGTATCCGAGAAATCGTTGTGGGATTCAATTAATTCATGGGAAAGACGTTTCAAAGTGAGGTCCAAATGTGTTGGATTCAGAATGACTTGCTTTTCCATTGAGACAAAGATAAGGGAATTTATGTTTGAATGGTGTGTAGATGAAATTTTTATCGCTTAAATAAATTTAAATCAACATCTGCTAATAGAAAGAAGCTTCCGGTGACAAGAATCAGGTCTTGATTTGACACTTCCGACATAAGTTTCTTTACAGTTGAATTTACATCGTTCGACACGGATAAAATACGTTGATCAGCTTGTTTTAAGCTCAATAAATCGGTTATTTTCAAACTGCGATTGTTCCGGAATTCACACAGGTGAATAGCTGTATTTTCAGGGAAAAGGGACAAAATTGAGCTTGCATTTTTGTCCTGAGACGCGCCGTAAACGATGTGTAAATGTTCAAAATGAATGTTTCTTAAGTCCTGAAGGGTTGCTTGAATTCCATCTTGATTATGCGAAACATCGAGGTAGATTAGTGGATTTTCACTCACTTTGCTTAACCTTCCAAATAGTCCGGAGTTTTTATGAAGGTTTTGAAGTGCTTTTTGAAGTATTTTTTCTGAAATGTCAATGTTTAATTTTGACAAGGCACAAAGTGCTGTTTTTAGGTTTGTTTTTTGATGTTCGGGTAGTTCCAATAGGTCAATGATCCCCCAGTTTTCTTGGTCCGCAAAGTAAATCTGCGCACCATTACGAAAAGCCTTCTGTGTAAAAATAGATTCAATTTCATTTTGCGTGTGTCCAATCACCACTGGTTGACTTGATTTGATAATTCCTGCTTTTTCTACGGCGATTTCGGAAAGTGTTTCACCTAAGAATTGTGTATGGTCGAGACCGATGTTCGTAATCACGGCAATTTTAGACTGAAGTACGTTTGTTGAGTCTAATCGTCCTCCCATTCCAGTTTCAATTACCGCATAGGTACACTGATTTCGTTGAAAATAATCAATGGCCATAGCGAAAGTCACTTCAAAGAAACTCGGCTCGAAATTAAGCTGAAGATCAATAACACGTTGACAAAAATCTATTACTGAAGACTCATTAATTTGCATACCATTAATGCGAATGCGTTCGCGAAAGTCGAAAATATGTGGTGAGGTAAACAAGCCTACTTTTTCATTTTTTTCGGTCAGCATGGAACTTATGTAGGAGCAGGTTGAACCTTTTCCGTTTGTTCCTGCGACATGTATGATCGACATGTTTTGTTGCTCAATGCCCAGGGCTTGCAATAAATCGGTCGTTTGCTTTAATCCAGGTTTATATGCGCTTGCACCTTTGTTTTGATAAGATGGAAACTGATCAAAAAGCCAAGAAACAGCCTGCGTATACGTTTCGAATTTCATTTCTAAATCAATTGAACTAAAAATACGGCAATTCCTGAAAAATAGCCAATGGCTGCTAACAGAGTGATGCGTTTTAAGTACCAGAAAAAGGATATTTTTTCCATTCCCATGGCCACAACTCCAGCAGCGGATCCAATGATGAGCATAGATCCACCTGTACCGGCTGCATAGGCGATGAAATGCCAAATTTCGTGATCTAATTCGAATTGAAACATTCCCATAGATGCAGCAACAATCGGAACATTATCGATAATGGCAGAGGCTATACCGAGTAATGTCACGAATAAATTCACATCCATGCTTTCTTGCACTTGCACTCCAAAACCGTAAATCATTCCCATCGATTCCATTGCGGCAATGGTCATCAGAATTCCTAAAAAGAAAAGGATGCTGGGTAGTTCAATTTTAGTAAGGGCCTTGAATGTTGGACTTGTGTGGGAATTAGTCGCAGTAATATCGGTTAATGAAAACTGTCGTTTACTGATGATTTCTGCAATGATGGAAATTAAACCTAATGAAAACATCATTCCCATGTATGGTGGCAAATGTGTTGCCATTTTTATTATCGGAACAAGGATGATCAAAAATAATCCAAGGATTAAGATAATAACGCTTTGTTTTTTCGTTTTTTCACTTGAATCTGGTTGTTGAATAGTCCCTTTAAATGACTTCATTTTTGATGCGATTAATAGTGGGACAAATGTGGATACAAGCGCTGGTAAAAAAAGATGGTTAATCAGACTTCCTGCATTCACTTTGTGGTTCATCCATAACATGGTTGTCGTCACATCTCCTATTGGAGACCAAGCACCTCCTGAATTTGCAGCAATAATGATAAATCCAGCATACCATTTTCGTAAGTCAGGATCGGTAATTATTTTTCTAAGAATACTAATAAGTACAATTGTTGCTGTCAGATTATCGATTAATGCAGACAAGAAAAAGGCAAGTAGGCCAATAATCCAAAGTAAGACTAGCTTACTTTTTGTTTTGATTAATGATTTAAATACCTGAAAACCATCAAAGTGATCAATGATTTCAACGATTGTCATTGCTCCAATGAGAAAAATAAGAATTTCACTTGTTTTCCCAAAGTGATGAAGTAGTGTTGCGTCTAACTGCTCACGTTTTTCAAGTAATGAGCCAGTCAATTCTGGAATAGTCAGTTGTCCACATTTAGGATCAATGTGCAAGCCAATACTAGGGTCGAGCCAAAATGTTGGAATGCCAATAAAAATGACAGCCCATGAAAGTACCATCATAAGTAATGCAGGAACCAACTTATCTATTTTTAGTGTATGCTCCATGGTGATGGCAGCATACCCAATTATAAATATGAAAAGTAGTGTAGCGAACATGTATTACACCAATTGCTTCAAGGCAATTTCAAATGCAGTTTTTGCAATGGTTGTTTTAGAAGGATTCAATTCATACGCCTCTTTCAATGCATTGTAGATGATTGAACTCGTATCTTCAAAAATTAACTTATCCTCAATTGATTCAAGGTCATTGCTCATTAAGTAAGCAAACACCCTCGCCATTCCACAATTTGCGATGAAATCTGGAATTAAAGATAAGTTTGCATCTGCTTTTTCTGCGATTGGACCGAAGAAAATTTCTTTATCAGCGAAAGGAACATTTGCACCAGAAGAAATTACTTGTAGTCCAGCAGCGAGTAGTTGGTTTAAATTTTCCTCCGAAAACATGCGGCTACCAGCACAAGGAATAAATACATCTGCAGGTGTGTTCCAAATGCGTGCATTTACTTCCTCGAAAGAAAGCATGTCATCACTTTTTAGTTCATTTCCATTTTTAGAAAGGAACAATGTTTTTACTTCTTCGAAACTTAAACCCTCTTCATTGATGATTCCACCGACACGGTCAATGATTCCAACTATTTTTGCACCATTTAAGGCAAGGTAGTAAGCCGCAGCGGACCCTACATTTCCCCATCCTTGAACAATTACTTTTTTATCTTTTACATCGCCACCCCACAAGGAGAAATAGTGACGAATGGACTCTGAAACACCGAATCCTGTAATCATATCTGCCACAACGAATTTTCTTGATGCATCTGGAGTTAAGGTTTCATCCTCAATAACTTTTAATACGCCCCGTTGTAATTGACCAATTCGGTTCATTTTCTGCGCTTCTTTCGGCTGAAAGTGTCCATTGAAGACACCTTCTTGCGGATGCCAAACACCACATGATTCAGTAATCGGAATTACTTCATGAATTTCATCCACGTTTAAATCACCACCAGTTCCGTAGTAATTTTTCAATAAAGGACTTACTGCTGCGAACCAACGTTTCAATACACCTTCTTTTCTCGGGTCTTTGGGATCAAAGTTAATTCCAGATTTCGCTCCTCCAATCGCCGGACCAGCAACGGTGAATTTTACTTCCATCGTTTTTGCTAAGGATTCCACTTCGCGTTTATCGAGTCCAACACGCATGCGTGTACCACCGCCAGCAGCACCGCCACGTAATGAGTTGATGACAACCCAACCTTCTGCTTCCGTTTCTGCATCTTTCCACTCAAAAACGATTTCAGGTCGTTTGTTCTCAAATTTTTGGAGTAAATCTTTCATTTCTTAAGTTGTATAGGGTGCAAAATTAGGAAAATGGTCCTTTTAAAATAGGTTTTTAAAATTATTTTCAAACAATTCAATCGACGTTATCTTCCTCGATGATAGACGCCAGTGCATAGTGCTGTTGTAGCACCTGTAACACTTGGAACATTTGTTGTTTCGTTTCTCAAGTATCGAGCGCCTAAAAAGGCGAAGACAAGAGCCTCTTTAAAGTCGATTATTTGAATTGATGGAATGATGCATTTTCCTTTGTAATAATGCGATAATCGTTCGATAAAAAACGAGTTTTTAGCTCCGCCACCTGTGATGTAAACGGAAGATAAATGTTCCTCGTTTAATATTCTTGCTACTTGAATCGCAACATGTTCTATGTGCGTTCGAAGTAAGTTCTCCAGAGCATCTGTTTGATTTAGTATTGGCATATATTCCTGATGCAACCATTCTGTCCCAAGGGATTTTGGACCTTTACTAGAGTAAAAGGACAATGAATTCAGTACTTCTAACAAGGTTTGATTGATTACTCCTAAACGAGCTTTTTCACCGTTTCGATCGAAAAGTTCTCCTATTTGTTGCATTAAGAGGTTCGAAGGTAAATTTGCTGGCGCAATATCGAAAGCATAAATAATATTATTTTTTTTGAAACTAATATTTGCGAATCCCCCAAGATTCAGGAAAGATTTAGCCTCCGTGGAAAATAATTCAAAGTCTCCAAGTGGCACTAGTGGTGCACCTTGTCCGCCTGCAATGACATCTAATGTTCGGAAATCATTGATGACCGGAATTCCTGTGTGAAAGGCGATGGTTGAACCACAAGCGATTTGAAGTGTAAATCCATTTTGAGGTTGGTGAAAAATCGTTTGACCGTGAGAAGCAATTGCATCAATTTGACTTTTATCAAGGTGATGCTTGTCCATAAATTGACGCACACATTCGGCAAAATACTTACCGAGTTCTTTGTCCAAAATGAACAGCTGTTCTGCGGACATTTTTGTCGCTTGATTTAGTTTCTCAAGAAGTGATTCATCAAGACTGAAGGTATGCGTATGATGTAATTGATAGTCAATTTTATCACCTTGAAATTCAAAGGAAACATGTGCAATGTCTAATCCATCGAGTGAGGTACCAGACATAAGTCCCAAAATCTCCATTTTATTCCTATTCATTTCTTTCATGCTTGGCAGAATTCGATTATTTTTGTTCAAAATTAAAAAATCAATCAACATGAATTTTGAATTGACAGAAGAACAATTGGCAGTTAAAGAAGCTGCAAGAGATTTCGCTCAAAACGTTTTGAAACCTGGAGTAATCGATCGTGATAACAATCAGCGTTTCCCAGCTGAAGAAATCAAGCAATTAGCAGAGCTTGGATTTATGGGAATGATGGTTGATCCGAAATACGGCGGTAGCGGTATGGATACGATGTCCTATGTTTTAGCAATGGAAGAAATCTCTAAAGTAGATGCTTCTGCATCTGTTTGTATGTCTGTAAATAATTCATTGGTTTGTTGGGGATTGGAGAAATATGGTTCAGAAGAACAAAAACAAAAGTTCTTGGTTCCTTTAGCAACAGGAGAAAAAATCGGTGCGTTCTGTTTGTCAGAGCCTGAAGCTGGTTCTGATGCAACATCTCAACGCACAACAGCGATTGATATGGGAGATTATTATTTGGTGAACGGTACGAAAAACTGGATCACCAATGGTTCATCTGCATCAACCTACTTAGTGATTGCACAAACGAATACAGAGCTTGGACACAAAGGAATCAATGCCTTAATCATTGAAAGAGGCATGGAAGGATTCATCGTTGGAGCGAAAGAAGATAAAATGGGGATTCGCGGAAGTGATACACATACCCTATTATTTAATGATGTAAAAGTTCCAAAAGCGAATCGAATTGGTGAGGATGGATTTGGATTTACCTTCGCAATGAAAGTATTAAGTGGTGGTCGCATCGGAATTGCTGCTCAAGCATTAGGAATTGCTGCTGGTGGATTTGAGTTGGCACTCGCTTATTCAAAAGAACGCAAGGCTTTTGGTAAAGAGATTTACAAGCACCAAGCAATTGCTTTTAAATTAGCTGACATGGCGACAGAAATTGAAGCTGCGCGTCTATTGGTATACAGATCAGCGGCTGATAAAGATGCTGGAAGAAATTACGACCAATCAAGTGCGATGGCGAAGTTATATGCTTCAAAAGTTGCGATGGAACAAACAGTTGAAGCTGTTCAGATTCATGGTGGTTATGGTTTCGTGAAAGAATACCACGTTGAGCGCTTGATGCGTGATGCGAAAATCACACAGATTTACGAAGGAACGTCAGAAGTACAGAAAATCGTTATTTCACGTGGACTTTTAGCAGATTAATTTATTTAAATAATCTTATTATGTTAGCTCCTTTTAATCTTCAAAAGTGGATCGATGAAAACAGAGATTTACTGAAACCACCTGTATCAAATAAAAATTTATACAAAGAGGCGGGAGATTTCATTGTGATGGTTGTCGCTGGTCCAAATGCCAGAAAGGACTATCACTACAATGAAGGTGAGGAGCTATTCTATCAAATCGAAGGAGATATTACCGTGCGTGTTCAAGAAAATGGTCAAGCGAAAGAGGTGATCATTAAAGAGGGTGAAATGTTTTTACTTCCAGCGAACACGCCACATTCTCCATCGAGAGGAGAAAACACGGTTGGATTAGTTATCGAACGAGTGCGTAAGGGAACGGATATGCAAGATGGACTGATGTGGTTCTGCGAAAAATGCAACCATCACTTAAAAACGTATCGTTTTCCTTTAGAGAACATTGAGAAGGATTTTATCCCTCGATTCAAGGAATTTTACAGTTCTGAAGAAATGAGAACATGCGACAATTGTTCACATGTGATGGAAGTTGATCCAAATTTCGTTTAGAGGAATTAGCTTAAAACCTTATTGAGGCTGGTAAGTGTATCGGTGAGATTCCCCAGTTTGGAAGATATCTTCAACAATCACTAATTGCTTATTGCGTAATTCTTTAATGCTGTATTCATGCGTTGGTTTTGACGTTGAGTCTTCATAAAAATAAAGTGTCTCATCTTTTTCTGCAAACTCCCAACGTCCATTTGAATATGTTCCTTGAATTTGACCAAGTGCATTATACGTTTTTGACATGGAATATGTACCATCCTTATCAATCGTCAGTTTTGTCGTAAAGGTTTTATCAAAAGCGTTATTTCCGCTATTTGTATAGGCAGTTAATTCCCAATCATTACAAAGACGTTCCTTTCTTGTTAACATAGAAAATTTAGGCCCTTCGCTGTATTTATTACAAGAAGAAAGGATCAAAGTCGAGATAAAAAGGGCAGCAAGTACGATTCTCATGATTCAGTTTTTTTCAAATGTACTAAACAAACCGCAATTTTCAGCATAAACTTTGTAATTTTGTCGAATGAAATCACTGTTCTATTCACTCATTGTTGTATTGCTTTTTTCTTGTCAGGATTCAAGTGAAAAGTCAATTCCTGTTTCAGTTAATAAAAACAAGTCGCTAAAAGTTCATGCAAATAGTCAAGTGGACTTTGCCGTTGAAGGTATGGTTTGTCAAATGGGCTGTGGTGGATCGATTCGCAAAGAGCTGAAATTGACACATGCAGTCGAACGCGTTGAGGTAAATTTTGTGGAAGAACAAAAGGAGCAGGTTGTCCATGTAAGTTATGACTCAACACTGATTAATACAACAAAAATGACGTCACTTTTGAATACAATGAACGACCGTCAATTCAAAGCAAAATTGATTTCAAAAAAAGCCATTTAATGGAACTTTATTATCGCGAGATGGGGGAGGGACAGCCCTTAGTAATATTACATGGTCTCTTTGGTTTCTCGGATAATTGGCAAACGCAAGCAAAGAAATTTTCTGAGTACTATAGAGTGATTTTGGTGGATTTAAGAAACCACGGACATTCACCTTGGTCTTCCGACTTTTCTTATTCCATTATGGTAGAAGACCTCTTTAATTTATTTCAAAAATTGGAATTGCAACAGGTTATTTTACTTGGACACTCCATGGGTGGTAAAGTTGCGATGCATTTGGCTCAGAAATACCCAAATTACCTTGCTAAACTCATTGTGGTGGACATGGGAGTCAAATCCTACCCAATGCATCATCAGCATATACTTGAGGCTTTTAATCGCATTGATTTAAATCAGCTGTCCGCAAGAAGTGAAGCGGAGCAGATTTTAAAGCAATTCATTGATTCGGAAGGCGTTCGTCAGTTTTTACTAAAGAACCTTTATTGGAAGGAAAAAGGAAAACTTTCATGGCGTCTTAACTTTCCGGTGCTGGAGGCAGCGATGCCGGAGATATTGAGTGCTCTGCCAGAAGATGAGGTTTTGGTTACTACCTTGTTTATTCGTGGAACGTTATCCAATTATATCTTGGATGAAGATATTCCAGTCATAGAAACTTATTTTCCAGACGCTACAATAGAGAGCATTAAAAATGCTGGTCACTGGGTACATGCTGAAGCACCAGATGACTTTATAGATTGTGTCCTTGGATTTTGTTTGAGATAAAAAAAACCGCCCATTTCTGAGCGGTTTCCCAATTAAATTTATTTCTTGTTCTTAGTGTTGAACGATGAATTTACGTGTTTCAACAGTTGATCCGTTTGTAAGGATTACTGTATACATTCCGTTTGTCAAAGCTGCAGTGTTAAATGCTGTAGCAACACCGTTTACTGTTTGATTAGCAACAACTTTTCCAGCTAAGTCAATGATTTGAATTGAACCTTCAGTCATGTTGCTTTCAATTGTAACCACATCTGAAGATGGGTTAGGATAAACAGAAAGATTTGCGTTAGCTGATTCATCCAATCCTAATACACCCATGTTCATACGTATAGCGAATGCATTACCATTAGAGTATGTAGCATCACCGATTAAGTGAATCATAGAAGCGTAAGATGGTTGAAGAACTGTCTCATCATTTAAGATACGGATAATGTTCGTGTTTGAAGCATCAACTTCTGTTAAAACTGATGCATAGTAAGCATCGTCATTTAAAACGATAGGTTGAGGGAAGAATACAGTGATTTTTCCTGCTGCAACGTCAGCTGCTGTTACAGTATAGTAATCACTTTCAGCAACATTTCCGTTTACGTCCGTTAATGATTGGAATCCGTCAGCGAAGAACGTTGTCGTATCGATCATTGAAACCTGAATAGATGTACCTGCTGTAGTCGCACTAGAAATTCCGATTTCCAAAGAAACAACCACGTTATTAGTGTTTCCACCACGTAAGTGATACATGTTCGCGAAAATTGTTCCAGTTGGTGTGTTGAATGAGTTAGAACCAAGTGTTGTTGTTACTTGCAATGAAGCTGGATTTACTCCAATACCATCCAATGCATAAACACCATTTGTTACTTCAAAGTTACGGTTTCCAACGTTGTTTGTGAATAATGGGCTTCCAGCAACTTCTTCTGTAGAAGAGATTGTGTAAACTCCATTGTACATTCCAACAGGCAAAGAAGGCGTTTCAGTAGCTCCGTAAGGAATCGTGTCGCCCGATAAAATTGTACCAACAGAATAGTTGTAGCTCAAACCAGCACCGAAGTTCACGTTAGCAACTGTATTTGTGTTTGTCGCAGCACCGAAGTTGAAAGCATTCCCACCGATGTCATAAGATGCATCTAAGTGAGCAACTGGTGTTTTACCATACTCGATACCGATGTTGTTTGTTCCAGCAACAAATGGTGTTAATGAACGTAAATCGTAAGCTGGTTGCTCAACAATTTTCAAGTCATCAACTAACCATGCGTAATCCCAAGCACCGATGTAACGTAGACGTAATTTTACGTTTGCTTGTCCTCCCGCAGCTGAAGTGATATTCACTTGACCTACTTCTTGGTAAAGCGTACTTGTCGCTTTGTCTAAGTTTACAGGAAACTGAATCCAAGTAGCACCGTTATCGTTACTTACTTCAAAGATTGTCTCTGTTGTTTGCCACATACGCACTCTTTGATTAAACTCAAGAACAACATTAGGATAAGAAGAACAGTTAATAGAACCTGTAAATGTCATAAATGCATCTTGTGTTCCTGTGCTTGTTCCAACTAAATCTGAATCGAATAATGCGTATCCGTTTTCGTTTGTTACAGTGTTGTTAGGGTCAACCCATGCACCTGTACTGTAACCAAGTGTTGTTGAGGTACTTGTTGAGATAACCCAATCTTGGTTATCGTTTGTTGCGTTCGAAAACGCCCATTGTGAAGCAGTAGAAAAATCATTTGACCAGATCGTCACCTTTTGCTGAGCAGTAGGTTTTACCGATGGTTGTTGAATGACTTCCACATTCATTTCTTTTGCTGCAAGTTTTTGTTTCTGCGCAGAAACACCAAGGCTTGCAAATGCCAAAGCAGTTAATAAGTAGATTTTTTTCATAATTAATTAATTTATAAGTGAGGCGAATTTAATAAAAATTCTTATGGTTACAAATAGTTTGCTTTAATAATCACGGTGAAACAAATATTCCGCTAGGTCTTCTAATTCTTTGTAGGAAACCTTGTCGGATAAACTCCTCAATGCACTCATTGCATGCGTATAGTGCTTAGACATTTCATTTTTACACATCTCCTGAATATTTAAGGATTCAAAAATCGAAGTTGTCTGTGTTAATTTCTCTGTTGGATTTGGTTCGTTTTGTAATGAATACAATGTAATTAACTGGTGTTCAGACGCATGTGTTTTTGCAAGAATTGAAAGAAGTGTTTTTTTATTTGCAAGAACATCGCCACCAACTTGTTTGCCTACTTTCTCTGGATTTCCATATAAGTCTAAAAGATCATCTTGAATTTGGAAGGCAATGCCAAGGTGAACGCCGAAATCATATAAAGCTTTGCGGTTTTCAACTGTTGTTTCACCAATAATTGCACCCATCTCCAAGGCACAGCCTAAGAGTACAGATGTTTTTAATCGAATCATTTCAATGTATTCCTCTTTTGAAACATCGTTTCGTGTTTCAAAGTCCATATCCATTTGTTGTCCTTCACACACTTCAATGGCCGTTCTATTGAAGACAGTTAATAGTTCAGGGATCAAATGTGTGGGACATTTACAAATTTCTTCATAAGCTTTTACAAATAATACGTCTCCTGATAAAATGGCAATATTGGTGTTCCATTTCTCATGAACGGTTTCTTTGGCTCTTCGAAGAGGAGCATCATCCATGATGTCATCATGAATCAGTGAGAAATTATGAAATAATTCAACAGAAAGTGCTGCGGAAATGCTTTCTTCTACGGATTTATCGAAAAGTTTCGCGGACATCAACGTTAGCATTGGACGCATACGTTTCCCTCCCAAGGTCATGAAGTACCGAAGTGGGTCATATAAATTTAGCGGCGTTAAAGGAAAAGAAAAAGAGGTAATTTCTTTTTCAATCAATTTGCTGTAAGTTTCGAGAGAATTCATCTTTGTTTTAACAATTGGAGCAAATAAGAGCCATATCCACTTTTAACAAGTGGTTCAGCAATTTGTTTTAATTGATCTTTGGTGATAAATCCATTTCGATACGCGACTTCTTCAATGCATCCGATTTTTAGACCTTGTCTTTCCTCAATTACTTGTACAAATTGGCCAGCTTGCATTAAAGAGGCAAATGTTCCAGTGTCCAACCATGCGGTTCCGCGATCAAGCACGGCGACTTTTAGTTTATTTTGACGCAGGTATTCCGCATTGACATCGGTAATCTCGTATTCTCCACGTGGAGAAGGTTTCAGATTTTCTGCAATTTCAACGACGCTATTATCGTAAAAATACAAGCCAGGCACAGCGTAATTCGACTTCGGCGTCTTTGGTTTTTCTTCGATGGAAACAGCTTTCATGTGTTCATCGAATTCAACTACACCATAACGTTCTGGATCGCTTACGTGATAAGCATAAACTACTCCGCCTTCCGGATCATTGTTTTCTTTCAAAAGTGTATCCATTCCAACACCGTAAAAAATATTGTCTCCTAGAATGAGTGCGACTTTGTCCTTTCCGATGAATGATTTTCCAATAACAAACGCTTGAGCAAGTCCATTCGGAACTTCTTGAACTGCGTATGAAAATGTGCAACCAAGTTGTTTACCTGTTCCAAGCAATTTCTCAAAATGTGGTAGGTCATGCGGAGTGGAAATGACCAATATTTCTTTAATACCGGCACTCATCAGAATGGATAATGGGTAGTAAATCATTGGTTTGTCAAAGACAGGCATTAATTGCTTGCTGACTGCTAAAGTTAAAGGATGAAGCCTTGTCCCTGATCCACCTGCTAAAATGATTCCTTTCATTCGATTGAATTTACTATTTTAGAGCCAACGGAACAAATCATCAAACATTCGTTTTCCCCAAGGCATATTTCCGTAATCTTTTTCAATTTTAATTCGGAGTTCATTCAGTGTAAACACCTTGTTCTTTCCGATATCAACGGCCATATCTTCTTTGGTCGGGTTCATTTCCTCTACTTTTTTCGCAAAGTAAATGATGCCACCATCTTCCGTCGCAAGTCCTAGAATTGTTCCCGGTAGTCCACAAAATCCTTCTGGTCCAACTGAAGGCACCAAGGCAGTTGTATACCAAGCATAAATGCGTGTACTATCGTTTTTTTGGTAGACAGCTTTTCGGCAGTCATACCCACAAATACTTCTTTTACTATCTGTAATTCTCCAACTTCTTGTCGGTAAACTATCCTTCACATAGATGTTTTGTCCCATGAGTCCAAGAACAGTTATTTGTTTTCCTGAATTTAGTAGTTGGAGGTAACTGTTCTTAGTTGTCATCCATGCCATGTCATCTACCTTATCTGTTGGAACAGCTTTAAATACGGAGGCAGTATCATTAAAATATAAGGAAAAAAGCTCTGTGCGGATTTTGTTTTCCTCAGTGACCATTCTACGCATGCGTTGATCTGTGAATTTCTTCTCTAAATTCGTTCTTCGTTCAAAGGTGATTTTTCCTGAAGAAATATATTGACTGTTTGCGTTGAATCCAAGGCAAAGAATCAATATAAGTAGTTTAATGCCAGCCTTTAAAATCATCTTCTTTTGTTTTATTGTTGTTGAATTTGTAGGTCAATTTCACTAAGAAATAGCGAGAAATTATCTGTGTATAGTTATCGGTAATTACGTTGCCATTAATTTGACGCTGCAGATTTAAGTTTTGATTGAGAATGTCATTCGCTGCAAGAGTTAAGATAATGTTCTCGGTACTTAAAAACGCTTTACTCAGTTCAATGTTGATGATCATGATGTTTCGGTTGAATTCAGCAGCTCTACCCGTGTTGATTGTATACTTAGCATCCGCTTGAAATTCAATGTGTCTTGGAAGTCTCCATTCACCTTTGATAAAATATTGCTGCGTAGCAAATGGTTGATTAGAGATACTTGACAAGGAGCTTACAGGATTGTTGTAACTGTAAGAATTTCCAATGGTAATTTCTAATGAGTCTAATTGAAGTTCAATGTCTAATCCAGCTGTAACTGCCGTTGTTTTTGTGACGTTTGTTTGACCATTAATAAGATTCGTATATTTATTGTAGGATGCATTCACATTTGGTGCGAATTCCAATTTTCTATTCAGAATAGGTAAACCACCACCAGCATAAATGTTCGCAAAGATGTTTCCATCCACGTTAATTGTTTGGGCAATCGTTCTACCAAATTGATCGAAGTCAGTCGAGGTTGCAAATGCATTGTTTGTCAAACTTGCATTTCCACCACCCCAGAAATAACGTCCGGTTAATGCTTGCCAAATATTTGCATTTAATCTTAGGTTGTGTACATAATTAGGTTTCAAGTCAGGATTACCAATTTGAATTCTGTTCGGATTCGTATTGTCTTGAACTGGTTGTAAATCGTTAATGGAAGCCGGCGATGAGGATGTCGAATAATTCAGTCCAATTCGTTTACTCATTCCTGGTTTAAATTGGTAGGAGAATTTCGGCAGGAAATTATTGATGTCTTGTGTTGTCACCAATGACGTAATGAGGTTCGTGCTTTGAACATTGATGTTTCTAAATCCTAATCCACCGGTAAAAGTATGCTGACGGTGTTCAAAAATAATCATTCCCGTTCCGCGGTTTTGGAAGCGCGTATTGTCAAATTGATTGGAGAAAAGCGTGTCTTGTTGTGTGTAATTCCCAAAAGCATCTTTGTTGAAGGTTAGTTTGTCTTGATTTGACTTTCCAGTTTCAACGAAGTATTCAAATTGGATTTTCCATTTTTTTGCAATCGGTTCGGTGTAGGTGAGGGTTCCGTAATTTGTTACGTTGGAGTTGTCATTCACTTTTGCTTGATCAATAGTGTCCGATTGTGCACCAGTTTTCAAGGTATATAGGTTCCCATCGGATTGATTCGTTTTCGCCGACAAAACATACTTAAGTTCCAATTCACGGTTCACTTTTTTGAACTTTCTTCTTAGGATCGCTTCGGAATTACTACTGATTCCTTTTGATTCATTTTTGTTTTGAATGGATGTCCCTAAGTATGAATTAAATTGATCGTCTAAGAAATTGTTTACACTCAAATTATCCGTTAAACCTGCATCAACGTGTAGGTTTGGCTTGAGTTCTAAAAAGGTTAAGGAGTCAAGATTTACAGAATACGTTAAATTCAAACGGTGGGATTGATTTTTAGAAATTTCCGTAGTAGAATCTTTCGTGTAATAGGAACTGTTTTGAAGAAAGTACTGCGATTGACTACTCGAAACAGCATTTAATCGGTTTTCTATGTAGGAGTAGTTGAATCCGATTTTTCCTGTTTTTCCAATTTTATCAGAATAATAGATTCCCGTTTTCAAGGTCTGAGGAATACCGGAAGAATTGTTTCGGCTGGACTGATCCCACATCGTCATTCCACTGCTGTTGCGTTCATTGTCCAATCCAAATTTGTTCATATCACCAAATCCAAAATTTGATTTAGGAGTGTTTGACGTCAACATGAAAACCGAAATTTTCTGTTTTTTATTGAAGTTATTCAATAGAATTTCGGATTCATAGAAAGGATTATCTCGCACCAGCCCAAAGTCAGATGCGCCCGAAATTTTACCGAAATACCCTTTTTTGGCACTATCCTTTAGTTTTAGGTCAAGGACTTGGATTTTATCATCTTCACCAACTGCCGCATCTTCATTTTTTTTCTCGTAAACTTGAACCGATGCTACACCTTTTGCGCCTAGATTTCGTGTAGCAATGGTAGGGTCAGACCCAAAGAATTCATCGCCATCCACTAATACCTTGCTTATTTCTTTTCCTTGTGAAGTAATGCTTCCATCATCAGCAACTTTAATTCCTGGAAGTTTCTTTAGTAAATCTTCCACAACCGCATTTTGACCAACGTTGAAGGAATCAGCAACATATACAAGTGTGTCTCCTTTGAAGTAAATCGCATTTCTATTGGTTAGAACAGTCACTTCTCGAATATTTTGTGTTTTCTCTAACAATTGAATACGCGGGACTTTGATGTCATAATTATCCTTGCTTCCGATAATATAGAATGTTCGTGTCTCTAATTTGGGATGTTCGATGATTAACTGAAATGTATCAATGGGAAAACCCGTCAGTACAAAGCTACCCATTTGGTCTGTACGCGTAAATCCAAGAAGTACAGAGTCCTTTAGCCTGAGCGCCATTACAGATACGTTTTTAATCGGAACGACATTCGAAGTGTCATAAATTGCACCGCTTAATTTCATTTGTTGGGACCAAGCGGACTGCACTAAAGAGAGAAGCGTGAAACTAAATATGAAAAGGAATTTAGTTAATTTGTTGCTTGAAGTATTATTTGTTGTCAAATCGTTTGTTATTTGTTGTGTTCTAAATACGCTTGAAAAGTAAAAAAGTTCGTTAGTCCCCTTTTTGGGCATATTCTAATTGAATTAATGCTTGAAAAGTAAAGCCATTCGGCTCTGTAATTGGAGCAAATTGGACATCTAATAGTGTGTTTTGGCGACTTTTCTCAGTCCTAATTAACTCAGATAATATCGGGCTTAATACATTAAACGCCGCAGTAGTTGTTTGATTTTCTGTGCCTAAAACAATGAATTTCTTTTCAAATGCCTCTTCAAATCCTTGGAAGCGTGTTTCAAAATCCCCAGTTCTTTTAATAATTGCTAAGGCAGTTTCATGCGAAACGGAATGCTTGCGTGTTTCGTTAAATGTCGCAAGGTCTATTTCTTCGGTTTTCGAAAATCGGTAGAATGTGGCAATCACTGAGTTTTTTAAACTGTAATAACTTCTTTCCTCTGAAAAAACAGGAATCTTCCTGTCGTAATAATATACAAGCTGTCGGCTCATGGATTTTAATCCATTTAAGAAATAAAAGATTCGCTCGATTTTTCTTCCAGTTGCTAGAGAGGTGGTCTGTTGGAGTTTAACAATTTCATTTTTTTTATCAATCCATGCAAAAGCTTCAGAAGTATTCCCCGCCGAATCCATATAGATTAAACTTTGAATTTTCTCTAGGGATTTATTCCCATCTATTTTCTTTGCATAGTTTTCAAACACCATTAAGTGCTTATTTTTTCCTGAAAATACAATTCGTTTTTTAAGCGGTTGTATTTGAATTGGTTCACTTTGGTCATTACAGGAAACAACAACAAAACAGAAAAACGGGATAAGAAATTTGTTTAAAAAGTTAAGCTTCATTTTAACAGTGAATTAATAGCAACGTGAAATTACACAATCATCTTGAATTTCAGGTGCAGTAAGCAAAATCTTTAAGTATCTGATATTGTTTTGTAATTTTGCTTTATGCCAAAAATAGTAGCAATCGATTTCGGATTAAAACGTACAGGACTCGCAATAACAGATGAAAAAGCGATTATCGCTAGTCCGTTATGTACCATTGATTCGCTGAAACTGATGGATTTTTTGATTGAATTGTCAGAAAAAGAGCATTTTTCCACTTTAGTCTTAGGATATCCTACCAGGTTAGATGGTTCAGATACGCACATTACCGAAAATGTTCGCATTCTAAAAGAAGTTCTTACAAAACAATTTCCAAATTGCCTTGTGGATTTTCAAGATGAACGCTTTAGTTCATCAAGAGCGATGGAAACAATTCACTTTGTCGGAAAGAAAAAACAAATGAAAGAAAAAAACCTCGTTGATAAACTTGCGGCAACCTTGATTTTACAAGATTACCTCTCTGAGCACGAAAGTCAAACAGGAAATCATTAATTTTGCCTCATGATTTTACCAATTGTTGCATACGGAGACCCAGTCTTAAAGAAGGAAGCTGAGGAAATTGATGAAAAATACCCTGACTTATCTAAATTAATTGCAGATATGTTTGATACCATGTATCATGCGAAGGGAGTCGGATTAGCGGCACCCCAAATTGGTAAAAGCATTCGTTTGTTTATTGTAGATGGAAGTCCGTTTGCTGATGAAGAGGATGATGAAGTCGATCCAAGAGCTGAAGGGATTGAAAACTTTAAAAAAGTTTTTATTAACCCAATTATTGAGGAAGAAACAGGTGAGAAATGGGCATTTCAAGAGGGGTGTTTATCCATTCCTAAAATTCGAGAAAATGTTTTTCGTAAGGAAAAAGTACTCATTACTTATTTTGACGAAAACTGGGAGTTTCATGAGGAAACTTTTGATGGATACGCTGCAAGAATCATTCAACACGAGTATGACCATATAGAAGGAATATTGTTTACGGATCATTTATCACCACTTAAAAAGAAAATGCTAACGAAACGACTTCAAAATATTTCAAGTGGTAGAATTGATATAGATTATAAAATGTCTTTTCCAGATGCGAAAAAACCAAAAATGATATGAGAAAAATAGTGATTGTATTGTCAATTTTTAGTCTAGGTATACTCATTCCATCTTGTGGTGGCCCAAGTAAATCTGATAAGAAAACAGAGCTCAAAACACGCATTAAGGAAATGGAAGATTCCATTATGGTCATTCAAAAAGACCCGATGAAAGCCGCTAAAATGCCAAGTTTAACAAACATTGAATTAATCAATCGTCTTTTGGCATACTACCAAGCTTTTCCAACTGATTCTTTTAGTGCGGATTGTTTGTTTAAAGTTCACATGAAATACAGTGACGTACAAGCCTATGAGCAGTCAGTCGCTTATGGAGACACTTTGCTGCAATTATTCCCAACATACAAAAACAGGGACTTTTTAATTGAGAGTCTTGCGGGTACTTATGAGGTTCTTATTGAACCTAGAAATGAACAGAAAATAGAATATTACTATCGGTTATTATTGAAAGAAAAATTAACTGCATCCAAGCGTAAGGAGATTGAAAATAGATTGGAACACATCGAAATGGATTTTTTCGAGTACAGCCAGTTAAAAATGACAGGGAAATAGTCTAAACCCCTAGATCAAGGTAGAAATTAGGATACGATTTCTTGACACAAGATTCATTATTCAACACCATTTCCTTTTCAGAAATACAGGACGCAATCGTTCCTGCCATTGCAATGCGATGATCTTCTCGCGTATTGATTTCAATCCCTGATAATTTACC
>CANHMH010000026.1 GCA_947461635.1 Flavobacteriales bacterium | reverse complement strand
GGTTCAAGTCCCGCCTCGAGTACAAAACCCTGACTTCAACGTCAGGGTTTTTTGTTTTTGAAAACCTTGTGAATGGGCTTCCACCTTTCACGAGAAAGTTAAATCCCAAACGACTTCGGTTGTTTGGGATTTTTCGTTTACACACGAAATCTATTATTCTAACGTTGTTTAGGTATGTATTTCGTCTATGTTATTTACTCCGAGAAATTAAAACGATTTTATACTGGAACTACAAATGATCTAGATAAACGAATTGAGCAACATAATTCATCCTATTATCCCAATAGCTATACTTCCAAGGGGATTCCTTGGGCACTAAAAGTTGATTTTACGTTTGAAGTTAGTTCACATGCATATTTCGCAGAAAGGTTTATTAAACGAATGAAATCTAAAAAATTTATAGAAAAGATAATTAAGGACCCTGATTTATTTAAAGAAATTATTGCAAATAACGTGCGGGCTCAGCCCCGAGACTTCGGGGCCGCCTCGAGTACAAAACCCTGACGTTGAAGTCAGGGTTTTTTGTTTTTGAAAACCTTGTGAATGGGCTTCCACCTTTCACGAGAAAGTTAAATCCCAAGTAACTTCGGTTGTTTGGGATTTTTCGTTTACGCATGAAATTATAAAAGGACAATGAAACAACGTGCGGGAGCAACTCCGAGACTTCGGATTAAAAAACAAGGACTATCACAGTCTGAACTTTTAACTAATTTGACTAAATCACCCGGCGAAACGTCAAATTAATTCGCGGTTCTTTCACTGTCTTTTGTTGGGGAATTTGATGCAGCCAATTTTCCTGTGTGGAACCGCACATGATCAATAGCGAACCAGCTGGAAGTACCAATCGTTTTTTGAGTGACTTTATTCGCTTGTGTTTAAAATCAAAATACCTTGTAACGCCTAGGCTAAGAGAAGCGATGATGGGATTCTTTCCAAGTTCTTTTTCGTTGTCCGAATGCCAGCCCATTTTATCATTTCCGTCTCGGTATTGATTTAATAGCACACTATTAAAACTGGCGCCCGGAATAAGTGCTTCAATGTCGGTTTTTAATTGAAATAGTTCATCGGTCCATGGTATCGGTTGGTTTGTTTTTCCCGCATACATGTAAACACACTCTTCATCTCCATACCAAGCTGTTTTTCTTGGCTCTTTGTGTTTTTTTCCAAAAACGTAGACTTCTTCTTGTTTCCATTCGATGGTTTTCAGTAACAAAGTCTCATAGATTGACGCTTGATCAAAGCTTAAAAAATCTCGCATAAACCAATATTCTCCATCCTCCAACAGGTGTTTTTCAAAATGCTTTGGTCCGTTAGGTAAATCACTAAATAAGTCTTTGATCACTTGCTGCTTTTTCAAATTAATATAAACGAATAACACTTTTTCAGTGCTTTAGTTTACCGTTTCGGGTTATTTTGGCGTGCTTGACGGTTGGTTTTCTCCTATTCTCCCAAATATTTCTTAACTTCACCTCTTGATTTTTATAGAAACAATCTATGTGGGGTAAATTTGCGAGCATCATTTTAAGGAACCGTCTGTACATCTTAGCAATAATCGCTTTGCTGACCGTTTTCTTTGGTTACTTTGCCTTTACTTCATTGAAGGTTGATAACCGCGTTGGAAACACCCTTCCTAAGGATAGTCCGGTTCAAAAGGACTTCGAAAAATTCAAACTAGAATTTGGCGAGGATGGCTCAACGATTGTTGTTGCCATTCAAACAGACTCGCTTTACACGAAGCGTAATTTCTCAAAATGGAGAGAGTTATCCTACAAGATCCTGAAGTATGACGGTGTTGAGAACGTTATATCAGAGGCAACACTTTGGGGACTAAAAAACAACTTGAAAGAGCAAAAATTTGATCCTTATCAGATTTTTGGAGATCCAAAAACAGCTTTCCAAGAGAAAAGTATTGACTCTCTTAAAAAAGAAATCAGACATAATCCCATCTACAGAGGGATGCTTTACAACGATTCTACAAACGTTTCGTTGTTGCTCATAAGCATGAACGAAAAATGCCTTTCCAATCCAAAGAAATCCAAAGTTGTCTTTGAAATTGAAAAGTTAGCTGAATCATATTCGCCTTATTTTGGTAAAACATATTTCGCTGGTCTTCCTCACATTCGGGTAGTAATGGGGAAAAGAATCGTCAGTGAAATGTATATTTTTCTTGCCTTATCCGTTATAGCATCATCCTTGCTTTTATACTTATTCTTCCGATCCATTCGGGTGGTTATTCAGTGTAATATTGTGGTATTTGTTTCCGTGATATGGGCGCTTGGAAGCATTGCCTTGTTTGGATACAAATTATCCATTATGATGGCATTAATTCCACCATTATTAATTGTCATTGGTGTTCCGAACTGTGTATTCCTATTAACGAGGTATCATCAAGAGTACGTACGAACGAACATGAAGACAAAAGCCTTGTATATCATGATTCGTCGCATTGGATCTGTTACTTTCCTTACGAACTTAACCACTGCTGTTGGATTCGTCACGTTCACGAGTTCTGAGAAACTGGCGCAATTCGGTATTATTTCCAGCATCAACATCATGGTCGTTTTTGTGCTATCGTTGTGTATTATCCCAATTATTGCTTCGTACTCGAAACCACCAAAGCCTAGACATTTACAACACTTATACCGCGTATACTCAAAAGGATTTATAGAATATATAATTATCATTGTAAGCAAATACCGTACTTGGGTATATGTAGCTTCCGTGGGTCTCGTTGTCATAGGACTATACGGAATGACCAAAATCATTGCTACAGGAAATATTACGGGAGACATTCCAAATGATGATCAAATTCTAATTGATTTGAAATTCATTGAAAAAAA
This sequence comes from Flavobacteriales bacterium, assembly GCA_947461635.1. Lineage (GTDB taxonomy): Bacteria > Bacteroidota > Bacteroidia > Flavobacteriales_D > Crocinitomicaceae > UBA952. The sequence continues at coordinate 18,737 of CANHMH010000026.1, read as the reverse complement.
CTTTGGCGGTTCCATTCCATTTGAAGTAACCGTTGATTACAAACAAAAGGCACGGTTGTTTTCTCAAAAAACTTTAGAAAAAGTAGAGGAAATACAACAAACGTTTGCTCAAGACACCTTGTTCTCTAAAAGTCTTTCCTACGTTGATTTCTTGAAGTCCATCAACATGAGTTACCACGGGAACAATCCAGAATTTTACAAACTTATCTCCAATCGAGATAAATTACGATTAAAACGTTATTTCGATAAATTTGATGTGAGCAGTTTGAATGGAGGAAACATTTCATTGAAGAACCTCATCGACACAACAAACACAACGTTACGCATACGCATGCAAATGCGCGAACTAGGATCATACAAAGTTTCAGACAAAGTTGATTTGTTACGCCTAAAAGTTGACAGCATCTTGAATCCTGAAAAGAAAGATTATGAACGTTTGTACTCGAAGTACATCAAAGGAAATAATTCCGCTGCAGACTCTTTGGTGTACAATTATTCAAGTATCTATAATAACGTGACCGCGTTGCTTTCAAAAGGGAATAACAAAGTTCAGATGGCATTCGATCTTGACCCCGAAAACTTACGACCATATCTTGGAAAGCCAAACTTTAAAAAAGTATTGCGCGCTGCTATTAACCAAGAATACTATGAATCTACGTTTACTGGAACTGCTGTAGTTGTTTCGGAAGGAACAAAATACTTATTTGTAAACCTCCTTCAAAGCTTGATATTTGCCATTATTTCCATTGCAATATTGATGGCGTTTTTGTTCCGATCAATTAAAATCATTGTGGTTTCTATGATTCCCAATATCATTCCTTTGCTTTTCACCGCTGGAATTATGGGATACTTCAAAATTCCGTTGAAACCATCGACAATTTTAGTATTTGGTATTGCCTTAGGAATCACCGTTGATAACGCGATCTTATTTTTAGCTAAGTATCGACAAGAATTACGCGCGCATTCGTGGGATGTCAAGCATGCCATATTACTTTCTTTGAGAGAAACAGGACTTGGTATTTTCTATACGTCAGTGATTTTATTCTTTGGATTTATCATGTTTGTCTTCTCTCAATTTGGTGGAACAAAGGGGCTTGGTTTATTGGTTTCAATTACGATTTTAGTGGGAATGGTGACAAACTTAATCATCCTTCCTTCCTTATTATTAACCTTTGAACGCAAGTCATTTGTGAAGTCATTTGAAGAACCTTACTTTGATATCTACGATGAGGAAACAGACTATGATACCGATAAACTTGAAGTTGAAATCGAAGGAATCCGTAAAGAAATTGAGGGATAATAAAATCTCAATCCCATAAAAAAAGACAGCCGTAAGCTGTCTTTTTTGTTTTCTATAAACGTTGTCAAACTATCCGTTTAATTTTTTAACCATCGTTAGAATCGTTGCTAATGCCACGGTTTCTCCTGTTTCATCGTAAACATCTACTAAGAACTTCACGATGCCTTTAGGGATGTCATCCTCACTGCGTTTTTCTTGATCGATTTTTTCTTTAACAGTAAAACGCACGCCTATTGTTGCTCCTGGATATACTGGCTTTGTGAAACGCGCTTCCTCTAAACCGTAATTTAAAAGCACCGGTCCTTTTTTCGGATCAACAAACAATCCTGCTGCTTTGGAAAGGATGAAATATCCGTGGGCAACACGACGTTCAAATATCGTTCCTTCCAAGGAAGTAGCATCCATATGTGCATAGAAATTATCTCCTGAAACATTGGCAAAATTGACAATGTCCGCATCGCTTACGGTATGTTTATGTGTAAATACTGTTTCTCCTATCACAAGTTCCTCGAAGTGCTTTCTAAACACGTGTGGATTTGCTTCGGGCATCTCTGCTCCCACTTGGAATTGTTCCGTAATCGCTGTAATCGTAGTCGGGTGCCCTTGTATTGCTGTTCGTTGTAAATAGTGCAAAACACCACGTTTTCCACCCATTTCTTCTCCACCTCCAGCACGACCTGGACCACCATGTGTTAACAAAGGCATCGGTGAACCATGTCCAGTACTTTCCTTTGCACATTGTTCATTTAACACGAGGATACGTCCGTGCATACTTGCGGCGCCAACCACATAGTCACGGGCTTCTTGATTATCTGGAGTGACGATGGAAGAGACTAAAGATCCCTTACCCATTTTCGCTAATTCGATGGCATCATCCAAATCTTTATATGGCATAATGGTCGCAACTGGACCAAAGGCCTCAATATCGTGACACGCCGTTTGATGGAAAGGGTTATCATTTCTAAATAAGATCGGAGAGAAAAACGCCTCTCTTTTTGCTGATGAACCAATGATTTCAAAATCATCCAAATCACCAAAGACAATGCGTTGCGATTTGCTAAGTTCTTCCACAGATGCTCGAACACGTTCTGCTTGTAATCTTGTTGCCAAAGGACCCATTCGTACGCCTTCCTCCGATGGATTTCCGATTTTTGTGGAAGCCAAACGCGCCGAAATGGCTGATTGAACCTCATCGATTAAGTTTTCTGGAACCATAATTCTTCGGACAGCTGTACATTTTTGTCCCGCTTTTATCGTGATTTCCTTTACTGTTTCTTTAATAAATAAATCGAACTCCACCGTTCCAGGAGTTGCTTTTTGACCTAAAACAGTTGCATTTAAGGAGTCTGCTTCCAAATTAAAAGAAACACTTTCTTGGGAAATGCGTGGCAATCCTTTTAAGATTTTTCCTGTAGCAGCACTTCCGGTAAAGGTTACAATGTCTCTAGCATCTACATGGTCTAAAATTCCTCGACCTAATCCACAAATCAATTGTAGGGATCCTTCTGGTAAAATTTTAGATGCGATGATATCTCGGACAACTACTTCTGTTAAATAACACGTATATTCTGATGGTTTAACCAACGCGGGAACACCTGCCATTAAATTCACTGCGATTTTCTCTAACATTCCCCAAATAGGGAAATTAAAGGCATTGATATGAACGGCAACACCTTCTTTTGGGACCATAATGTGATGACCAATGAAGGTTCCGTTTTTTGACAATGGCGCAGCAGAACCATCCACATAATAAGGTAAATCAGGAAATTGTCTTCTTAAAGAAGCGTTTGCAAAAAGGTTTCCGATTCCGCCTTCAATGTCGATCCATGAATCCACTTTCGTTGCACCTGTCCAAGAACTGACCTCATAATAACGGTCTTTTCGTTCCATTAAAAATAGCGCAAGTGCTTTAAGCATTCTGCCTCTTTCTTGAAAGGTCATTTTACGTAAAGTTCTTCCGCCGGTGCGACGACCATAATCTAGGACTTGCTCGTAATCAATTCCTGCGCTCGATACTGATCCGATTTCTGCATTCGTTACTGCATGAAAAAGTTGTGTTTCGACTCCATCACCGTTCATCCAATTTCCTAGGATGTAATTTTGAAAAGTACTCATAAACGAATAATTACATAGAAGTTATCCAACGGATGAGGTCATTCCCATTGGCATACACCATTAAGGTTAATAATAAGACGATTCCAACCATTTGAGCATACTCCAATACTTTTTGAGGTGCTTCTTTTCCGGTGATGATTTCGTATAGCAAGAACACCACATGTCCACCGTCTAATGCTGGAATTGGTAAGATATTCATGAAGGCTAAAATAATGGATAAAAGGGCTGTCGATAACCAGAACGATTCCCAATCCCATACTGGTGGGAACATATTTCCAATGGCAGCAAAACCACCAATTGAAGTAGCTCCTTTTTTCGTAAAGACAAATTTAAATTGAGAAATATAATCTGAAAGCGTGTTTTTACCATAACTCATTCCAATCGCAATGCTTTGACCTAAGCCATAGTATTTCGTTTGAATCGCATTGGAATCAATGAGGATTTTTCCACTTGTTTGAAATCCGATTGTTCCATCTTGTTTTACCTTCGTTTTTAATTCAAGTGTATCTTTTCCTCGTAAAACTGTTAGGTTTGTGCGTTTCCCTTTTGCGTCATAAAGACCTTTCGAAAGTTCATCGAAATAAGTCACTTGTTGATTTCCAACGCTGAGAATAATATCGTCTTTTTTCAGTCCTGCGGCTTTTGCCGGAGAATTTTTCACTACTTCGCCAACGCTATGCGCGCTTGATCTCAAGCCGAAAGCTGGCAAAGCTCCTACTTGAAATAAGGTGCGGTCAATTTCCTTTGGAAGATGAATGCTTTCTTTAGATCCATCTGGATGCAGCACCGTCAAATTTCTTGCTCCACGGAACATGATGCCTTTATTTAACTCATCTAAATTCAAGACTTCTTTTCCTTCAATTGTTAACACTTTGTCGCCTGAACTCAAGTGGTATTTTTCTAAATATGGATGAACGCTTAATCCGTGTTCTAAATTCACCGGCTTCAATTCCATTTGACCCCAAGTAAATACGACGCCGATATAAATAATAAATCCCAGGATTAGATTAACGACAACTCCGCCCACCATGATGATTAGTCGTTGCCAAGCTTTTTTCGAACGGAATTCCCACTCTTGTGCAGGTTGTTTTAGTTGCTCTGTGTCCATAGACTCATCAATCATCCCGGCAATTTTCACGTAACCACCCAGTGGAAGCCAGCCAAATCCCCATTCAGTAGTATTTGGGTCTTCTTTCCATTCCTTTGGTGAATCCTTTGTAAACCAAGCTGTTTTCGTAACTCCATTTACTTTTTTTCGTCTAAAAACAGAAAAAAATGGATTAAAAAACAAGTAAAACTTTTCGATCCGTGTTTTAAATAGTCTTGCAGGTATAAAATGACCGAATTCATGTAAGGTCACTAAAATCGCAAGTGACAAAAATAACTGTGCTGCTTTAATCAAAAAATCCATATTTCTTTTTTATGAATAACAAATATACGCTTAATAATAGACCTAGTTTTTACCGTTTTCGGTGAGATTAATGGGCTTCTAACCAATTTTGAGCGATCTTCCATTCAACCTCCATAGGAACGACTAATTTAATGGCGTTTTCCATCGCCTCTTTGACTAATATTTGCATGCGTTCTTCTTCCGAAATATGCACATCAAAAACGAGCTCATCATGAACTTGTAAAATCATTTTTGATTGAACGTTTTCTTCTTTCATTGCCTGATGAACCGCAATCATCGCCATTTTTATAATATCCGCTGCAGATCCTTGAATCGGCGCATTAACGGCATTTCTTTCTGCATAACCACGAACCACTGCATTCGCTGAATTAATATCTGGTAAATACCTTCTGCGTTTCATAATTGTTTCCACATAGCCCAATTCTCTTGCTTGCGCAATTACATGGTCCATGTATTTTTTTATGGTATTGTATTGCTCAAAATAGGCATCAATGATTCCTTTTGCTTCTGTTCGAGAAATGGACAAATTCTGAGCCAATCCAAATGCTGATTGACCGTAAATAATCCCGAAATTGACCGCTTTTGCAGCACTTCGTTGCTCGCGTGTCACCTCATCTATTGGTGTATGAAAAACTTTCGCCGCTGTAGCAGCGTGAATATCTTGACCTTGTTGAAAGGCTTCAATCATATTCGGGTCCTCACTTAATGCAGCAATAATTCTCAATTCTATTTGAGAATAATCCACCGCCATTAATTTAAATTCTGAACTCCTAGCGACAAATGCGCGGCGTATTTCTCGTCCTTTGGCAGAGCGAATCGGAATGTTTTGCAAGTTTGGATTGTTCGAGCTTAATCGTCCCGTAGCCGTAACTGTTTGCATAAAATTGGTGTGGATTCGCCCATCGACAGCATCACACATTGTCGGAAGTGGATCAACATACGTGCTTTTTAATTTACGCAGTTGTCGGTACTCCAAAATCATTGGAATGATTGGATGGTCATGCTCGTGTTTTTGAAGGATATCCTCCGAAGTCGCATATTGTCCTGTCTTCGTTTTCTTTGCTTTGCTAGATATTTTTAGTTTTTCAAAAAGCACCTCTCCTAATTGTTTCGGTGAGTCGATATTGAAATCTTCCCCTGCTGCGGCTTTTATTTCTTCGTCTAGACGGATTAAGGTATGATCCAATTCTTTCGAATAATCGATTAAAGCTGGAACATCAATGGAAATCCCTTCAAACTCCATATCCTTCAATACTTTTACTAAAGGCATTTCCATATTGTAAAACAAATCCGAAAGATGTGGTTTTTGAATTTCCGGTTCGAACAACGATTTCAATTGGAGCGTAATATCCGCATCTTCGCACGCATAATCACAGATTTCCTCTGGTTTCAAATCACGCATATTTCCTTGGCCCTTCCCTTTTTTACCAATTAAGGTTTCAATGGAAACGGGCTGATAATTCAGGTAAAAAGTGGACAAGAAATCCATGCTCTGTTTTGCCTCTGGATTGATTAAATAATGTGCGATCATCGTATCAAAAATAGGCTCTGCTACCTCGATACCATAGCGTTGCAATACTTTGAGATCATACTTAATGTTATGCGCAATTTTCTCAATGGATGGATCATCAAATAGAGGTTTGAATTCCTCCACAATTTTTTTAGCTGCTTCAAATTCAGCTGGAACAGGAACGTAAAATGCCTCACGTGCCTTGTAAGAAAATGAAAATCCAACAAGATCCGCATGCAATGCATCAATGTCCGTTGTTTCTGTATCAAAGCAAACCTGCGAGTGTTTTAATAGAATTTCCAACAATTCTTTTCGCTCTTCTGCTGTAGAAATCAAATGATAACTTGGGCGTTCAGTAGCGATGGTTTTATAATTTGCTGTTGGTGTTGCTTCTTGTGGCTCAATCATACTTTGAACGCCAAATAAATCAAGTTGTGAAGCGTCTTTGGGTTCTTTTGGTGTTGCTCCACTAGCCGCGGTTGTGATCACAATTTCTTCACCGATAACACGTTTTGCTAATGTTCTAAACTCCAATTCCGTGAATATCTGCATGACCTTTTCTGCATCGACATCACACATCTCCAATTCGGACTCGTTAAACTCAACATCAACATCACAAATAATGGTTGCCAACATTTTAGAAACCCTTCCTTGGTCCGCAAAATTGATCACGTTTTCTTGTTGTTTTCCTTTTAATTCATGTGCGTGGTCAATCAAATTCTCAACAGAACCGTATTTTGCAATCAAGGTTTTCGCTGTTTTTTCACCGATTCCTGGAATTCCTGGAATATTATCGGAAGCATCTCCCCAAAGTCCTAAAATGTCAATCACTTGTTCTGGGCGTTCCACTTCAAACTTTTCACACACTTCTTTCACACCTAAAATCTCTGGTGGATTTCCGCCGCGTCCAGGTTTGAACATAAAAATATTCTCACTTACAAGTTGAGCATAATCTTTATCTGGCGTCATCATATACGTGGTGAAACCATGTTTTTCCGCAACCTTAGCCACTGTTCCTACTACGTCGTCTGCCTCAAAACCTGGAACTTCCAAAATAGGTACATTGAAAGCCTCCACAATTTGTTTAATGGGATGAATCATCGAACGAATATCCTCCGGCATTTCTTCTCGTTGTGCTTTGTATGCAGAAAATCCTTCTTGACGATGTGTGGATCCGCCTGGTGGATCAAATACGACAGCTAAATGTGTCGGTTTTTCATTCTTGATTACGTCAATGAGGACATTTGTAAATCCAAATGCCGCAGAAGTGTTTTGACCTTTAGAATTAACCCTCGGGTTTTTCGAAAAGGCAAAATAAGCACGATAAATCAATGCGTAAGCATCAAGTAAGAATAGTTTTTTGGGGTGGTCCGATGAAAGCATTAGTGTTTATCTAGATTAAGATTTAAATTTTTTGGTGAAATCGACTTCGTGTAATTTACCGGTACTCTAAAGGGAATAAATAAAAGTCCTGTTTTAACTTTTCCCTTCAATTCCAATTGGGCCGTTTCCTTAAAACGATAGCGAATAAGTTTACCCAATATTCCCTCCGCAAATTTTACATGCACAAGGGTATTGACATCGTTGTCTTTTTTTGATTTTAAACGTATTTTTTCGTCCAAATACACATCCCCTAATTTTTCTCCATCAACATATAATTCGAGTGTGGATGGTCTGATTTTAATTGGTGTCCAAGTGTTATTATGAATAATCGTATTAAAACGTAACGCCGCCTCGTCCAAATTCAAATTTTCCATTTTCATATCGTAACTCACTACTTCCACTGGGTCTTCAAATGTGGCACAGGAGGAAAAAAAGAATAGAAGGAAAAGAAAACTAAACGTTTTCATTCAACATCAATTTAGTATAGTTGGAGAAGAAATAAGGAATCGTTTCAATACCTCGGTAATAATTAAAAAGTCCAAAATGCTCATTAGGAGAGTGAATCGCATCACTATCAAGACCAAATCCCATCATCATGGTTTTCAAACCAAGTTCTTGTTCAAACATTGCAATAATTGGAATGCTTCCGCCACTTCTAACCGGAATCGGTTTTTTTCCAAAAGTGGTTTCATATGATAAACTCGCCGCTTTGTAAGCAATCGAATCTGTAGGTGTCACAACAGGCTCTCCACCATGATGTGGATGTACTTTCACACGAACACTTTTTGGCGCTATGGATTCAAAGTGTTTCACGAATAATTCTGTGATTTCCTCTGATGTTTGATGAGGAACCAAACGCATAGAGATTTTTGCTTGAGCCTTTGAAGCAATCACCGTTTTTGCGCCTTCCCCTATATATCCACCCCAAATTCCATTAACATCCAAGGTTGGACGAATGGAACCACGTTCCATTGTGGAGTATGTCGCTTCACCATGCGTTTCTTCAATATTCAACGCTTTGCAATAAGCCTCGTTAGAAAATGGTGCTTTCGCCATCTCGCTACGTTCCTCAATGGATAATTCTTGTACTGTATCATAAAAACCAGGAATAGTAATCCTTCCATTTTCATCATGTAGAGAAGCAATCATTTCAGTTAATATATTGATTGGATTTGCTACGCAACCACCATAGAGTCCAGAGTGCAAATCTCGATTTGGACCAACAACTTCCACTTCTACATAACTCAATCCGCGTAATCCTGTAGTAATCGAAGGAACATCATTTGCCAACATTCCTGTATCGGAAACCAAAATGATATCTGCTGCTAGTTTTGCTTTGTTTTCTTTGACATAAATGGCCAAATTCGGACTGCCTACTTCTTCCTCCCCTTCAATCATAAATTTCACATTGCATGGTAGTTCGTTGCTAGCTAGCATCGCTTCAAACGCTTTCACGTGCATGAACATTTGTCCTTTATCGTCACATGCGCCACGTGCAAAAATGGCTCCCATTGGATGAATCGGTGTTTCTTTGATAACTGGTTCAAATGGCGGTGATGTCCAAAGTTCAATTGGATCTGCTGGCTGGACGTCGTAATGACCATAAACCAAAATGGTTGGTAAGGCAGAATCGATGATTTTTTCTGCATAAACAATGGGGTGTCCAGCGGTTGGACATATTTCCACAGCATCCAAGCCTATTTCCTTCAAGTGTTTTGCTAATTCGTCAGCACAATGAGCAACATCGTCTTTGTAAATTGGGTCGGCAGAAACCGATGGAATACGTAATAATTCAACTAATTCTTTTAGGAATTTATCTTTATTTCCTTGTATGTAATCTTGTGTGTTTTTCATGCTGTTTTTTTGAGACTCAAAGTTGCGAAAATTCATTGATTTTTAGTTATTGAAACATTATATTAATTTTGTCATGCAACCATTCTTTTAAACAATTGGTCTTAGTGTCAATTCAATAGATTATGATGAACTCTTTACGCGCATTTTTTTTAGGAGTATTTACCTTGGTTAATACCCTTTCATTCGCCCAACCAATCACAGTATCTACTGTTCAATCGCCTCAACAACTTGTTGATAACGTTCTACTTGGTTTCGGTGTTACCGCATTAAACGTAACCATCAATGGCGATCCACTATTAGCAAATGTTCCTCAAGGAAATGTAGGATTCTTTACAAGTTCCAATCCCGCCTTTCCAATTGACAGTGGGTTGATATTAACAACTGGCAATGCCATTGGAGCAATTGGACCGAATATTCAAAGTTCTTTTACGAATAATACTCCGCCTACCCCGATGGTTTCATCGGATCCACACCTAAATGATATTGCTGCTGGTGGGGTAACTAATGGAGTGGTTTTAGAATTCGACTTTATACCTCAAGGAGATTCTGTTATTTTTAACTATATGTTCGGTTCAGATGAATATCCCGAATTTTCTCCATCCACCTTTAATGATGCATTTGGATTGTTTCTGTGGGGTCCTGGAATCTCCGGATCATATGTCCAAGCCGGATATCCTAATGGCGGAGTAAACATTGCGACAATTCCTGGTGGAATTCCAGTAACCATCAACAATGTAGGTGATGTTTCCAATACAGCATATTATGTATTTAATGAAAATGCGTCGACGCTTACCTACGGTGACGCCATTCAATACGATGGAACAACCGTAAAATTAACTGCTGCTGCTGCTGTTCAATGTAACCAACTTTATCATATTAAATTAGCTATTTCGAATGTTGGAGATCAATCTTATGATTCAGGTGTGTTCTTAGAAGCTGGAAGTTTCAGCTCGGCTGCGGTTGATGTAGCAGTTGCAACAGTTTCTGGTGATACAACTATCGTTGAAGGTTGTACCTTCGCTGACTTCATTTTTACGCGTCCGGCTGGACAAACAAACGACACGTTAATCATCAACTACACCATTGGCGGAATTGCTCAGGAGGGTGTTGACTACAATAACTTAATTAATCCTATTACGTTTTTACCTGGAGAGGATACTGTGATCATTAACTTGACTCCTATCCAAGACAACGTTACAGAAGGATTTGAATCAGTAGTGATTTCTGTTGAAATCATTAATCCGTGTGGGGATACAATTATTTCATCCGGAACGATTTACATTGGTGAAGGACCTATCATAAATATTACGGAAACAGATCTAAGTATTTTCTGTGCAAATGATAGTGTACCGCTCAGCGCTTCAGCCTTCGGCGGATACGCTCCCTACCAATATGAATGGACCAGTATGTCAGGATCTCCAATAAGTACGAATGATTCTATTATTGGTTCAATAAGTCAAAACGGAACGATTCAATACCTAGTGACAGCAACGGACAACTGTAACTTTTCACAAACTGATACCGTCAGTTTAACCTTGAATCAAACCATTGCGATTGACACCATATTCACAGGATTAGCAACGTGTCAACCAACGGGATTTGTTTCGGTATTGGCAAGTGGATTAAATGGTGTGCCAACTTACACTTGGACAGGGCCGGGTCCCGGCGGATTTATAGATGCCTCGGTTTGGCAAAACCTCCCTACTGGTTGGTATTTTATTACTGTTGAAGACAATGTTTGTTCCGTATCTGATAGTGCATTTGTGGGGATTCAAAATGCACCTGATGCTGAATTCAGTGCTACACCCGTTCAAGGATGTGCTCCATTTGACGTAACATTCCAAAACAATAGTTTAAATGCGAATAATTACGCTTGGGACTTTGGTGATGGACAAACTGCAACAAGTGGAAACCTAAACAATGTTACTCATCAATATACAGGTCCATTTGGAATATATCCTGTGCGACTCGTGGCTTTCCAAAGTGCACAATGTTCAGATACTGCATACTTCCTTATTCAAGTGAACGTTTGTGGATGTATGGATCCTATCGCATTAAATTACAACGCGGGGGCAAATGTGGATGATGGATCATGTATTTACCAAACAGGTTGTACTGACCCAAATGCATTAAACTACGATGCAGGGGCAATTGTTGACGATGGAAGTTGTTTTTATCCGATTCCAGTTGTTGAAGCGCCAAATGTTTTTAGTCCTAATGGCGATGGTCAGAACGACACGTATTTCTTAAACACCCAAAATGTGGTTACATTAGAATTAACTATTTTCAATCGTTGGGGAAATCTATTATTTGAAAAAACAGCAGCTGACCTAGTGAATGTTCCTAGTAATAATCCAGCTTGGGATGGGAAAATTAATGGTATTGTTGCAAACGACGGTGTTTACTTTTACAAATACACAGGATACAATATTTCTGGTCAAGAAGTAACAGGACACGGATTTTTACACTTGATTTCCAAATAAAAACTGTTGATTATCCTACATTGGGAATTAAACATGAAAAATGAAAACAATCTTTCAAAGAGCTAAAGTTGTAGTTCCCTTCGCTGCAATTTCAATTGTTTTCATTGCTTATATATTTTATCGTTTAAATCAACCTAGATCCATAGTAAAAGGAGATCGGTGCTATGGCGGTGTGTTTTCTTATTCGCTACCAGAGAAAATTAGTAGTCTTTTTCCGCAAGAAACGAATGATTTATCTGATCTAAGAATTATTAGTCAGTTATTTGATCCGCTAATCAAACAATCCGATTCAAAAGGAACGATTCAAAATTATTTAGCGAAATCAATTGAGGTAAAAAACAATGGGAAATTAGTCCACATTGAATTAAGGAAAGGTGTTTTGTTTAATAAAGACGCCTGTTTTTCTGGTCGTTCTCGTGAATTAACGGCGGAAGATGTTGCATTCACTTTAAGTTTAGCATGTTCTAATAATTCCCTTAATCAATCTGGAAACCTATTAACGGGAAAAATTATCGGTTCAAAAAACTATTTTAAAAATGGATATCGACCCGAAAATACCTTTGTGTCTGGTATTCATGTCCTTAATAATTATGAATTAGAAATTCAGTTAACTAGGCCCTATAACAACTTCAAACAACTATTATCACATCCAAGTTTAGGGATTTTATCTAAAGTTTCTTGGGATGCCTATGGAAAAAAGCTCAGTGTTCACCCCGTTGGCTCTGGACCTTTTTACATTAAATCGAATTCAGCCAATGTGTTAAAGTTAGCCCGAAACGACAATTATTGGATGCACGATAAATACGGAAATCAATTGCCCTATTTGGATGAAGTTCACGTATTAACGAACACGAGATTAACACAAGAGTATCCTCTTTTTTCAAAAGAAAAAGTTGACATTTTGTTCGACCTACCTGTTAATGAGCTGGAAAAAGCATTTGGAACATTATCTGATGCTAAAAAAGGTAAAAACTTACTACACCGAGTTCACATCCAAAAAGCATCTAAAGTTCATTATCTCGCGTGGAACTTAAGGTCAGAACCCTTTAAAAATCCACTTGTGAGAAAAGCTTTTCAACTGGCAATTGATCGAGATTTTATTTGCTCTGAAATTTTAAGTGGTGACGGACAAGCGCTTAATAAAGGTTTTATACCGACATGTGCCTATTATTCCAATCCAAACCTAGCAGCCATTCAACAGGATTTAGACCGGGCGCGTAATTATTTAAAAGAGGCGGGTTATAACGATAAACATACCTTTCCTATCATTCGTTTTCTCGTTAATAATCAAAAGGGAAGTAACGCGGATTTGTGGTGTCAAGAAGTTTGCCGTCAACTAAGAAAGGGCCTTGGGATTTCTATAAATATTGAGTACGTCAGCACAAAAGAACGTGATAAACGAATTAAAACAGGAACAGCGCAAATGTGGAAAACCGGTTGGGTTGGTGATTATCCTGATGCTGAATCATACTTAAGATTGTTTTTTCAAGAGGAAGATGGATATGGCTCATTCGGAAACAACTTTTATCATGCGAAGTATAATCGTTTATACTTGAATTCTATATTAACAACAAGTTCAACGGATAAACTTTTCTATCAGCAAGCTTGCGAAGAAATTGTAGCGAATGAGAACGCCATCTTACCAATTTATTCGGAAGACTTTTTTGTTATGATCAATTTACGCGTACGAGGATTCGAAATGAACCCTTCTGGAATTATTGATTTATCACGGATTTACTTAAAAACCATCGAAAATTAATTCTGTAAAGACGATTCTACCCACGCTTTTCCCCAATTTTCCTGTTGTTCAACAGACCATAAATTTGGATAAAAAATTCTCTTTTGAAAACGTGGAGGTAAATACTTCTGCCAATTCGTTCCTCCTGTAGCTGCAATATCACTGGAATCACGCGCTAAATACCTTACAGCAGATTTATAATGTGCCAAGGGCCAATTTACATTCACGTTAATATCGTTTTCTCTCAAGACATTTTTGACCTCTTCATCCTCTTGATCCTCAATACTTAGTCTTAAGTAGGATTGCCATAAATTTTTATGTCGGCAATGTTCACCTTGGGCAATGAATGCCGATCGGTATTTCTCTTCGAATTGTATTAATGTCAAGGTTTTTTTTCCTGTTGCCGCCTCTGTTGCTCCTTCTTTCCAATAGATGTGCTCAAACATATCTACTATTTCAGAAGATAGAGCGAATTGTGCACGTCGATCTTTTGCCACTAACTGAATAAAATCAGTGCTGTAAATTTCTATTTGTCTATATTGAGCGGACTGAAAACCACTAGCAGGGAGCAAGGCCATGCGGAATTGTAAAAACTCTTCACGGTCCATGCCTTCAATCATGATTTCAAAACTCTTGATAAGTGCATCAAAATACCGATTGATGCGAGTGACACGTGAAACAAAATACGCTTTTGTCAACTCTTTCTTTTCACCGATTTGCTCAAATTCGCGAAGTGCCAACTTAAAATACAACTCCGTGATTTGATGATACATGATAAAAATTGTCTCGTCTGGGAAATGTGTTTTCGGTTTTTGTAACGTTAGAAGCGTGTCCAATTGAATGTAGTCCCAATAGGTTGTTACATCCGTGTGAAGTAGTCCTTCTAAATAAGATGGTAAATTTTCACCTAATGCCGCATACTTTTGATTGAGCTTTTCTAATAATTCTTTTGTGATTTCCATATGCGAATAAATTTGATTTTCGAAATTACATTTTTTTTCTTTAACCACTTTCTTTTTAGCTTTACGCTTTAACACGATACCATGATTAATTACAACCCTAAGAATTGGCTTTCCTTTATTTTCTCTTTTCACAAAAGTGATACAGTTACAATACTATGGAAACAACTCATCTATATTGGACTTTTAACGGCTCTCATTACATTCTTAGAAATTCGTTTCTTTCCTAACGCAACGTATTTAAAAAACCTTACTACGGTCTATTCATTACTTGGATTTGTTATTTCCCTTTTACTCGTATTTCGAACAAATACCGCTTATGATAGATGGTGGGAAGGAAGAAAAATGTGGGGGTCGATAGTCAACGATTCGCGCAATTTTATTTCCAAATTGTCCGTGTTGGATTTAACTTCAAAAGAAAGAGATTATTTTGAATGCCTTTATCCGCTTTTTCCCGTTTCTGCGAAAGAACATTTAAGAGGTGAACGTTTAGTTGCTCCAGGTTTTATGAATCCAGTAGATTCTCAATCGTTTGAAAAATCATCACATCAAGCACTTTGGGTCATTTCTGCTTTGAGGGGAAAACTTCAGCAACTAAGAGAAAGGGGTGTTATGGATAGCATTGAATTAAGTATGCTTAATCAAAACCTAGATCGATTAGTAGACAGCCTTGGAGCATGTGAGCGCATTAAAAACACACCCATTCCATTTTCATACAGTTTATTTATTAAAAAATTCATCTTTATTTATGTCATAACAATGCCGCTGGCATTTGTAGAGTTATTTGGCTATTATTCTGCTTTTATCTCGACGTTTGTTTTCTATGCACTTGTAAGCATGGAGGTGTTGGCTGAGGAAATTGAGGATCCTTTCGGAAAAGATGAAAATGATTTACCGACAGACGTTCTCAGCGAAACCATTCAACAAAATACAATAGAACTTCTTCAAAACAAAAAAAGCG
Source organism: Flavobacteriales bacterium (assembly GCA_947461635.1). Taxonomy (GTDB): domain Bacteria; phylum Bacteroidota; class Bacteroidia; order Flavobacteriales_D; family Crocinitomicaceae; genus UBA952. The sequence continues at coordinate 3,023 of CANHMH010000026.1, read as the reverse complement.
CCTAAGAGGCGCTTTGATATGAAATGATGTTGAATTTATTTTTCTTCCTTTTCTTCGAAGATACGTTTCGGACGCAATTGCTCGAATAAACCAAGCGTTAACCAATAAGGAAGGATGAATCCTAATAAGAATAAAAGCATCCAAAATGCCATCCCACCAATTAAAAGAAACAATACAATGCCGAAAGTGCTCATCTTCTATTATTTTTGTGTTTTAATACTGATCAAAATTAAACAATTTAATTTACAATACACTAAAAAATGGAATTTAGGATCGAAAAAGACACGATGGGCGAGGTTAAAGTACCTGCCAACCGTTATTGGGGAGCACAAACAGAACGTTCTAGAAACAACTTTAAAATTGGACCCGAAGGCTCTATGCCAACTGAAATCATTCACGCATTCGCCTATTTAAAAAAGGCCGCTGCACATGCGAATCATGACCTTGGTGTGCTTTCCATGGAAAAAAGAGACCTTATCTCCAATGTTTGTGACGAAATATTGACTGGACAATTCGATTCAGAATTTCCCTTGGTCATTTGGCAAACAGGTTCAGGTACACAGTCCAATATGAACTGTAATGAAGTCATTGCGAATCGTGGACATGTCCTTCAAGGCGGAAATCTATTAGACGAGGAAAAAGTACTTAATCCAAATGATGATGTGAATAAATCTCAATCGTCAAACGATACGTACCCGACCGCTATGCACATCGCAGCATACAAAATGACCATTGAAACGACATTGCCAGGTTTATTACACTTGAGAAATGCCCTACAAACGAAAGTAGAAGCATTTAAAAACATCGTGAAAACGGGAAGAACTCACTTTATGGATGCGACACCTCTAACTCTTGGACAAGAATTTAGTGGGTATGTGGCGCAAATAGATTATTCCATTCGCGCAATTAACAACGCACTTGTCGTTGTCGGTGAATTGGCGCTTGGAGGAACAGCTGTTGGAACTGGATTAAACACTCCAAAAGGATATGACGTTCTTGTAGCAAAAAAAATCGCTGAATTTACAGGCCTTCCATTCGTTACGGCAAAAAATAAATTTGAGGCACTTGCCGCGCATGATGCCATGGTTGAATTATCAGGTGCCTTGAAAAGATCAGCTGTTTCTTTGATGAAAATTGCCAACGACATTCGCATGCTTTCCTCTGGTCCTCGTTGTGGAATTGGTGAAATTATCATTCCAGACAATGAACCGGGATCATCGATCATGCCAGGAAAAGTAAATCCAACTCAACCGGAAGCCTTAACAATGGTATGTGCACAGGTAATGGGTAACGATGTTACTGTTTCGATTGCGGGATCCAACGGACACTTTGAATTAAATGTATTTAAACCAGTAATTGCAGCAAATGTGTTGCAATCTGCTCGCTTAATCGGTGATGCCTGCGTTTCCTTTACAGATAATTGTGCTGCAGGAATTGAAGCAAATTTACCCGTAGTGAAAAAACACCTAGATAATTCTTTGATGTTGGTGACTGCTCTTAACACGAAAATTGGCTATTACAAAGCGGCTGAAATTGCTAAATATGCGCACAAAAATGGTACAACACTGAAAGAAGCAGCGGTTGGACTTGGTCACGTGACGGCAGAAGAATACGACTTATATGTAGATCCATCTAAAATGATTGGTTCATTAGATTAGTCCATTTTGTTGAAAGTATAAAGCGGTGAGATTTCACCGCTTTTTTTTTGATAAAATAGTACCTTTGATTTCTTAATTATTTCAGAGATGCATAGAACAAAAAACGATTGGATAGCGCTCATTTCTTTCCTTTTAGCCCTTTGGTTTTCCTTAGCTGGAATCGTGTGGGTGTATGGTGCGGCATTATTCATCGCTTATCCTTTTGGAATCATCAGCTTTGTGCTTTGGCGATTTTTTCTCGAAGGGGAACACAAAGAAAGTAAGCTCATTCCAACCATTTTATCTTTAGGATTCATCTTGTCTTTATCGGTGCTTTTAGTTACTTGGTTGTTTGATTAAGTAAATCAGTGCTTCAAGTAAATCTGTTTATGGAAGATATTTAATGTCTTTTATTCACCTCGCTTTATCGCATTTATTCCCTCCTTTATTTCACAAAAAATTGCGTAATTTTGTGCTGTAAAAATGTACCTATGTCAAAAATTAAAGTTGCCAATCCAGTAGTAGAGTTAGACGGGGATGAAATGACCCGCATTATTTGGAAATTCATCAAAGACAAATTGATTCTTCCTTATTTAGATCTTGATATCAAATATTACGATTTAGGAATTGAAAAACGCGATGAAACCAATGATCAAATTACTATTGATGCAGCGGAAGCGATTAAAGAATATAAAGTAGGAATTAAATGTGCGACAATCACACCTGATGAAGCGCGTGTAAAAGAATTCAACTTGAAATCCATGTGGAAATCTCCAAATGGAACCATTCGTAACATCCTTGATGGAACTGTTTTTCGTGAGCCTATCGTGATGCAAAACGTTCCTCGTTTAGTAACAAACTGGACAGCTCCTATTATTGTAGGTCGTCATGCTTTCGGTGATCAGTACCGCGCAACGGATGCCGTTTTCAAAGGAAAAGGAAAATTAACCATGACTTTCACACCGGAAGATGGTGGAGAAGTTCAAAACTTTGAAGTATATAATTTCAAAGGAGATGGCGTTGGTATGGCCATGTACAACACAGACGATTCCATTCGTGGGTTTGCCTATTCTTGCTTCAATATGGCGCTTTCTAAAAAATGGCCGCTTTATTTGTCTACGAAAAACACCATCTTGAAAAAATACGATGGTCGTTTTAAAGATATTTTTGAAGAGATTTACCTAAACGAATTCAAAGCGAAATACGAAGCAGCAGGAATCGTTTACGAGCACCGTTTGATTGATGATATGGTTGCTTCTGCTTTAAAATGGAATGGAAATTTCGTTTGGGCTTGTAAAAACTACGATGGTGACGTTCAGTCTGATACTGTAGCACAAGGATTTGGTTCTTTAGGATTAATGACCTCTGTATTAATTACTCCTGACG
>CANHMH010000025.1 GCA_947461635.1 Flavobacteriales bacterium | reverse complement strand
GATATCTGGCAAGAACAACTTTAGTAAGTCTAGGTAATTATCCAAGGGGCTTTTTATGCAAAAATCAGCATTTTCTTTAAATCCCTCCCCAACTTTTGGTTATGATCCAAAGCTTGCTTTTGTAAGCAAATTGAAAACAAAAAAAGCCAAAGATGCAAAGCAGCTTAGCTTTTTGTATTCTTTGAAGCGACTCCCCCTAAAGGGATCACGAGCGACAGCGAGTAATCCCGAATCATCGACGCGTCAAAAGCAAGCTTTTGTAAGCAAATTGAAAACAAAAAAAAGCCAAAGATGCGAAGCAGCTTAGCTTTTTGTATTCTTTGAAGCGACTCCCCTCAAGTTTAATGTGCTAATGTTTCCATGTCCTAATTCACTAATGAGCTTAGACTTTAAGAATGATCCTTCCTTGAAATCGAATTTAGTTGTTGTGAGCAAAGCGAGCAAGAGCACGGTTAAAACAAAAGATGATTTTCAACTAAAACAGAATTTTAAATTACCTTACCTGGACTTTCCAATGTGCTAATGTTACAATGTGCTAATCTACTAATGAGCTTAGGCTTCAAGAATTATACTTCTTAGTTTCAGAGTTTAGATGTTGTGAGTAAAGCCAATAACCATACACTAAACTTCAAGGTCTTATTCGCTACCCAATAACAATTCAGCATTTTTCAAATACAGCAATTTCCCTTGCTCTTGATAGCCTTTTCTTAAGAAATGAATGTGATCCTTATTAACAAGGTTTCTTTTTTCCCATTCCAACATGCTTCCTTTTCCACCCATCGCGATGTGTTGGTCGTAAATCACAAGATCTTGTTCTAAACAGATGTTTGTGAGCGTCGTTCGAACGAGGTCAATGCGCTCGTTGTAATTCCACTTTTCGTTGACTAATAAATAATTCTCGTTTGGCAGGACGATAAATATCTTTGCCGTTGGAACTTTCTTTCATCAGCATAATAACATCATTCCTTTACAAACTTCTCCTTCAAAATAGTGCCTAAAGTGGATTTGACTTGAACAAAATATAAACCCGGTTCTAAAACTTCCACTGAAATATTTTCGCAAGAAGTGCTGGTTATTAATACTTTACCATTGATATCAAGTATTTCAACTTTTTCAATATTCAATTCGTTCGTTTGAATGTGTATTTCATTTTTTGATGGGTTTGGATAAATGACTATGGATGGATTGTCTTTTGTCAATTCAGAAACGCCTACCCAAACAGGTTCAATACCAGTGGTGAAGACATGGAGGAATTGTTTATTGACTGCCCACAAATTGCCTAATGTGTCTAGTTCTATCCCAACACCATCAGTAAAAATAATCGGTGTATTCAGTTCATCATAGAGTATCCAAGTATTAAGGGCACGCGCAAAAAAACCTAATTTTGTCGGTGGATTCAAAATGCCAGATGGTCCAAAAAGCGCCCAAATATTATGGTTTTGGTCAATTTCAAACTCTTTTATTATGAGGTTTGTGGGCATGTTGATCGTATTATTAGAGGTAATCGTATCAATAAATTGATTACCAAATGCCAAGGCAAGACCTAAGTCCCCGGATTTATACAGGGTGTCTGAATACCTTGAAAATTTCATCTGATACGTCTGATTTTCAAGCATAAACGGAATTGTATCTGCATTGTACATTAATGGCGTTCCATTATTAAAATGAAACATAGTTCCTTGGTCAACACCAGTAGTTGCCCATTGATTTCCGTTTTTGGATTCGATTCTGCGCAGATAACTTACATTACCTAATTGAACGCCTTGTGGATGTATTACTGAGTAGTTTTCATTAATTCTTGCACACAAAATGGTATCGCCATCAGATGACAAGTGAATGCCACCTACACCATTTGGTATGGTACTCCAGCTGGTGCCATCGTAATTAACCAATCCGTAATATTGATCCACTAAAACTGTTCTAGAGGGGGTAAACGCAATGTCTTCAAAAGCGTAGTATCCTTGTAACATGGGTTCATTGCTCGCATTGAAATCAGTAAATTGTCCGACGCTTGACAAGCGGAAAATTTTCGTTTGACTTGCAAACCAGATGGAGTTGTCATAGGGGTTGATCTTGAATTTTTTGAGGGGAGATCCGTAAGAATTCCATACAACATAAGGATGGAATTGACTCGAATGAAAGGTATGCCAGTCTTGGGCGTGACCAATGATGGAAACTGATAATGCGAAGAATAGAATTAAATTTTTCATAATTTGATCCATTTTTTTGTTATGCTCAAAGCATCCTGACCTGAAAATTTAACAATATAAACGCCAGACGAAATATTTGATAATTGAAGAGATAAATCCTTCTTATAAATATTTATAGGTATTAAATTGACAAAATACATTTCTTAAAATTAATGTTTATTTCACTATTGATCCTAAGTTTTCTTTTTAAGACATTTCCCCAATTACCATTTCAGAAGTTTGCTTCATAAACGACACAAAACTTCATGTCCCAACATTCGCATACTTATTTTCACAACGGCATACGGAGTTCTTAGGGGGTGTAATAAAGGCAATTACTGCTAAACCAATTCTTACTAAGTAACCTTACCTAGACTTTCTAATGTGCTAATTTTCTTCCGCCGCGGCGGAGTGCTAATCTACTAATGAGCTTGGCTTGAAGAAGTATACTTCTTAGTTCAGAATTTAGATGTTGTGAGCAAAGCCAACAATCGAGCTAAGGATGATGAATCTAAACTTCAAAGGTTTATTCGCTACCCAATAACAATTCAGCTAACTTCAAATACAGCAATTTCCCTTGCTCTTGATAGCCTTTTCGTAAGAAATGAATGTGATCCTTGTTGACAAGGTTTTTTTGTTCCCATTCCAACATGCTGCCTTTTCCACCCATCGCGATGTGTTGGTCGTAAATCAAAAGATCTTGTTCTAAACAAATGTTTGTGAGTGCCGTTCGAACGAGGTCAATTCGCTCGTTGTAATTCCACTTTTCGTTGACTAACAAATAATTCTCGTTTGGCAAGACGATCAATATCTTTGCCGTTGGAACTTCTTTTTTTAAGCTGGAAATAAAAGCGTTTACGTTCTTTTTGAATTGTGCTTCGTCCCATTTTTTCACGCTTTCATTGGTTCCGAGCGAAACGATCACTAAATCCGGTGCAAAATAAGCGAGTTCCTTTTCGAAAAGCGGATTGTCAACATAGGATTGAAAGGTAGCGCCTGCAACTCCTGTTGAATGGTAAAGAATGCCCGGATTCGAACTTTTCTCGATTAAATCTAGAAGTCGGAATGTACCACCTGAGAATTGAATTTTGTTTGAGTCAAGACTCATGTTAAAGTGAATCGTGTCGGTTACCAAAGAAGATGATGTGTACGACTTCTTTCTTCCATTGACTTCAATTTTACAGTCCTGGCAATTTTGAATTTGAAAACTTAAAAAACCTTGGCTACTTGGGTATTTGAGGGTATCACTGCCGCTTTTCCAAACGATGTAACCTTTATTGGACTTACTTTGAATGGAGATTCCCGTTAAACCTATGTCGAATGTATGTGGTTTGATAATCCATGCGTTGTCCCATGTGATGTTTGAACGAAAGGTCACGTCTTTTGGTCCGTTTGTCTTTGCTAAAGTATATGGAAAAATAAGTCCTCTCCCAGCATTTCCTAATTCCTTTTGAAGCAAATAACGCGTCATTCCGCTTAAATTATTTGGCTGCATGTGGGAATCACCGATGTGTAAAATCGTGAATTGTCCTTTATTTAATGTGATGTTTTGTATTTTCAACTTTAACTCTTTTAAAGAATCATCCAGTTGAATGGAATTTTGTGAAAATACCTGAGAAAAGAAAAGAATGGAAATCGAAAGTAGAAAAAACTTCATCTTAGAACTGGAAATAAATAAACGGTTGTATTGTTGACGATTGCACTTGATACATGCATTGTATGATTAACAACAATAATACCATTTTTACAATGAAGTGTTCTTGTAAATACCATCGTTTAAATCGGTCCTTAATTCCTTGACTGATCAATGTCGCTGCAAATCCTAAAATCAATAAGCTAATGAGCAAGGCATTTTGCTGGAACATTTGACCGAATCCACTGAAACTCATTTTGGTGAAGATGTTTTGTACAATGATCCAACTATCCGCTGCGTTTATTGCTCTGAATGGAATCCACAGTAAGGCCACTGAGGAAAAGGTCAGAAACCAGCTGAATCCATTCCAATAAATCGAATTCCAATCCTTGGAGTACTTTGCGAATAATTTATGAATCACAAGAATGAGTCCGTGACCGATTCCCCACCACATGAATTTCCAATCTGCTCCGTGCCAGAATCCACCAATTGTCATGGTGACCATGACAAACAACAGTTGCAAGTTTGGACCTTTTTGGTTTCCTCCGAGTGGAATATAGATGAAATCTCTCAGCCAACTGGAGAGTGAAATGTGCCAGCGTCTCCAAAATTCGGTAATAGAAAAAGATTGATAAGGGGATTCGAAGTTCACACAAAGTTTGTATCCCAGTAGCAAGGCGATTCCAATGGCCATGTCCGTATATCCGGAGAAATCACAGAAGATTTGAAGTGTGTAGCAAAGTGTCGCAATCAATGATTCCAATCCATTTGCACCACTCGGCGCAGCATAAATGATGTCGACGTATTGACCAACGAAATCTGCGATAATGGCTTTTTTAACTAGTCCTTTGCTGATGAGATACAGTCCTTCGTTGACATTTGCTTTTGAGAGGGTGAGTTTCTTTTTTAATTGTGGAAGAAAATCCTTTGCCCTTACAATCGGTCCTGCAACGAGGTGTGGAAAGAAGGTCATGTAGAGCAGGTAATTCTGGAATTTTGGCAGCTCGATTTTATTGCGATAAACATCCACCAAATAACTGATTGATTGAAACGTATAAAAGGAAATTCCAATGGGGAGATATAAGTTGTCCACTTCCCATTCCTTGGCATCTAATCCAAGGGATTCAATGAAGAACTTGGCATACTTGTAATAAAGGAGGAAACTTAAACTGAACAATACTCCAAGAACAGTAAACAGCTTTTTAAACTTTTCGCTCCGAATGATGGCAATGGAGAAAAGGTAATCTGATGAAATAGTGGTTAAAAGTAAAATGAAATAAATCCCACTTGCTTTGTAGTAAAAATACGCACTAAACACGATGAGTATCCAATTTTGATAAGCCCGACGTTTGGAGAAAAGTGCGTAAAAAATCAATAAGTTGGCAAACAAAAAGAGAAAGATCCCATGATGAAATAACATGGGTTGATCCTTTTGGTAAATAAATTGCTCGAGTAGGTTTTGCACGTTATTCAGTTGGTACTTTTAATAATATGGTTGGTGAATTCCCCGCGTAAGTGGTATCCTTGCTGATGCGGAGGTTCAAGACATTTTTCTCTGTCATTTTTTGAGAAACCTCTTTAAACCACATTTTCGCTCCAGCTTTTGATGGATGCCTGCCATCTGCTGCACGATCTAGCTTGAGTAAATGTGAAGGATAAAATAATTCACCAAAAACACTTTGCATCACGTTAATGGATCCTTTATCCTTGACCCAAGCGGCAGGACCGATGAAATAATAGGGGACTCCAAGTTGTGATAATTTATACTTAATGATTTTAGCGTAAGATGCTCGTTTCTCGAGGTCGTTCACAAACAATTCGTTTAAACCAAGTGCGATGAGGATAAAGTCCGGTTTGAACTTTTTGTAGAAGTGTTCAAGTGTATCAGTAATTGCCCATTGTTTTGTCGATGATCCATACCAAATTACGGATCCAGCAAGTTGGTAATTGTTATCCATCAAAGATTTTCTCACCCAAAAACGAAGGTTTTCCAATTGGGAATCCCCAATAAATAAAATGCGTTTTGAACTATCGCCACTCGTGGTAAATAGGGTAGGTGTACTTCCTTTTGTTCCTGTAACTTGTTGATTTACTTTTGCAATGGTGTCCTTTTCTGCATTAGTACTGTCAATCTTCGACTGAATCAATTCAGGTTGGGGAGTTAATTTAAGATCTGTGACTTTTTCAATGTAGGGTGATTTCAATTCAATCATCCACTCAGGAAAAAAGTAAGCCTTCACAAAGAACAATCCAAAGAGGACGTATAAAGATAAGCCTATGTTTAATAATGTTTTCTTCATTATTATTGCGCAGATTCTTCCGGCTTTGTCGCTTCCTCTTTCAATCTTTGCTCCTCAAGTTCTTTCTTCTGTTTCTCTTCTTCTTCGCGCGCCTTTTTCTCTTCCTCTAATCTCTTTTTGTTTTTAAGGATTAAGGATTTGTTTTTTAACTCTAATTCTGCCACAGGCGTGATTGGTTTGGAAGTTAGAGGGAATAGATTTTGTAACTCTCCGCTGTAGTAAAATTCATAACATAATCCACCAAAAGTGTAAATGCGATTTGCCACTTGGAAATTCGATCCACCAACTTTCGGGTGAGCACTTGGCCTGCTTTTTTGATATCCTAGATTAAACAAGGTCCCGATGATTTCTGGACGATAAGCGAGTGTATATCCAGCTCTTTCCCAATGTGCTTGATACTGACGAATCAAAAATGCCGTATACAAATAAGAATAGTAGTGATCACCACCTTTAATCAGTCGTTGAATCGTTTTGTATTTGTGCGCTTCAATGGAGTCATTTACAAGTCCAGGGAAAGCATCATTCACGTTAATGCAACTTTGGAAGTAATCTCCAGCATAAAACGGAGAAACGGTATCGAAAATGGTGCGCTCAATTCTTAATGCTGTGTTTTGAAGAATCCCGGTTACTCCATAACCTCTATTCGTTGGAAGAATCAATCGGCTAAAAGGAACAACGTACTGCTTGAATTTCTCTCTTCCGGAATTAAACATACGTACTTGTTCTCCAACAAGACACATCACTAAAAGACGTGGCTCAACTCCCGTCATACGTGCAACAGAGTCAATGGCTTTTTTATCGTTGGCAACGGCTTTACAGAAATCTTTCCAAGCTTGTGAATGAGCCCAAGGATATAAGTTTTCCGATTGTTTACTCGTTAATTTATTGATTTTCGCGAATTCACGTTGGATTTGTTTGTCCTTTACCAAAAGTAATTGAATGGCATCAAGCATTCTTGAAGCAACACGAGCATCTTTCGACTTATGGTATGCTGCAATAATTATTTCAGCGTTTTTCGGATAACGATTAGATAAAACACCGACTTTTTGAAATACACGTGCTTTTAGAAATTGTTGATTTACGGTATCGACTTGATCACTGTACTGTGATGCTACTTTATCGAAATAGCGATTGTTGATGTCGACATCACCTTTATCATTTGTCCACTTTAGTTTAACTGCTAGTGCTGTAAACATTAAAAATAGGGCAATCATCGCTAATAAATGGATGACAACCTTGTAACTGATAATAAAAAATTTCTTCACGTTGTAATTAAAAAGTGCTCGAAATTAAGGCAATTCAATGAAATAAAAAAAAAGGATTTCAAATTGAAGGATAGAATAAGTGGTTTTTCATAAATTTCAATGGTTAATCTTGGCTTGTTTTAATCAAGTTTTGCTTTGGAAATGGTTGTTTTTTATGTGCTAATGGGGTAATGTGCTAATGTTTTTCCGCCGCGGCGGAGTGCTCATATGTTAATTGTTGTCTTAAATCTGGAAATGACTACCTTGCACCCATGAAATTTCACACCGCTCTCCAAACTGCGTATCATTGTTCCCTAGAACAGGCGTTTAAAATGCCAATGCTTTGCGATGTATCCAAAATTCACACTGGATTTGGTGTCATGCCCAAAGTAACACATTGTACGGATGATGAAAACTGGGGTCAAGTCCATTCTTCAAAAAAGGTATTTGCAGCGAAGACTTGGTCACAAAAAGGAGGATTCGTTTCCATGGATCATGTGTTGGAGCGTAGAGAAAATGATTATTGGAAGATCAAAGTTGATAATTTTCAATCCTGGATGCTTGGATTCTATCAATTTGTTGGCGAATGGAAAACAACAGAAATTTCGCCGAATACCATTCAAATTGACTATTCCTATACGATGTATGCACATGGAATTTTATATTATCCACTAAATTGGTTGTTCACAAAACTCTTTTGGAGGAAATACATGAAACAGGTTTTGAAGAACATCGAACAGTTGATTGACAATAGCGAGCCATATAAATACCTTTAACTAGATTTCACAGCGACTTAATCAACCATTCACTTAGAGTTCCGTATCTTTGCCACACTAAACAAAGAACCAACTCTCCATGAATGTTATCAATCCGAAATCGGCTTTAATTTTTATTTTAGTAACCATCTGCCTTGACTCAATTGGTCTTGGTATCATCATCCCTTCTTTTCCAACCTTAATTTCGGAAACTGCGCATGTTCCAATAAGTCAAGCTTCCCAGTATTTTGGATGGGTGATGGGGGCGTATGCTTTCATGCAATTCCTCTTTTCTCCATTGATTGGGAATTTAAGTGACCGCTTTGGGCGTCGTCCTGTTTTGTTGATCTCCGTACTTGGAATGAGTTTGGATTATATGGTCATGTATTTCGCACCGGATTTATGGTGGTTGGTCATCGGACGCGCCGTTTCTGGAATCTTTGGCGCGAGTTTCACCTCCGCTTCAGCATACATAGCTGATATTTCCACACCGGATAAACGCGCACAGAATTTTGGGATGATCGGCGCTGCTTTTGGCATTGGATTCGTGATTGGACCAGCGATTGGTGGACTCCTCTCTGACTTTGGTGCGCGTACACCCTTCTTAGTCGCAGCATTCTTTTCCATGGCGAATTTTATTTATGGATTTATCGTTTTGAAAGAATCTTTACCCGTGGAAAACCGACGTGCCTTTGAGTGGATACGATCGAATCCCTTTGGTGCACTTCAACAAATGAAACGCTTCAAGAAGTTAAAGTATTTATTCCTCGTTTCTTTCTTGACCGTTTTAACAACGATGTGTGTCCATTCCACATGGAATTTCTATTCGATGGAGAAATTCGGATGGACAACCAAAGAAGTGGGGATTTCCCTTGCGGTCGTTGGAGTTTGTTTTGGCGTTGTACAAGGAGCTTTAACCGGAAAAATCGTCGCAAAAATAGGACAAAGGAACGCTGCTAAACTTGGACTATTTCTTTCGATTTTCGTTTTAATGGGAATGGGACTCATCTACCAAGGATGGATGATGTACGCCATCATTCTTCCGTATGCTTTCACTGGAATTGTTGACCCTGCCATTCGTTCCATTATTTCCGGACAAGTGCAAAGCAACGAGCAAGGAGAACTTCAAGGAATATTCACCAGCTTGATGAGTTTAGCTGAAATTATTGGTCCGCCATTGTTCATGTGGTTTTACTACAATTTCAAATCAAGTGTACCTAATTCAAACATCGGACTCGGGACGCCATTTTTAGTCGCAGCATTCATCGCGCTGTTAGCTTTCTTGTTGATTTCATGGACGTTGAAAGGATACACGAAATCAGGGGAAGTGATAGACGAGGAGTAGGTTCCTAATTCAGTTGATTTACTACAACTTAATGATCATCGTTCCGTAAATTGACCTTCCTGGTGATGGCAACAATCCTGGGCCTGGATATCCGCCACTTCTGCGTGTCGCATAGATCTCATTGAATAGGTTGTTTGCGCCAATTTTCACTTGGTAGTTTTTATTGAATTTGTAACTCACGGATGCGTCGTGAATATCGTATGCGCTCAATTGTCCAACTGTAGCTGACGCATTCGCGGAAACTGTGTTTGCGGCGTCTGTGAATACTGAACCTGTGTAGGAATATTGATAGTTGAAGGAGAATCCTTTGTAATCGTAATTTACACCTGTGCGAAGAATTTGCGAAGGTGCATATTCCACTTTTTTACCTTGAATCGAGAGCGAAGGGTCTTGTGCGATTTGTGGGTTATTCCAAGTCACGTATGTTGCATCCTGAACGCTACCACTCACATAAACGGAAAGTAATTCACTTGCTGCAGCGTTTTTAAAGAAGGGATTGAAAAAAGACCATTCCATATAGGCTTCGATTCCCTTGCTAACCACATCACCGATGTTCGTTTTGAATGGAGCGTTGTTCACCAAATACGTTCCGATTTTACCGTTGTATCTCAAATAAAAGGCATTTACATCAAAGGTGATTGGACCTTTTCTGTCCATGAATACTCCTTTGGTGCCTAGTTCCGAGGTGAATCCTGTGACATCTTTCATTGCTTGATCAACGACTTCGGTTGTGGAAGAAGGTAATAATTCGGAATACATCACCGGACGGTAGTTTTGTGTCGCGTTTGCATACAAGCTCCATTTCATTCGTTGTTTGTCATACAGCTGAAAATTGCTACTTAGTCCACCGAGAAGGATAAAGCGGTTTTTTTCTTGGATTTCCATGATTCCATTTGCGAAGTTATTGGAGCGGCCAGAAAGTTGATTGATTAAATACTCCGAACGAAAGCCAGGAGTAAGGGAAAGTCTTTTGCCTACTTTGAATAAGTGTTCACTAAACAAAGCGACATTTTCCGTCCCTAACAACAAATCCTTTTGGAACAAATTCCCTGAATTATCTGGTAGGACTGTCAAATCTAGCTTGCTGGAAGTACTTCCGATTCCTTGTTGCAAACGGTGGATTTCACTAGTGCAAAATCGTGCTCCAATAGTCCATGTTTGTAGTTGTTGCCCAAGTTTGTACTGTTTCAAGTAGCGAACTTCGCTCGATTGAGTTAAGTAATGATCAATATCTACTTGACGCGGATTGTACGATCCTAACGAGGTATTAATGGTATCCAAAGTAGTAAGCGCTTTGGTGAATCCAACGCTGTTTCGATCGGAAAACGTAAAAGCGGCGTAAAACTGTAGTTTCGAAAGTTCATTAAAATTATATTCCCCTTGGAGTGAAAGCGTGTTCCATTTCACTTGAAACCAATTTCTAGCACGGAAGGAAGTATCAGGGTTGGATTGTAACAAGGGATCGAAAATTCCACCTGCTTGCTGACTCACATACCCACTATTTGAATACTCAGCAGAGATTTTTCCTTTTTTGAGTTGATAGCTTACTTTTCCAAAGTAATTCTCAGTGGAATATTGACTATTTTGTCGAAATCCATCCGCATTTCGGTGGTGCACAAATCCATAGTACGACCACTTTTTCAAATTCCCACTAATTGCTGTGAAACTATTGAAAAGACCGAAAGAACCCATTGTTTGACTGTTTTCCAAGGAAAAAGGCTGGTCGTTTAACTTGTCTTTGAATTGATAATTGATCATTCCACCAAACTGTGTTCCGTATTGCAGAGCGGAAGAACCACGATGAACTTCAACTTTTGATACAGCATCTAGGGTAGGAGTGTAGTACGATTCTGGATAGCCAGATGGATCAGCAGCGATGTCATAGCCATTTTGACGCATATTGAATTCCCAAGAACGATTTGCGCTAAGTCCGCGTGTGGAAATGCTCGCTTGTAATCCAGAAGCATCGTGTTCGCTCACGAAAATTCCTGGTGTGCGTTTAAAAAGTTGACGGTAATTATTGGTGCTTAAGTCCAATTGCTGTGCATTCAAAGAGATGATTTCCATTTTTTTACCGGAAACAATTTTCATTTGATAAATCGAATCTGGAACTTGCTTGTAACATTGATATGTTCGAACAAGTACGTCACTTTGCGTGCTGATTTTCAATAAACTATCTTGTGAAAACACGAAGGTTGTTAAACTGATAACAATGAAAGATAAGAAGAAACGCATCATATACTTTGAATTTTTGTGCAAAGTTAGTTGCGTAACACAGCGTCATCAATACCTCTTTTGAGGTATTTTAGAATGATTCTAAATAAGTTCTGAGAAATCCTTGTTTGAAAAAACTGTTGTTAAGACCTGCGAGCGATTTTATTTCCCAAATAAGCCATTGGAATGTACGCCCCGAGTAAATCCACAAGAACGAACCAAATCGGCGTTTCCGGAAGCATGACAACCATCGAAACTCCACCCAAGAGGAAAAGAATTCCAGCCATTATTGAAAAGACAAATTGTTGACTTTTTAAAAAACGTGTAATCAATAAGGCAGAGAGCAATGTTCCAAGTGCATGTGCGAGGAAAGGAAACAAGAAATGTTCCGGACCCATATGAGGCATCGCTGCTTGAAGTCCCTCAGCTGTTTTTAAGTCAAATCCAGCCGGTGGCGGAATGATTTGATTGCTCACATTTATCAATGCGCCATTTAACATCGCTCCTGCAAATAACGAAATGAAAATGACAAGTGTTCTTTTTAGAATGTGTAGAAACGTTTTCATGCTTTTATTGATTTTATCCAATTATCGAAACGCCAATCATGTGCCCAATTCCATAGGTAATTGCGGCAGCGGCTAGTCCAAAAATAACTTGACGCATTCCTGAGAACAGAAGGCTTTTTCCAGTAAAAAGGGTAATGGATCCACCAATAAGGAATAATCCAAGTGCACTAAGAATAGAACTAAACAAGACCGCTTTCATTCCGCCAATGAAGAAAAATGGAATAACTGGCAAAACGGCACCAATGGCAAAAAATACAAAAGAGGCAAGAGCAGCTTCCATTGCCGAACCTTTTAAGTCGTCAGGATTTATTCCTAATTCTTCTTTCACGAGAATTTGATGTGCGTGGTCTTTATTGGTCATGATTTCCTTTGCCATGGACATCGCTTGTTCCTCTGGAATTCCTTTGGAAATATAGATTAAAGCCAATTCCTTTTCTTCTCCTTCTGGATTGTGCTCCAATTCTTCCATTTCGAGTTCCATTTGGTTCTCGAACAATTCTTGGGAACTTTTGACGGAAATCCATTCGCCTAAAGCCATAGACAAAGCTCCTGCAAGTAAGCCTGCGATTCCGGTTAACAATACTTCTTGTTGTCCGCTTGAAGCTCCAGCGATTCCCATCACCAAACTAAAGTTGGACACTAATCCATCGTTTCCACCAAGAACTGCTGCTCTCAAGGCATTTCCACCAACGGAACGGTGACGTTTTTCAAAGCGCGCTAAATTCGTTCCAGATACGTTTTTGTTGTGATTTAAGATGTTGCGAAGGATGGTAACGTGCGCAGTATCTGAAATAGAGGATTCAGTATTCGTTGCTTTGCGCGCATTCACCACTGCGGACGAAATGCTTTTTTCTGTGTCGAGTAATACTCCTAACACATAGTCGTAACCAAGAATTTTACCGATTCGAGCCAACGTTTTTGCTCTCCAAGATGGACCTGGAAGTTGATCAAGAGGCAATCCATTGCTATGCGCAAAAGCTTCCGCATGACTTAATTCAATGGCACTCATTTGCATAAATACTTTTGCCACATTCTCGTCTTCTTCGTGTTCCGCAAGCAATGCGTATAGAAAACTTGCGTCAATTTCTGTCTGAATGCTTTTTAAATTAATCATGTGCTTTGTTTTACTGTATTCTCAATATGAATGTACTGAATTAATCTCAAAGATCCGTTTATTCGATTGGACCAGGTTTGAAAATGAGGTTGCTTGCACGCTTGTACGGAAGGAAATACTTTAAATCAAAAGATAAATACGATCCATTGACATTGCCAAACACTACTTGTGAATCGTTCACATAGCGGTGTTTTGCCACTAATAGAAAAACTGGAGCCATGGCCACACGAGCGGATCCTCCGATGTAAAAGACACCACTTTTCTTTGTTCGGTACTCGAATCCAACACTGGAAATTAAATCAAAAGAAATCTTTTTGTGGATGTCAACCACGCCTTGATGAAGAAACTCATGTTTTCCTCGTGGATTGGTGATGATTCCAACACTAGAAGGCTTGTTTTGTAGTGCTATTCCAAGAGAAGCGTTTGCAAAGAGTTCTTTGCTCAATTTCACATTGATGACTGCTGAAACAGGAATGTCGTATTGTATAAAACTCATCGTCCCAAATGCGGTAAGAGCTGTATCCGTTTCAGACATCGTTATTCCAAAGCGACGTTGAACGTAATTCAGTCCCGTTTCAATGGAAATTAGTTCACTTAGTCCAAGTCGAACAACACCTCCAAATGTATAGCCGACTTGCTGTTCAATCGTGGTTGTGAAGGATTCTTTTGTTAATGTCAATGAGTTGGGTCCAATGGCATCAGAGGGAATGATCATCCGAGTTTGGAATCCAAAGTAATTTTGAACACCAAATTTATTTTCTTTCTGCGCGAACACAGAAAGAGGAAGGATGAAAAGGATGAAAATGAATCTACGCATATGGACAGAACGTAAATATAGAGAAACTTGTATAGTTAATTCGTTCATTTATTCTGAAATCCAAGTCGTATTGTATTCAATTGGACGTCTATGCGCTTGTGGCCATTCAATATCTGGATACCCTACATAAAAGATGCCTAAGCACTTATCTCGATTACTTAAACCTAAGAATGAAGTCATTTCTTCGCTGTAAATTACTTTAGGCGTCGCCCAGAATCCACCTAATCCGTAGGCAGTACAACTCAAATGCAAGTTTTGAATCGCGCAAGCTACTGCTTCTATCTCTTCAATTTCAGGTATTTTTTCTTCTTCTTGTCGCTTCATACTCACAGCGATCACCACAGAAGACATTAAGGGACGACGCAACATCTTTGCCAATTTAGCATCGCTTTGCTGATCTTTTGGTGTCAATTTTAAATACGTTTCACCTAAGAAAGTACTTAGTTTTTGTAATCCACCATCTGTAAATACATGGAAACGCCAAGGTTGCGTATTTCCATGTGTCGGAGCCCATTGCGCATTCGTTAAGAGCAATTCAATTTGATCTTTTTGCACTTTTCGCGTGGAAAATTGCTCAGGATAAATCGTTCGTCGACTTTTAATGAGTTCGTTGATTTCAGATAGATTAAAGCGCATAATGGTGTTTTTTGACAAAGATAAGGGATTTCGAATAGGAGCGAGACACTCGGAAATTGTATCTTTGATAAAATCTGTTTCTGCTCATGAAAAAAGTAACTTGGATTCTATTTCTATGTTATTCAACCGTTTTATTCGCACAAAGAACGAATCAGTTGGATGGCTATCACACAAAAGTAAACGGGGAGGTTTTAAAGTACTTTTCACCTTTACATGAATTTGCGGACAGCTCCCTTTTAACGCGTTGCAATGGAAATACCATGATTACAATGCGTGCGAAAATCCCTCAACATAAAGAAGCATTCACACAATTTCGCTTTTTAATTGGACACTCATCCGGAACGAGTTCAGCGAATCGTCATTTTCAAATCAACTTGAATGGCAAAGAACTGTTCGTGTTGGAAACAAAGGCAAAGCGAAGCGGACTTTTTTTCGAGGATTCATGGATTTCAAACGATGTCGGTTACGAACTTCAATGCATTGAATACGATATCAATAAGGATGTTTTTGGGTATTTAACCATAAAAGTTCCGACGGAATGGGTGAAAGAGAAAGCTGAATTTTCATTCACGGGAAAAGATGAGCAAAGTCGTGATTGGCTCATGGTTTTCATGCACCGAAGTGACTGGAAATTTCAGTTGGAAGCAAGTAATTTAATCCTCAAGAATGCCTTTAGTCGGGAATTAATTGTTCGAGTGGATCATCCATACACAGAGAAAACGCAAGAAATCCGAATCAAATCGATGTACTTTGAGGTGAAAGGAATGATTGAGCCAGGTTACAATTCCTTGCGTTTCCCGAGTTATCCGAAGGATTTTGTTGGCACGGATAGTATCCACATATTTGTTGGAAATCAGGTCTTTCATCAGGTTGTGACAGTTCAAGAAACAAAAAATTATACCTTTCACATCATTCATCATTCCCACAACGACATTGGTTATTCGCACCTTCAAACGGAAGTGGAGCAGATTCAAAACCGAAACATTCGTTCGGCTATAGCCTGGATTCAAAAGTCGGTAGTTTCTCCTGAAAAACCTGTTTGGCACGTGGAATCCCTTTGGGCCGTTGAGAACTTCATGAAGGAAGCAAGTCCTAACGAAAAAGCATTGTTTATTCAATATGTTCGTTCAGGGAACATATCACTTTCAGCAAATTACGCAAATGTCCTGACGGGACTTTCACAAGCTGAGGAACTCAATTGGCTAGTCGAATACGCACAACAATTAGAGAAAACCTATGGAATTCGTATTTCCAACGCGATGATTACGGACATCCCAGGAATTACTTACGATGGATTAAATAATTACACAAGGAATCACATTCCGTATTTATCCCTTGGACCGAATTACGTGGAGAATTTACCTGATCACGGAGATAGAGTAGGAGGAGTGATTAAAGAAACGGGAGATCAAGTATTTTACTGGAAACCGAGCTTGAATTCGAACGAAAAACTTTTGGTTTGGACCGCTGGAAAAGGCTATTCGTATTTTCACAACATTCAGGATGGAGAAAAGGAAAGCAAATGGGAGTCTCGTATTTCGGCGTATGTTCACCAGCTGCAAAGCAACAATTATCCGTACGACTTGGTTCAATTGCGCTACACGAAAAACGCCGATAATGGTCCTGTGGATACGACCTTATGTTCCTTTGTTCATTCCTGGAACGAACGCTATGACTCACCGAAATTAGTCATCGGAAATATCGATTCCCTTTATCAAAACTTCGAACAGCGTTATGGTGCAGAGATTCCAGTGAGAACAGGCGAAATCAGTCCGTATTGGGAAGATGGCGCGTATTCAACGGCGGTTGAGGAGATGGCCAATCGAAAATTAGCCCTTCAAACGATTGCTTTGGATGCTTTTGCACAAAAGAAAAACGTGTATGCCACTCATGAAGCTGAATTTTATCAATTACACCGAAACATCATTTTATTCCATGAGCATACGTGGGGATCTTGGTGCAGTATTTCTGATCCAGCGCTTTTCTTCACGACAGAACAATGGCGCATTAAGAAGTCCTTCTTGGATTCAGCAGAACAACAGTACACACGTTTGAGCAATAAACTAGGGTATGAATATCCGGAATCGACGAATGGTCGAATCGTCAAAAAAAGTAAAATCACCAGTTTTGATGTCGATTTAAGCACAGGTGGCATCACGAAGTTGCTTGTTGATAACGAGAATCTTATTTCCGAAAATGCCCCGTATGATTTCATGCAATTCATTTACGCCAAGGGCATTTCACCCATGCAGTACTGTAGTCCAACAAACATTACGGTGCTGGAAGATCGCGAAAACGAAAAAGAGAAATACCTTAAACTAAGTTTTAACTTACTCGGTTTTGAGCATGTTCAGATCAGCTATATGTGGAAGAAAAACACCAACCGCATTGTCCTTCATGTCGAAGCGGATAAAACCGAAGAATTCGACAAGGAATCCTTGCACATTGCTTTTCCCTTCAAGGAGTCCAACTGGAAGTTAAACTATGGAGCAGAAAACCATTCGTTGGATTATCCCTCTAGTCAACTTCCAGGATCCAACAAAGAGTTTATTTGCGTGAGTAAACAGGTCGAGTTAAGTGATGAAAAGCATACCATCATCCTTCAAGCTCCTGCATTTAGTTTGTTTGAAGTCGGTTCCATCATCCAAGAAGAAAAAGTGAATGGAGCCAAAGTTTGGTTAAGAGAAAACGCTGCTGTTAATCCACTGTATTTGTATGTGTTAAACAACTATTGGCATACGAATTACAAGGCTTCACAAACGGGACATTTATCCTTTGATGTGAGTTTGGAGATTGAATAATGATATATTTAAAAGTAATTAAGTCGCATGAAAAAGATAATCCTACAAATCGTTCTTCCTTTTTTAGCCGGATTTGGTGTGTTAATCGCCTTTGATTTTCCTCTTGGACAGGCGCTTGTTACGGGCATTTGCGCGATGTCAGGTCTGTACATTGGACAATACCTTAGTAAACGCAGAGCTGCGAAGAAAATGAATGGGTAGTATAAATCTTTAGATTTTCAAAGATTTAGAATAAAAAAAAGCACAGATTACTCTGTGCTTTATATAAAATAGGTAGGCTCGATATCTCGGTCTTATCTTATTTCAAGTGTTTTAGGTTTAATCCATACATAATGACAAAAGCCAAAGGAAAGATTGCTCCAATTATTCCTGCGCTTGCAGCAATTCCACCACCGATTGCTCCACCTGATGTTGCCAATTCACCAAGTATGATAAATGAAACGGCGATTGGTGCGATTTCTCCTATAGCGTAAATGTAAAAACCTGCTTTTTTCATCTGCCACATCATGACTGAACCAATGATGCACAAGACGATGCAAGCTAAACTAACATATTGAATCATTTTCATTTTTTCCATGGAGGCATTCAATGCTGCGTCTCCGAAATCAATGTTTTCATACGCAGATGCACCCAATAATCCAATTAATCCAGAAATTAGTCCAATTCCTGATCCAACCCAAGTTAAAATACAAAGTACTTTTAAAAAAGCGGGTCTTGTTGTTTCATTCGTTTCTTCCATAATAAATAGTTTTAAGTTTATCCAAAGAAACAAAAAAAATAACACCTAGTACAAATAATAAAAATTAAGTTTTTAACAATGTGTAAGTTAAGTGAGGTAAATTATATGTTATTCAGGCTAAATTAAACGATGGCGCCAACTTCCTTATATTAAAACAAATCAATTGGATTTCAGTTATTTATTGAAGTCGGTCCATCATCCAAAAAGAAAAAATAAATGAAGCTAAAGACTGGAAACGTGAAAACGCCGATCTATTTTAAATCCGTATAGGTAGCTTAATCGCATTTGATTACCCAAATTAGAGGATGCTCTTATCACTGGTGTATGTGTTATAATTGGCACGCAAATAGGATAATTCCTAAGCAAACGCAGAGCTGCGAAGAAAATGAATGGGTAGTAAGAAAAAGATTCTTTAGGTTTTATAGTGCCAACTTCGACTTATTCAACCAAACAAGTTGCACTTCGGTCGTTTCCTGGAGTCGTTCCGCTAATTTGAAGTAGCGTTCAGAAAGAGATGATAGGAAATCTTGCGCTTTGTTTCCTTCGTCGCTGAGTCCTTTGAGTTTATCGATTGACCAGAATTTCACCAAGTGATCGATTATGTTCGCGTAGTCATGACTTGTATACACGCCAATTTTTTGAGTAATAGATGCGTAGTTTACGTATTGTTTTTTGTCTGTTCCAAAGTCCATTAAAGAAGCAGGCATAACAATTTTCTTTTTCATCATCTGAACGAAAGCAGACA
The DNA here is from genome assembly GCA_947461635.1 of Flavobacteriales bacterium. GTDB lineage: Bacteria > Bacteroidota > Bacteroidia > Flavobacteriales_D > Crocinitomicaceae > UBA952. The sequence continues at coordinate 2,558 of CANHMH010000025.1, read as the reverse complement.
ATGCACCATTTGGATCAGATTCGAATACTTTACTCATGAAAAACTTGTAAGCTTTTTCGTGCAAGGCTTCTTCTCCAGCGATGGTATTGCATATTTTCGCGAGTAATTTATCTCCTGATTTAAAGGCGATTTTTCCCGTATTTACGTGAGATATTTTTGTCGCACGTTCTTGGAATGACGTGTAAATCAATCCGTTGTATGGATCTGCAGCTGTTTGTAAATCGATTCCGTTGTGAATCAAACGTTGAATAGTCGTTTCTACTTCGCGCATATCAACGCGTCCACTTAAGTACAAGTATTTATTCAATAAATCTCCGTGACGATTTTCTTCGGCTGTCCACAAACGCGACCAACGTACCCATGCGCCAGTACTTGCTACGTTACGTTCGACATTCACACCTTCCAACAAATTGAAAAACGTTTGATAACTTGGAAGTGCTTCTTCGGTAATCATATTTCCAACAAGGGAAACCATGACTGTATCAGGAACCTGCGCAATGCTTTCTTGAAGGACACGCACTTGGTCTGCGAAATCAGCATCTGCAGCGTTTGGAATAAAATCCGTCGGTTGCCAGCATTCTTCAGGAAGATTCATTTTATCGGCAATAAACGCATGTACATCGGGTTCGATTGACTTGAGTACTTCTAGTTTATGTTCAAATGCCATGCGTAATTGTGATTTGTGAATTTTGGTGCAAAAATAGGTTTATTTCAAGAACTTCTTGGAGTTTTCTTAAACTCCGTTCCTTTTTCGCATATAGAAGCAACTTGTTCAAATGCTCACACCTCATTCTTTGAATGTTTACGTTCTAGAAAATAGTCATTAGTGAAACGATTAAAACCATATACCATGAACAAACTAAAACGATTATTCTTAACACTTTTCAGTGTTATTTCTATATCTGTGTACTCACAGGCACAAGTCTACACCACAAACACTTCCGGTCCAAATACGTGTGATGGAACCGCGTCTCTTGACAGCACAAACATGGGGATTACTTCAATTTCTTGGACTCCCTACGATACGGGAATATCCACACAAGGTGTTTTCAGTTGGACAAATTTATGTCCTGGAAATTACCTTCTAACGTATACTGCAAATGCTATTCCTTTAGCGGAATTAGTGACAATAGTATATACTCCATGTCAAGGATATTCGCTTACAAGTACCGTAACCAACGCTACAAACTCAACAACCTGTAATGGTACAGCAATGGTAACAGCAAGCGGTTTAGCGCCTTATTCGTATGTGTGGTCAACTATTGGCACAACCACAACAAACACAGTTACAAACTTATGTCCTGGAACTTATTATTGTGAGGTAACAGACGCAAACGGTTGTCAGGATGAAGCATGGATAGATGTACTAGATATATCACAATTAACGGGGGACACCTTAATCATAAACGGTGGTACAGGTTGTTCACCAAGTGTAGGGACATCAACGGTTATGTTTGAGGATTGTTTCTTGGACTTCAATTCAGTTGACACGGCATTTATCAGTTTAATTACTTATCCGACAAATCCAATGGATAGTTTATTGGTTGTCTGGTCAGTACTGGATTCAACAGGAATGTCCATGCAGAATTATGCGGTTTATTATCCAGGATTAGCGATGGGGTGTAATGAATTACAATTCATCTTATATTGTTTTCAGAAGAGTTCAACTATTCACACAATCGTCATGTCTTCCTCGGTAAGCGTAGAGATCTCAGGTATCGATGAACTTTTAGGAGATACGAAACAACTAATTAGGGTTTCAGATCTTATGGGAAGAGAGACCGTTGTCCAGCCAAATCAACTATTGATATATACATATAGCGATGGTTCGAAGGAGAAAATATTCATTTATGAATAATCACTTTTGTCGATAAAAGTAAAATCCCTCAGCTATCGTATAGTTGAGGGATTTTTTGTTTCTTGATCTGACAAACGAGGATTCCATTCTGCAGATCTGAATGATAAAATTGAGATGCTACTTAATCACCTGAATTTTCTGCGATTTTACAAAACCGTTATCTGTAGTAAATAAAATGTAGCTTCCCGACTTTAGCGAGCTGATATTTATTTCTGAAGTAGTTCTTCCCTTTAACATGGGATGTCCAAGTAAATCAAAAATTTCATAGGACAACTTGGAATCGTTCACCGTTGATAAATAGACCACATTGGAAGATGGGTTAGGGTAGGCCTTTTGTTCATCCATTTCTTGCTCTTTTATACCAACGAAGGCCTGAAAATCACACGTACTTGTTAAACCAGTGGAATATAACGGCATGTTCAAATCTTCATAGCAACGAAGTCCAGTGATAACGGATTCATCGCACGTATAACTGAATTCTGGAGCCAGGTTAAATAAGTAACGTGTATCTCCAATTCTTTCGATGATTTCGGAGTCGTAAGAAAAGTTCGACATATTGTCAAATTGTGTGACATAAGAAACTTGAAGCCGCTTCAAGTCGACACCATTAATATTGACGATATCTATAGAATTGACATGAACGGAAATGGTGTCTTCATCATTCATGTCAGGTACGCGAATGGACCATGAATCGCCCACG
>CANHMH010000024.1 GCA_947461635.1 Flavobacteriales bacterium | reverse complement strand
AGGTTTCTCGCATCGAATGAACGCGATCTGTACTGGTGCATGCCTCCTGCTTTCAAGAAGTTTTTTGACTCATCATTTCCAAGTTGGTACGAAGCGTCATAACGACCACTGTAAATGCGTTCATCTAAATTCGACCAAAACATGTTTCCTGCACCTAAAGTAGATATATCATTTGCCTGAATGACAGCAAAGTAAGGCAATGTGGTGTCAACCTGTTGGTAAACCGTTCTTCTTAAAAACGGTATTTGACGAGAAATGTCGCTGATTCCTGTATTCCAAGAAAGTTTGATTTTATCCTTAATCGTGTGATTTCCGATTAATTGACTAGTTAATAGGTTGTTTTGTGTGTACCAAATATTCGTAGATTTCTCATTGTAAACCGATTCAACATCCATGTCACGTTTACCATTTCTTATGTTCACTTTATCATCAGCACTGATGGAATACATCGTTTTCAATTGAATGTCATTTTTAGGATTCAATTGGTATTTCAAGTTAAGCATTCCAGTGTTAAGAACTGATTGCGTATATGCTGAATCGCGCAATTCATTTTTGGTAACGACTCCTGTTGCTTGCTCTTCGAATTCTCTTCTTGTCACATAATTAAATTGAGCGCTATTTGAGTAAGAGTAAGCAAAAACGTATCCGAATTTTCGTTTGTTTTTTAGGTTAAACATGTTTCCAATCGAGTACTGAAGACTTAGATTAGGCATTGCTGTCATGTTGCTTGAACCCCATGAGTTCGGGATTGATTTCGCGTAAGTTGCTTTTTGTTCACTGGTTAGCGCATTGAAATCAGCTGTGGACGGAAGTCCTTCCGGTAATTGTCGTGTATTTGATCCCAAACCGAACATATCTGAGTTTCCACTTGCGTACGTTTTGAAGTTTTTAAAGGTAGAAAGTGTGTTATAAGCCCCTCCAATTTGAATGTTTTGAAACGCTTCATCACGTGGCTCTAATGTTTTGATATCGATAACACCACCAGCAAATTCTCCAGGAAGCTCTGGTGTTGCACTTTTCATAACAAATAGATTTTCCAACATATTGGATGGGAAAATGTCGAAGGCAAATGCTTTACGGTCACTTTCTGTACTTGGAAGGGATGCACCGTTGATTAAAGCGAAGTTGTATCGGTCACTCAATCCGCGCACCACCACAAATTTATTGTCTTGTACACTTGCTCCACTGATTCGTTTGAATACATCTGACACACGTGCATCTGGTGTTTTGATGAACGTATTTTTGTTGATCCCATCGACAAGTCCACCTTGATTCAATTGCATTTTTGTGATTTCAGCATCTCCTTTCGGCTTCGTCTGAAAAATTACTTTGACATCTTTTTCCGTTTTTGTTGAATTGTCCATGTCGAAGTTTACTTCTGTATTTTGACCAGACTTCACTACGATGTTTTCCACTTTTTGAGACAAGTACCCCATGAATCGAACTTCCATTGTGTAGGTTCCAGCTTCTACTGCCGCGAATGAGAAAGCTCCCGTTGCATCGGCAATGGCAAGTTTATTAACCCCCATCAACATAACTTTTGCAGATTCTAGTGGATTGTTGTTGTTTTTATCTTTAATAATTCCAGAAATACTTCCCGATTGAGCAAGGGAAATAAGTTGAATAGAACTGAAAATTACTAAGGTAAAAAAGCGAAAATAGGTCTTCATAAATCGGGTTTAATTCACGATGCAAAGGAACGTCGACACTTTAATCCGTAAATTAATCCTAAGTTAAGGTTGTGTTAATTGAATAAGAGCAACAATTAACATTTCCTTAATATGAAAAAAGGAGAACAATGTCCTCCTTTTATTTCAGTTTTGAATGTGTTTTTTAGTCGAAAACGACCTTCATTTCAACACGTCTGTTCTTTTGACGACCTTCCGTTGTGTCATTACTTGCAATTGGTTTCGTTTCACCAAAATACTGAACGATGAAACGTGACGCGTCAATTCCTTGGGAAACGAGGTACGCTTTTACCGCCTCTGCTCGTTTTTTAGAAAGCAGCATGTTGGCAGTATCGTCACCTTGACTATCGGTATGACCAGTAATTTCAAGTTTCCATGTTGGTTTTTTCTTCAGAACTTCTGCAAGTTCACTTAGGGAAACTTTAGATCCCTCTAAAATGACATCTTTGGACACTTCGAATTCTAAATTGTCGAATGCTGTTTTTAACACTTCTATTACAGCTTGTTCAATTACCGGACATCCCTTATTAGATTTCGGGCCTGGAGTATTTGGACAATCGTCATCTTTGTCTAAAAGTCCATCTTGATCACTGTCTTTGTAAGGACAACCTTTATTTGCTTTTGGACCAGACAAAGTTGGGCAATCATCATCTTTGTCTAGGATTCCATCACCATCTGTATCTTTGTATGGACAACCACGGTTTTCTTGTGGACCTGCAACATCCGGACATTCGTCGATAAAGTCATAAATTCCGTCCGCATCTTTATCTGGACATCCTTTGTTTTCCTTTGGACCAGCATTATCTGGACAAGCATCTTCTTGATCTGAAACTCCATCACCATCCTTGTCTGGACATCCTTTAAGTAAAGCAAGTCCAGCAACGGTCGGACATGCATCTTCAGAATCAATAATTTTATCACCATCTGTATCAGGACAACCTTTGAATTCTTTTAATCCTGCGACGTTTGGACAATTATCCTCAGAGTCGATGATTTTATCACCATCTGTATCAGGACAACCTTTGTATTCTTTTAAACCAGCCACTGTTGGACAGGCATCTTTTTTATCGATGATTTTATCTCCGTCTGAGTCAGGACAACCCTTAAACTCGGCAGTTCCAGGTTCGTTAATGCAATCATCCTCGGAATCTGGAATCCCGTCATTATCAGTGTCTGGACATCCTTTGAACGCCCAAATTCCAGGAACATTCTTACATTCATCTTTTTTATTGGACACTTTATCTTTGTCATTATCTTTCACACGATGGTACAAAATTGGAATTCGGCTACCAAAATAGAATTCAATGCCACTTACATTGTCTTTCGCCATCAAGGTTTTCATGTCTGTAATCCCCAAAACAAGCGGTCCAATTCGGGTTGCTAAACCATATTTCATTCCACTATATTGATTCATTGAAATAGGCATGTAAATACCAAAATATGGACTATCAAAGCTAGGAGTAATGGAGAATTGATTGGCTGTTTTAACTTTCGTATCCTTGCCTTGTGAAATCATGTTAACCATGGATGTTGCATTGATATAGAATCCTTTCCATATCTGATAATCGAATTGAAAACTAACGGCAGTCGGGGTACGCATTCTAAATGTTTGAGATGGATCTTGTAGTGAAACCCATTCCGAGTTCCCAGCTGCAGAAGATTGATTTATGAGGCTATCGATGACTCCATCGAAACCTTCCAAGCTTGTCGCTGTATTAAAGGTTTGAAGGTTGAACAAATTCGAAGTATTCACTGCGAAATTTCGACTTAATCCACCCTTAGTGAATTTCATGCTTCCCATATCTACTATGGATAATCCAGCTCGTAGTTTGTATTTATTTTCATTTCTACGCCATAAATCCGTTTCGCCATCCATGTCGTATTTGAATTTAGCATACTTCGGACGCCATTCGTAAACCGCTCCAATATCCAAACCAAAGCCTAATTTAGAGGATGGATTAATAATTTCTGAAATCGTTGGATTTTGTCCATTCATTCCATTATTTATGATTCCATTGACATTATTCGAATAACCGTAATCAAACGTTCCAGTTAAATATTGGGAAGTATCCTCATTGACTAAATTATAAGAAAAATCATCCGTGTGAACATAAGCTGCTGCATGACCCATTAGTACTTTTGGTGCAATTCCTATTTTCAAAAAATGTTCTTTATTATCGATCAATACTTGAGAGTAGTTGAATCCAATTTCGGACCATGTCATGTAGTTTATATTGAATAATTGTTCGTTGTATTCAGCATTCCATAAACTAGGGTGTTCCAATCCGTCTTCAGCTAAAACGGCAAGGGTTGGATCCATATTATCAACATTAACCACTGTACGGTTGCGGATATTAAATCCAATAGCCGTTTTTTCGTTGATGTGAAACATGGTATTCAAAACATCCACTTGGAAATTAATGTTTGCGCCCAAGGTTTTCGTTGAAGTTTCATCGTAATTGTGAACGATAAAACGATCGATAAACGATGAGTCAGGTTTCGACCAAGCGTTTAATATAGCCGCGTCCGAAAAAGATTTGTACCACCAATATCCTTGTCCTCCTTGAGCGCTGCGCATTGCATTTGCATCAAAGTAACCAAAGTTTTGGTAAACATTCATGTTTGTTCCAAAAAGCAAAAGGTCGAATTTGTAACGGCCATCAACAAAATTGGCTGGATTAACTTGGTTTCCAATCACACCAGAGTAGTTACTAGAACTAAGCCCAAGATAACTTTGAGCATTAATTTGTGCTTGCATGGCAAGTAAGGAAAGGCAAATGAGAAGTTTTTTCATAACTTATTGTTTCGTGTATTGAATGAGGTAGGAACCTAAGAACGTTGTGATGGAGTAGGCGCTACTGCCGAAAGGACTAACCTGAACTTTTCGTTCACCATGACGTTCGTTTTGGTCGCTACTGCGTCCGTTCTGATCTAATATTAATAATTCATTTTCAAGGGCATCCAGAAAACAAAGCACGGGTAAGCCATTTTTAGAACTTTGGATGCTTAAAGCACTAATTTCTTGCAGAGGCATTGTTTTTTCCCAAAGCATTTTACCGTTTTTATAAGCATACAGTTCTTTTCCTCGTGAAAGTAAGCAAACTAGTTCCTGGTTCAATAGGTAGGATCCGAGCAGTTTAACGTTGCTTTTTGTGGAAAATTGTGTTGGTTTACCATTTTTAATCATTGTGAGGTTTGAATTCCGTAATGAGGTCGGTATTAATTCGAATCCTGTGTTTATAAGATAGTATGTACTGTCAATGGAAAGTTTACTCAATGTTTTACGTTTCTCTAAATCAATAGTGTAATACATACTTGAGGTAAGAATTCCAAGGATTGGTTTTTTCGCTTGTGTAGTAACAGCAAGTTGTTTAATGGATCCATTTACTTGAAAAGGTTTAATGACGGTTCCTTTGTCGTTGAGTAAATGAACACTTTTATCTGTATTTGCCATCACAAACTCCATGTTGTTTTTTACCATGTAACCACTTGGCGTACTATTATTTTGTGTATTCATTCGAAAAACAAGACGTCCGGTTTTATCAAATAGTTGGAGTTCTGTTTCAAATTGAATAGAAACATAGGATGGACCAATATTAATCACATTCATGGAAATAACTTCTTGTGTACATGGCTTCTCCCATTTTTTAAGTCCATTGATGTAACCAACTAACGTATTTTTTTCTGTTAATGCAATCACATTCCCTCTTTCTGGAAAAGCTGCAAAGTCGATTACCCTAAGCCCTGGATTCATCACGAAATAGTCTTTTACACGGTTGTTTTCTTTTTGATCAACCACATCAATGAGTCGGCAACTCGTTTGAACAATTTTATTTCCATAAACGCTAACTGTTTGTTGCTTGGATCGAGAAACTTGTCTAAAAGCTACTTTTTTCGGCAGGTAACCATAAATGTTAGCTGTCCTTCTCTCATCTTGTGAAAGTGTATGTGAAAGTTCCGCCTCAGCAAGAATAAAGTCAAGGAATTCTTTTGATGTGGAAACAACCGCAAATCCTTCCATTAACGCAATGTTTAGGGGTTGTTTTGTGCGAATGCTGTCATTTTTTCCTTCCAAAAGTTTGGAGAAACGTAGATGTGTAAAGGTAGCACTCAATTCATTTTCAGATTCTTTTTGAAAGTGTTCATTTAGAATGTCAATCGGACTATAATCCTCTTGATAATCAAATATTGCAGCAGTTTGATCTCCTTTGGTCATGATCACAGCTCCTGTAGACACCATTGATTTCGAAAATAAAGAATGCGAAAAAACGGGATCAATTTTTCTCAGATATCCTTTTTCATAAAACGCATATGTATCGATATTGGACGGAATGACATGGGAGAATATTCGTCTGTCATCAATCTCTTTGATATTTTTTGATCTATTACTACTTTTTGTGTACGAATAAATCCTTCCTTTTTTAATGTATATATCACTTACGCTTTGGGCTTCTTTTTTTGACGAAAGAATGATTCGACTTAAGCTTGCTTTGATATCCATTTTAAAAGGGCATTCACCGGGAAGAGGTAATTCTCCCTCATAGATCATCAATTGATTTCCGCGAAAAGCACCATGTAATTTACCGTATTCGAAGGAATTTAATTTACCAAGTTGAAAAGGAAAAAGACCATTTTCAAATATTCTCTCTACTTCCTTTTTTGACCAAGAGCTCCTTTTCTCAACGATGAACAATACGTTACTTGATCCAAAAATATAGGTGCAAGGTTCATTCATTTTTTGTGTCAAGGATGAATATAGCGCTTGATTCACGGAAAGTGTTTGGATGCTATGTTCATTCCAACTGACCTCATTTGGTTGGTGAATGGCCCAAATCACACCGTCTGTATCATGAAAGTAAGACCTGAAATTTTGACTGTTTTCTTTGTGGAGTAGGTCATAGGAGACATAGCCAATCCAAGTCATTATGAAAAAGCCAAGAATGGCAAGAAGCAAGCGTTTCATCATTACACGTATTTATTCAAAAATACGTTGAATAAGAGGTAGAATGTAGGACAGGGTTGTTTTAAATTAACAAGTGAATGTTTAATCGAATAAATCTAGTTGGCTTTTATCTGCAAGTAATCGAAAAGTCATTCGGTGATGAGGACTTGGTCCAACCGCGGCGATGGCTTCACGGTGTTCAATTGTTGGGTAGCCTTTGTTCTTTTTCCAATTGTAAATGGGGTATTGTTCATGAAGTGAATCCATGATTTCGTCCCGTTTTGTCTTCGCTAGAATAGAGGCTGCAGCTATGGATTGGTATTTTGCATCACCTTTGATGATACAGGCGTGTGGAATGGTAGGATAAGGTTTAAATCGATTGCCATCGATGAGCAAAAATTCGGGTTTTATCGTTAATTGGTCAATAGCGCGATGCATCGCAAGAAAACTTGCGTTGAGAATATTGATTTCATCAATTTCTTCATGTGTTACAATTCCAATGGCATAGGCAGAAGCTTCGTTCATGATTTGATCTCGTAAAACCAATCTGTTTTTCTCGTTTACTTGCTTGGAGTCATTGAGGGCGGAGATTGGTTTATCTGGATTTAATATCACAGCTGCAGCCACAACGGGTCCGCTCAAACAACCACGACCAGCTTCATCGCAACCTCCTTCAATGCGTCCAAGTTCAAAGTATGTGAATAAATTTGCCATTGGATTCAAAATTGCAAAATATTTTGTAGATTAGCACATACGATTTAAACCATCTTGCTATGAAACATCTACTTTTTGGAATCCTGTTCTTTGTGACTGGGTCTATTTCTTTTGCTCAAACTGCAAATTCAGCTAGTTGTCCATCTTCTAAAACCTTAAAAGAAGGCGTTGTTTCAGGGAAAATAGAGGTGACATTACCAAATCAACTGAGTTCAGAGGACGTTGCGAGTTACGCGAAGTATTATGAGCCATTTTTCAATGTTGATTTTAATTCAAAAAATCATGTGGCTACATTTCAGATGGTATCGAACACGCCTGATTCACGCCGTGTGATTTTACGTTTTTTATCTGCAAATCAAATTCAAAGTGTAATGGTAGATGGAAAATCATACCAGTTACAAGACTTCTATCAAAATTTCCTTGAAAAATGAGAATCTTTTCAGCATCAATTTTAAGTATTGGGTTAATCATCCAAAGTTGTGGTTCCGAAAAGGAAGCATTTAAACATTATGGACCTGAGAAGGTTGATATGGCAAAAGCTATTTCATTAGAGGAAATGGTGAAGCAATTTAACCAAAATCCACAACAAGATTCGTTTACATTTTCCTCACCAATTGTCAATGTTTGTCAAAGTGCAGGTTGTTGGGTGAATGTGAAGAAATCTGACGGTGAATTACTCCGTATCCGATTTAAAAATCATTTTGGGATACCGCCAAAAACAGAAACAGGGAATGTAGCTTATTTTCATGGGGTAGCATATTATGATACCATTTCTGTTGAGCTTCAAAAGCACTTTTTGGAAGATGGAAATGCACCAAAATCTGAAATAGACAAAATTGTTACTCCTAAGATTGAGCTGAACTTCGAAGCTGATGGCGTACTTATTCCGGTTTCTTCCTCAAAGAAAAAATAAGAAGTACTACAGAAAGTAAGTGTACTAGGAATTCAATCCACCATTTTGTATCGAGAAAGATCACCATCATGTTTGCTGGGATCAATACGATAGCTAGTAAATGAAATCTCCCTTGTAGTTTTTTATCTGAAATCATATAGGCCTTTTGGTGTAATACACATGTGAAGTGCCATGTCCTTTGGATGTAAATCTTCTATTGCTATGAATTCATCGAATAGATGTAGTCCTATAAATAGACATTCTGGCTTGCAATGAGCGAGTAAGCGATCATAGAAGCCCTTTCCATAACCAACTCGAAATCCTTTGTTGTCTATCGCTAATAAAGGCACAAAAACGAAATCTAATTGTGCTGCTTGAATTTCTATTCCTCCGAAAGGCTCTGGTATGCCAAAATGGTTCAATCGCAATTGACTTGCTGATTCATATAGAAACAAACTCATGCTGAGATCTGAAAAATTTGCTTTGGAGACAACAGGGAGTCCACTTTGTCGTATGATGTCTTCGAGAAGTCCATACGTATTGATTTCCTTTTGACGTTCAATTGGTAAGAATACGCTAACATATTTACCCTTAAACGAAAAAGAATCTCTGACAAGCGCTTGGACTTGAGCAGAGATTCTTACAATTTCATTTGGACTAAGTCCAGTTCTTTTTTCCTTGTAAAGGAGTCTGATTTCTGACTTGAGCATCAATAAATCAATAAATATAGATTAGAAGCGTAATCTTAATTCATTTAATTTACGGTTGTCAATAACTTTAGCTGTCTTTCTTAAGGCGCCAATTGCTTGACCTTGGAATGATCCTTTTAATGTTTTTGTCATTTCATCACGTTCAACTTTGAAAGAAGTGCTAGCTGGTGCTTTCGTCATTTTCATAACTTGAATCATGTATACTCCACTTTTACCTTTCAATGGTAAGGTTCGTTTTCCTTTTTTCATCACAGAAGAGAAAAGCATACCGATGATTTCTGGCTCATATCCTACGTTAGCAATTTGAGGATTTGCAAAAGTGATTTCTGCATTTTGAACCAACACATTACATTTTTTAGCAACGGCTTTCAATGAATTCCCTTTGGACATTTGATTCATTAATCTTTTTGCCTTTTTCTCAATAATCAACTCACGTTCCATCTCTGCTTTGACATTTTCGTATGTTGGTTCACCTTCTTCTTTAATCGAAGTAACCATTCCGATGATGTATTTGTCTTTGTCTTTGATTGGATATGTAGTCAATGACCCAACTTCAACACCTTCGCTGTACGCTAATTCAAGTATTTTATCAGAAGCCATTGAAGTCATGAAGCCATATGTTTTAGGTGCTTTGTCCTCTAATGAAATCGAACGAGCAACATAATTTGCTTGACGAACGATTGTATCGAATAAGCTAACTTTCTTTATTAAATCAGTCGTTTTACCAACTTTTCTATCCAATTTGTACAGAATGTTATTGATTTCACTTTCTTTATTACTGATGGTTTCTTCAGATGCTTTAAATTGTTTTGAGATGGATGCTAAAACGGGCAATTTCGATGCGTCTCTTTCTAAAACTTCAACAATGTGGAACCCAAATTCCGTTTTAACAACACCAAATTTATTTAATGGAGCTGTTGCACAATAAGAACCGAATTCAGCAACCATGTCACCTTCTAAGAAATTATCAATAACACCACCTGCTTTTTTCGATTGTGTATCATCTGAAAATTTATCTGAGATAGCTACGAAATTGTCTGTATTGATGACTTTTAATAAACTATCCGCTGTTTTGCGTTTTGCTTCAATCACTTTTGCATCTTTGCTCCCTCCAGTGGCTAAAAGGATATGTCTAGCTTTCAAACGAGAAGGCGTAAATCCAATTACTTTAGAGATAACCATATTTTCTTTCATTGCATATGGACCAACAACTTGTCCAATTGCAGCTAATTTGAAAATGGTATCGTAAGAAATAGGATAAGTCTGGTATTGATTTGATTTTGGATTTCCTTCTGGAACAGCAGTAGAACGCTTGTTATTGAAGTATACTTTAACATCACTATTGCGCAAAACATACAATGAGTCATTCGTTGATGTAATAAATCCAGCTTTCAATTCGTTCAACGTTTTGTTCATTTTAGTTGTATCAGCTTTCGATGGCGCAACAACTACATCAAATACTTTTACTTCGCGAGAAGATGAGCGAATCGCATATTTTTTATCTGCTTTATGTTCCTCGTAGTATGCACGTAGTTCTTTGTCTGAAACTTTAACGTTTGCATCGGCGATATCAGAATATGGGCGAAAAACAAAAGAAATTGATTTTGTTTCTTTCGCTGCATAATATTTATCCGCTGCTTCAAGGTTGGTAACATAAGCTGCCTGATCTAACAAACCAAAATATTTCTCACGTTTTCTTGTATCTGTGTAATATTGCTTTGTCCCATTCCACTGTTGAACAGCTTGCGGTTCTTTACTTGTTTTTAATTTCGTTAATGTTGATTGAAGTTTTTTTCTTCCTTCTACCATTGATTGAGGAGAAACTGCACCAGTTAACGAATCCACAAAGAATTGATTGAGGTCTTGAATGATGTTAAAACCATCAGTTGCAAGTAAATAAGCGTTAAACTCGCGTTCTGAAACGGAAATACCTAGCGCATTATATTCTTTACTTAAAATAGTTGAATCCACTAAATAGTTCCAGCTATTATCGTTAGCTGTTTCCATGTCCGCATCGGTAAACTCCTTGTTGTTTTGCATGGCTTGGTTTCTACCTTGCTCCTGGAATTTATTGCTAGCAATTGTGTAATCTTTTGGATCTACTTTTTCTCCATATACAGTACCTATACCATATTCCCCTTCATTGATGCCTAGCATTTGTTGGTAATCTGATAAGATGAAGGTTGCTAATGCAAGACCTACTACTCCAACAAGTAATCCCGATTTTGCGCGTATTTTTCCAATAATTGCCATTTCACTAAAATTTAAGACTGCGAATATAGCAAGAATTGATGAAAATTACTACAATTTGTAATAAAAAAGGAGGCTTATTTACCTCCTCCTTTTTCGCTTGTTCCACCTTTGGGCGTAACTGGATTCGTTTGATTTTGTGGACTCTGGTTGGTGTTGGCGGGCTTTTGACCTCCGCCTGACGCCGGTATTTCTTTTTGTGGTGTTGTTGGAGTAGGTTTCGCTGGTGCAGTAGTTGTAGTCGGAACGGTTGTTGGCTTTGCTGCAGGTGGAGGTGTTGCCGGTTTCGCCGGTGTTGTCGGAGCTGTTGTTGGTTTTGCTGCCGGAGGAGGCGTTGTCGGTTTCGCTGGTGTATTATTCTGTGCCGGTTTCGTTGGTGTCGGTGTAGTTGCCGGTTTGCTTGGCGTATTATTTTGTGTTGGTTTCGTTTGATTTGGTTGTTGATTTTGCTTAAACGTTCCATCAGAATTTCCTGGTCCACCATTTGGACTACTATCATCAAAAGTAATTACATACGTTTTCGTATCAGTACCACACGAGCTAATTGCTGTTAATTGAACCTCGTTAACTCCATTACCAAGAGAAATGTTTGCACTTATTGCACCATTTAAATTGGAGAAGTTCGTGTAATTTACACCATTTACTGTTAACTGAAGAATTGTGCTAGGAGCGAAGTTTGTCACATTTGCTGTGTAAACCAGGTTTGTAGAATTTGTTGTACTTCCTGAAATTGGATCTGTCGTGATATTCACCACTGGTGGGATACAACTCTGGTAACGAATGGTACGAAGTTGCGAAGATGTACCACATGCATTTGTTGCCGTTAAAACAATTTCGTTCACACCTTCTGGCAAGTTTAAAGTAGAAGTGAAATTATTATTGGATAGATTGAAATTGCTTACTGGAGTACCTGCAACTGTAAAGTTGATGCCTTGTGTATTTGGCATGTTTAAAACGGTTGCTTGAAAAGGAAATATCGGACTGTTTACACCATAAAACAAATCCAAGGGATTTTGAATGCTTACCACTGGTGGTATACATTGGTCAAAGGAGATACTCGTTGTTTGATTATCTGTTCCACAGTTGTTATTAGCTGATAAAACGATTTGATTCAATCCACTTGTTAAGATTAACGCAGCAGAAATCTGACCATTTACAAAACTGGCATTTGGTATAATGTTTCCATTCAATGTCAAAGTGATTCCCTGTCCATTTCCGATGTTTTGGATAACACCCGTAAAATTAAAGCTAGCATTGGTAACGGATGTATTTGCCGTTAACGGATTGCTAATACTAATTACCGGAGGAAGACACTCTTCATATTTTATGAACACTGTCTTTGTGTCTGTACCACATGCATTGGTGACTGAAAGTACGATCTCGTTGTTTCCATTCGATAAAATAAGATTCGCTGAAATATTTCCATTTGCAAAGTTGAAATTTGTCACATTTATACCGTTTACATTTAAACTGATTTGTTGGGCTGTGGCATTTTGTGCGTTCGCTTGGAATCCATAATTACTGGAACTGACTGTCGTACTTGCGCTCGATGGATTATTAATAGAAACGACAGGAGCAATACACGGATTATAGGATACATTGACTGTCTTACTATCTGTTCCACAAGAACCATTCGCACTTAAAACAATGCTATTGTTTCCTGTTGATAAAGGAATATTCCCTGTGACAAGTCCGGAAGACACATTGAATTGCATATTACTCACGGGTACTCCATTCACTGTCAAACTCAATCCTTGGGCATTTGTTAAGTTTTGTACTGAAGCAGCAAATGGGATTGAATTGGTCGTTGCAGTGTAGTTTGAACCCGTTGGATTGTTAATTGTCACAACTGGTGCAATACATGGTTCATAGCGAATAACGCAGATTTGAGCATCGTTTCCACACGCATTTGTCGCAGAAAGCAAAATCGTATTCATGCCGTTTGATAAGAAAATTGTAGCTGAAACTTGTCCGTTTAAAAAGACTATATTGGTAATTGGATTACCATTCAAGGTTAGGCTAAGTCCTTGATTTGAATTCATGTTCGAAACGGACGCTTGGAAATTAACAATCGGATTCGAAACGCCGAAATTGGTATTTGCAGGACTCGATATCGTTACTTGTGGAGCTGTACAGGCTGAATAATTTAGCACCTGTGTTTTCGAATCTGTTCCGCATGCATTTACTGCTGTAAGTACAAATGTGTTGATTCCGGGAGTTAAATTAACATTTGCGGAAATTTGTCCATTAGCAATAGTTGCGTTTGTTACAGTTATACCATTTAACGACAAACTGATTCCTTGACTACTAGGCATATGTTGAACACTCGCTTGAAAAGCAAAGGTAGAATTCGTAACAGTAATGTTATTCGTTGCAGGACTTGTAATGGAAACAATTGGAGAGGTACAATTCAAATAAGTTACTGTTCCCGTTTTCATGTCTGATCCACACGCATTAGAAACGGTTAATACAAAAGTGTTTAATCCAGCACTTAAATTCACATTCGCAGTAAGTTGTCCGTTATT
Organism: Flavobacteriales bacterium; assembly: GCA_947461635.1. GTDB lineage: Bacteria > Bacteroidota > Bacteroidia > Flavobacteriales_D > Crocinitomicaceae > UBA952. The sequence goes on along the minus strand of CANHMH010000024.1, from coordinate 8,869 downwards.
GAAGGTGTAATTTGAAATAGCAGTACCGTTTAAACTGAAAAGAATTCCTTGTGCGCTTGTGATGTTTTGAATGTCCGCAGAATAAGTAAATGCAGAATTCGCAACACTTCCTCCATTGGATGTAGGACTGCTTACTGAGATAATTGGTGCGACACAATTATTGTAGAAAATGGTTATTGTTTTTAAATCTGTTCCACAAGCATTTGTTGCTTTCAGGATAATGGTGTTTAATCCATTTTGTAGATTCAGATTTGCAGCAAAGTTCCCGTTTGAATAAGTGTAAGTAGAAATGCTCCCCCCATTTAAGCTGAATAATATTTCTTGTGTATTCGAAATGTTTTGAAGATTCGCTTGAAAATTGAAGCTGGCAGAATTTACCGAAAGACCACTGTTACTAGGATTGGAAACAGTAATTACAGGAGCTGTACATGGCGTAAATTGAATATTCCAATTATGTTGGTCTGTCCCACAGTTATTGCTGACAGTTAATACAAATGAATTAACACCTGTAACTGGATTCACTGTCGCACTGAATTGTCCATTTACCAAGCTAAACGGTCGTTGCACTCCATTCTGCGTAAAGACTGTATTTTGAGCAGTTGCGTTAGCAATAGTAGCTGTTATTGTTTGTGAGGCATTGGCAATAGCTACGATCGTACTTGCATTGTTTGAGAAGTTTGTGATGGAAGGAGCGATACAATTATCGTAATTAACCGTAATCGTTTCTACGTCAACACCACAATCATTGCTCGCATTGAAGATGATGGTATTTAAACCTGTAGAAAGATTCAATGTCGCAGTAACGGATCCATTTCCGTTGTTAAATGGAGTTGATACTCCATTTAATTTCAAACTCATATTTTGTGTACTCGCACCAAGTACATTGGCACTGAACAGGAAGTTTGCATTCGTAACAGTTGAACCTGTTTGGATGGATGAATTTAGTTGAATCGTTGGCGGGATACATTGAACATAGTTTACTGTAATCGTCTCAGCATCGTTGCCACACGCATTGTTTACCGATAAGGTAATTGTATTGATGCCATTCGTTAAATTGATTGTTGCGTTAATTAGACCATTTGTAAAGGTGAATGGAATTTGCTGACCATTTTTAACCAACTGAATGTTTTGTGATTGAACAATATTCGTAGCGCTTGCTTTGAATTGAAGCGTGCCAATATTTGTTGTTCCACCTGTTGTGGTAGGTTGAATTAGGGTAATTTGTGGCGAGATACAATTGTTGTAATTAACGGTGATTGTTTCCGAATCACTTCCACAAGAAACACTTGTTGCCGTTACAACGAAGGTGTTTATTCCTGGCATCAACGTAGTTGCAGCATTGATTAGTCCAGCTGCTTGATTAAAGGCAATCTGAGAACCATTTTGAGTCACCGTAATTGTTTGATTCGTTGAATTGTTCGTGTTTTGGGAGCTGGCAGCTACGGTAGAAGTAAGTGTGCTTGCAATTAAATTATAAATGGAAGAATTAACTGTCCCACCCGTTGAAACAAACGTTACGTTCGGTGAAATTCCTGTACAATTGATGTAGTTGAATTGAATTGTTTCAACATCCGAACCACAATTATTCGTTGCTGTAATGGTGATGCTATTACTTCCGTTAATGGGAGCTAATCCCAATTCAAGTGCACCTGTTGTTGCGATGAAGGTGAAGTTCGTTTGCTCGATTCCGTTTACAATTACTCTGATGTTTTGTTTTGTTTCAACATTGCTTAACGTAGCTTTCAAACGGAGGGCATTTCCTGCAGCTGTCAAAGATTGATTTTGTGTTGGACTTTGAACTGTAATCGTTGGAGCGATACAATTTTGGTAATAAATGGAAGTAATTTCCATGTCGTTTCCACATCCATTACTTACTTCTACATCGAATGTATTGATTCCAGCAACTAATGTTGTAGGAATTTGTATTTGACCATTTGCTTGGATGTTGACGTTAGGTAACTGAATTCCGTTTTGGAAGACTTTCACTTGGGTATTTGTCAAAGTTCCGGAAATGGAGGCGCTCAACGTAAAAGCAGAATTGTTTGTAGTTGTACCAGAAGCACTTGGGTTTAATAATTGTAGATTGACAGGAATGCAGTTGTCATAGGTTATGGTAGCGGTGTAGGTATTTGTACCACAATCATTCGAAACTGTTAATTGAATGGTATTCACACCCGGAACGAGTGTAATTGCGCGCTGCAGCAATCCATTTGCTGTATTATATGTTGCTCCATTTAGAGACATGCCATTCATTAAAAGTTTAATACCGTTTGCATTTACAGCTCCTTGTATGATCGCACTAAAAGCAAAATCACTCGACTTCACTGTCGTTGAACCACCACTTGGACTCGTAATCGTTGCAGTTGGAGTGACGCAATTCAACAAGTTTACATATACCGTCGCTGTTTCACTACCACAGCTATTGTTTGCTGTTAAGTAAAAGGTATTTTGTCCGATATGCAATTGAACGTTTGCATCAAGTACATTCGTTGCTGTATTGTAATTAAAAAGTACTGGTTGATTTTGGTCATTTAATAGTGTTGTTCCATTTGCATTGAGTAAGTTGCTGACTTTAAATTCAATGCGGTATTGACTATTTGTGACAGTTTTATTGTTGCCGGAAATCAATGTGATTACTGGCTTTGGACAGTTACTTGCTGTTGTATAGTTGTTAACATTACTGGTCGTATTTTCTGTGGTATTTCTTCCACCGCGGGATTTAAAGTTGATTCTCAAGTAAGCGGAAGTATAATGATGCCAATCATTTTTCAAACGTGGTGTAGTTGAAATGTATCCGTCGAATGAATCTCCACGAGTAAAAGTTGTTTTGTGTTCGATGCCTAAACTCGTTCTTTTCCCCACTTGATAACCAAGTCCAAAACCTAAACTGGGCATCCATGTAACATTGTATTGATTATCGATTCCACCATCAAGGCGCGTTTCATAAAGTCCATCTAATGTTGATGGCAACTGTGGTCCGATGGGTCCACCTTGCTGTAAGGAAGTATAGTCATACAAAGAAGTTGAATCAATGGTATTTAATAAATCACCGTAGGTTTGAGTCCATGTCCAGCCAATTCCACCAAACACATAAGGATCAATTCCTGTTTTCTCTCGAACGCTATTGAGGTGTAAAACAAGTTCTAAGGCAAGACGACGTACATCTGTTTGAAAATTGTTCACATAGATTGAGCTGCTGCTTGTGTTGTAACTATCTAGCGGTCCTCCTTGATAATTCGAAAGCGAAAAGGCATTCGTATCTTGTCCAATCCATGTTCCAGCAAGGAATCGTCCGCGTAGGTCGAAACTTATTTTTTTACCGTAGTTATAGTTGAATGAACGGCCAAGAATCAGTCCATAACCGGAGCTATTGACATTTTTTACATCATTTGAATTCCACGTTACACCGGCATTTAATCCAAAAAACCACTTAGAACTGATGTCATAGTTGATTCGTTGTGCGTTTGCGAAGGTAATGCTCAGTAAGAGAATACTTACAATGTACAATTTTTTCATAATTCAAATTTTTAGCGATTGCTTCTATTTTCATGCCAAATTTCCGAAAAAATCGAGGAGAAAAAAAATATAAGCTTTTGTTACAGTAAAATGAGAGTTATTCGTAGTACGTATATTTAGTGAACCGAAGGATGAGTAGGGAATTGTTTTGAACATCACGCGCTATTGTGGAGCCTAAAAGTTGTGTTTTTGTATCAAAAATAATTTGTAAGTCTTTTTGAAGTTGTCCAAACTTGGAACATTTAATTTCAATTAAATTTCCAAAACTGTCGTAACGGTAATTCCATTCTTCATCTGCCAAAACATCATTTACATGGTTTTGCGTTTTCGCAATTAAAAGTCCTTGTTCATCGTAAGTATATTTTGTTGTGAATTCTTCGCCACTTATAAGAAACACATTCTTTTTCTCCGATAGGTAACCAAGATTATTATACGTTCGGATTTCGTTTAAGTAGGGCAGTTTTTCGCTGTTACAGCGCAGCAGTTCTTTTTCATTTTGGTGATTGACATGTTGGAAATACTCTGTATTGACAATCGTAGATTGAAGGACTTGATTTTTTTGATAGGAATACATTTCGCGGCAAGTGACTTCGGATGCTAAGCGATGTAAAGAGTCATACGTTTTTTTTACTGTGGTGAATCCTTTGTTCTCCGTTTTTCGATGTTCAATGACTTGATTTAAAGAATCGTACTTGTACTGATGAAGCACAGTATCTTTCTTATTGTTTATCGTTCGAATATCCATGCTTTCGCATAGGCGTCCTTTTTCATCGAAACGGTATCGAAACCAATCAGAACTTTCTCGAATAATTTCTCCGGAATTTTTTGTAGAGTATTTCCCCTCAATAGTTTTTATGTGCTTCGGAAAAATCATATCTCGATTAAAGAAAGGAATGTCTGTAAATGCTTCCCCTTCTTGATTGAGTAATAATTGCGCACTCCCAGAGATGGGAATGATAAAAAGCAATAAAATGCGAAAAATAATTTTGACCATGAACTTATAAAGTGCTGAGCACACTTTTCCAGCTAGCTTTTTCTGCTAAAAGTCCGTCCAAGGCTGATATGTCAATACGTATTTGTTCCATTGTATCTCGATCCCTCACGGTTACCATATTATCAGTTAAGGTTTGATGATCGATGGTAATCGAGAATGGTGTCCCAATGGCATCTTGTCTGCGGTACCGTTTCCCAATCGAATCCTTTTCATCATACTGAATGGAATAATCAAATTGAAGTTGCTTCATTATTTCCCGCGCTTTTTCTGGAAGCCCATCTTTTTTAACTAATGGTAAAACAGCGGCTTTATATGGAGCAAGAACTGCCGGGATGCGTAAAACAACGCGTTCTGTTCCGTCTTCTAATTTCTCATTTTGGTATGCAGCACTTAAAACGGATAAGAACATGCGGTCTAATCCTACAGATGTTTCGACGACAAAAGGAACATAGCTTTGGTTCAATTCTGGATCAAAGAATTGTAATTTTTTACCTGAAAATTGTTCATGTTGTTTAAGATCAAAGTCTGTACGAGAGTGAATTCCTTCAAGTTCTTTGAATCCCATCGGGAAATTGTATTCGATGTCACAAGCCGCGTTTGCGTAATGTGCTAATTTAATGTGGTCATGAAAACGGTACAAGTTTGCACCGAGTCCAAGGTTTTTGTGCCATTTTTCTCTCGCATCCTTCCAGTAAGCGTACCATTTCATTTCTTCCCCTGGACGAACGAAGAACTGCATCTCCATTTGTTCGAACTCACGCATACGGAAAATAAACTGACGCGCAACGATTTCATTTCGGAAGGCTTTTCCAATTTGGGCAATTCCAAAAGGAATTTTCATTCTTCCTGATTTTTGAACGTTCAAGAAATTGACGAAAATTCCCTGTGCTGTTTCAGGTCGCAAATAAATCGTAGAAGCATCACCAGCAACGGAACCAAGTTCTGTGGAGAACATTAGATTAAATTGACGAACATCTGTCCAGTTTTTAGAACCTGAAACGGGACAAACAATTTCTAAATCGACAATTAGGTTTCTAACTGCTTCTAAATCGTTGTTTTCCAAAGCTTCGCGCATGCGACCTTCAATTGAGGTAATTTTCTCTACATTTCGAAGTACGTTTGGATTGGTCGCTCTGAATTGTGTTTCATCAAAATCTGCCCCAAAACGGTTTTTTCCTTTTTCTACCTCTTTCTCAATTTTCTGACGGATTTTCTCCATATGTTCTTCCAGCAATACATCAGCGCGGTATCTTTTTTTGGAATCTTTATTGTCAATCAATGGATCGTTAAACGCATCAACGTGACCGGAAGCCTTCCAGGTTGTTGGATGCATAAAAATGGAGGCATCGATTCCTACAATGTTTTCATGCATTTGCACCATCGCTTTCCACCAATACGTTTTGATGTTATTTTTTAATTCGGATCCTAATTGTCCGTAGTCGTATGTGGCAGCGAGCCCGTCGTAAATTTCCGATGATGGAAAAATAAATCCGTATTCTTTTGAATGCGAGATAATGTCCTTTAATTTGTCTTGATTTTGATCCATGTTGCAAAGTTAGCCCTTCTGAAGATTTAAGCGCCAAATTCCGAAAACAATTTCAACAAGGCATTTTTGATAGATTGTTGCGAATGTTTACTTTTACTGCATGCGTTTATACCTTTCCAAATCAGAATTTATAGAAACAAGTGAGGCAATTGATTTATCAATGGCTCTTCAAGCCTCTACTGAAAACGTTAGAGCCTGGTATGTTGATCCACCTCGAATGGAAATCGTTCGGGCGAATGGATTTGTCGGAAGTATCAAAGAGGGGGGAAGCGTGAATTTTCGCGATGTATTTTTCAATCCACACGGACACGGTACGCATACTGAATGTTGCGGACACATTACGCAAGAAGTCTATGCAGTGAATGATGTATTGAAAGAATATTTCTATCGTGCGACCTTAATTACGGTTGAGCCAGTTCAATTGGAAAATGGTGACTTTGTTGTTCAGGCGGAACAAATAGCGTCCTATTTACAGAAGGACTTCAGTGAAGCGGTAATCATTCGAACCTTGCCGAATGGTATCGATAAAAAATCTGTGAATTATTCTGGAACGAATCCATGTTATTTCGATGTAACTATCGTCGAATTACTGAACGAGTTCGATGTGAAACATTTTTTAGTGGACCAACCATCTGTGGATCGAGAAGAAGATGGGGGTGCGTTAATTTTCCATCATGCCTTCTGGAATGTTCCTGCGCAACCTAATTTTGAACGAACAATTACAGAGTTGATTTATGTTCCAAATGAAGTAGCAGATGGAAGCTATATTTTAGAAATTCAGATGGCGGCATTTAAAAACGATGCAAGCCCAAGCCGCCCAGTTCTATATAAGATACAATAAAAAAAGGGCTTTTCAGCCCTTCCTAGTAGTAGACAATAAAGTCTGAGTGGTACATTGTAATAAATAAGGACAGGTGCTTCTTATATATATTCCCGTGGGACGTCGACAAAAACTATTAAACTCTTATCAAACTAGAAAATAAAACTGCCTCTCCAAGCAGTCTGTCAACTTCTACATATAAGAAGAATCCTGTTTCTCTCCTTATTTCATAATAAATATAGAACGTAAGTTTGATACATTACTGAGTAAATGAATATCCTTTGCCGTAAAATGAATATTGTGCCGTTTTTTACGAATATTTCATTTTGACAAAGACAGAAATGAAGAATAGAAGAGAGATTCAAATAAAAAAAGGCACATAATAAATGTGCCTTTCCTCTTGATGGATGATAATTTTATTGAATCACGATTTTTTTAGATCCATTTTGTCCCTTCACTTTCACGTGATACACACCTTTGTAAAGTGTATCTGCGTTGAAGTAAGCGATTGTACTTCCCTGAACAATTTGTTTAACTTGAATGAGTTTCCCTAATGCATCATACAATTCAACGGTGTAAGACTGATTGGTCAAATCATTCACTTGCACCATGATGATGTCATTACTAGGGTTTGGATATACTGACCATTCATTTTCTGTTAATTCGGAAATTCCAGCAGATGAAGTATATGTAGTCACAGTTTCAGTAATTGTCGTAACTTTTGATGCGGACTTCACCCCATAGAATGTTGGTCCAACTACATATGGATACGCTGAATTCCATTGTTCATTGACTGTTGCAAAATAGCAATAAATTCCATTTGGATACTCTGGAGTGACACAAATGCGTCCATTATGAACATCTAAATAATCTCCTTGACCACCATGACTGACGAATTCATAATCTTCACGGAAGTAACCAAGCGGATATGTTGTACTCACGACCGGACCATCAGGAACGTCAGTGCCATCTGCCCAAACAATTCTACTTGATATGTTTCTTAATTGATAACTGGATTTCATACGTGTAATCCCACCAGTTCCATCTGCGTTTTTAAAACCATAAGCACCGTAAATTGGGAAACCATCATATGCGTAACCAATTAAAGGTGAATGTACGGTTGAGTCTATGACATAAAGTCCATCAGCATCGTATAAATCACACACATTTGAAATAACGGTAAGATCCAATTTAAACGCACTTGGATTTTGGTGATGGTGGTAATTCCCCATCGCTGGATGTCCTTTGGAACAATCAAAACCGGCTTTTTCCGCTGGAATGGCATCTCGATTCCAAGATAAGGAAGCACCGGGTCCACCCGGGCAAGGAGACATTCCAGGTAATCCACCGCACAAGGTATTCGTGTTTGAATTCCAAGCCACACCGTCGCGGTAGTCAAATAACGCAACACCGTTGACGAATATCCCAATGTTTCCACCAGTCGTGTTTGTTAACGTTCCAGTATTTTGAGTTGGATTAAGTGGCATTTTGAAAATTGCATTTTGACTCGTTGCCAAGGATGGATTTCCATCCATAAATGGACCTGTGATGTACGAAGGAACGCCTGTTGTTGTCACATAAACCCAATTGTTCGAATACTGAACTGTTTGGACATTCGCCAAGGTTGTTTCATTGATCGGCGTGGAATTCCCTTGAATATAGTGTCTTCCCGTAATGCCTGTCGAATTGACCATCCAATGTTCAATCGCTGGATTTAATTGAGCCATTGCTTGCTGACCGCAAACAATAAGCAAGATGAATAGATTTTTTTTCATAGTTTTTGACTTGTTTAAATTTAGAGGTTAATTCTTTTGAAAACTTGCGTTTCGCTCATTTTTTGGGTATTTAAATTGTGGATTGAAGAGAAATTCTTGGTCACTTAATGTTTTTAAAAAGGCAATGAGATCCTTTTGCTCGTTGGAGGTAAGGACTCTGTTTAATTTTTTAAGTTCCTTACTAAAGTAAGGTTGCTGCTCATGCAAATTCCCATAGT
>CANHMH010000023.1 GCA_947461635.1 Flavobacteriales bacterium | reverse complement strand
CCTAATAAAGCACATTTACAGAATAAAATAAAACTTAAAACATGGAAAAAAAAGAACCCTCTTCTTGTTATTGAAAAGGGTTCATTATCTTTGGTCTAACCAGTCAACCTTTTTTAGGATGATACACATTTTTACGATGCCCTATTATTCATATGTTCTGAGATCATTAAAGAATGGAATCTTATATAAAGGTTCTATACAGGATATTGAAAATAGATTAAAAATTCACAATCAAGGATTAGTCAATCACACTTCCAAGCATATGCCTTGGGAATTGGTTTTGTTTGAACAGTTTGAAACTCGTTCAGAGGCAATGAAACGTGAAAAGTGGTACAAAACAGGAGTGGGCAGGGAATGGATAAAATCGAAAATATCCGTTTGATTTATAACTCACTCATATATTAAAGTTCTATTTATTGAGGATGATAAAACTGAGTTTTATCAAATCAATTAAATCCTTTGCTTCTTCTTCTTTGAAGTGCTTTTCATTTTCAGTAACTCTGCCTGGGTTCTCGCTATTTTTAAGGTAACAGGCGATTGTTTGGATAATTGATCCTCAGGAACCGAAAAACGGAAAACGAAAAACAAACCTCGAAAAACTCCCCCAATCTAGTCATTTTTGCGAATTACCTTCTTTCTCATTGATTCGATCTAGTCCTATAAACTGACGCTTTTATTTTTGCTTATTACAGAACATACGGAACAATCAATTTTCGCACAAATTCTGATATATTTGTGTAAATCAAACATTATGAAAAATTTCTTACTAATATTTCTTTTTTTGGGTTCAGTTAAAATGATTCATTTATCTGCGCAAGAAAATCAATTTACTGATCCACGTGATGGGAGAACATACAAAACGGTGGCGATTGGTGATCAAATGTGGTTCGCTGAAAATTTGAAATTCAAAACATCAAACGGAAATTACTTTTCTTATAACAATGACCCGAGTGCTGTCAATATTTATGGGTATTTATATGACTGGAAAACGGCATGTAATGTTTGTCCCTCGGGATGGAGGTTGCCTAGCAATGAAGAGTGGTTGATCCTCACCAATTATGTGGGTGATCCATATAAAACTAAATTGATAAGTAAAGTTATGTGGGATGCGCCTGAAAACGTAAGCAATTCTTTTGGTTTCAGTGGTTTGCCTGGCGGATTAAGGGATCATTTGGGTAATTACAGAAACAAGGGTATTGGTGCTTATTTTTGGTCTTCTAGCCCGCAAGATCAGAATTTTTCTTTTGCAAGAGAATTGGGTAAAAATGCGGGTAATTATGCCAGTCATTTATTTGGAACCAATAAAAACATGGGGCTTTCTGTGCGCTGCATGCAGGATTTGAAGTCTTCGATGGAAGAAGAATACGATCAATCTGAATATGAGGAGTCAGCATACGAAGAACCTGAGACACCTCAATACGAAGAATCCTACGCGATACAGAAATCAGTAAAGCAATACGCGGTGTTTAGAACACAATCTTGCAGCGAGAAACAAGATTTGTATTACAACTATTTGGGTGAATACGAATGTAAACCTGTAAAGTCAGCGAACATAAAAATCACTATCAATATTCACTTAAGCGATCCAATGTATGATGAAGCAACGGTAAGCATGTATGATGTGATAAAGAAATCAACGGATGAATTCCCCATAGAATACGTGGAATTACTAGAAGACGGTAAATTGTTGTTTCACTTCTCTGTGGTCAATCAACCTCACACATTTTTATTGGATGAATCGAATAAAAAGCTAAGCTGGAATTCAGAGTGGGGACATTGGCAGGAAGAATATTTCTTTAAATAATGGCAACGGTCCTTGTAGAAAGAATTCCTTCTGGAAACCAAACCGAAAAAATCTCCTTTTGTCTATAAGGACATATCTCCTATTGACGAAGTTTACATCTTTGTTGTTTTGGAGTTAGTTTTGTGCCATCAATTGTAATGTCCAAGTACTTTGTAATCTGAATAGATAGTGAGTTTTTTTCAAAAATACACCTGGAAGGTGCATTTTTTGTTTTCAGTAATCATCATTTCTCGTGCTTTCTCGCTTGATACTTTTGAGGTTGATCTGCAAACGTTTGAAAATCGAAATCAAAATTAAAAAGATCATTTAATCCAACATTCAAGGCGGATGCTATTCGGGCAAATGTTAATATTTGAGGATTCGATTTTCCGTTTTCAATCACTGACAGATTGGATGGCTCCATACCGATTTTAAAAGCAACATCCCGGAGAGAAAGTTCTCGCTCCTTCCGAAGCTCCCGAATGCGATTTCCAATTAATTTTAATAAAGCCTCATCGGTATGTATTAACATAACGGAAAGGTCAAGTAAATTTGATTTTTAAAAGTTATGTAAATACATAAATTAATTTATATTTGTAAAAACATCTTACGACATGAAAATAATAGTTTTAATCGCTTTTGTTTGTACAGCTGTAATTAGCTACGCTCAAATTCCGAGCTACGTTCCTTCAAACGGACTTGTAGGTTGGTGGCCTTTTAATGGGAATGCCAATGATGAAAGTGGGAATGGAAATGATGGAACCGTTAATGGCGCGACGTTGACATCTGACAGAAATGGTGTTGCTAATAATGCATATAACCTTTCAACATTAATTGATAATTTAACAATGATCAATGTCCAACCACAATTAAATAGCAATAATTTATCTATTTCTTTTTGGATGAAATTTCCAACACAATATAATCAAAGTTCTCTAGCGCTTGTTAAAAATGGAACGCCTTATATAAATGGATTTGATGTTGCTATTGATCAAAACAATAGTGCTTATGGTGTGAATAATTATAAAGTTTTTTTCATAGTGGGGAATGGCGCTTCGGTGTCATTTACTTCAAATCAAAATGAATTGGGAGTTTGGTCAAACATTGTTTCTATATATGATGGAAGTAATATTAAAATATACTTAAATGGTATATTGAAGGCCACACAATCCTTCAATCAAAGCATGAATATTCTAGACAATAATGTTCTAATAGGTAGCTGGGATAACCCAACAACACCGGTTGTTCAAACAAGACAGCTCGACGACATCGGTATTTGGAACCGAGCTTTAACTGAGCAAGAAATTCTTGTACTTTACCAAGGTTGTCAACAATTAATTTCTTCGCAGCCAACTAATCAAAGTGTGAATCTTTCTGGTGGAAACGCTTCATTTAATGTAGCCTCTAACGCGACAAACCCAACCTATCAATGGCAAACAAACTTAGGTTTTGGTTTTCAAAATCTCAGTAATGCTGGACAATATAGTGGAGTGAATACAGCAAATCTGAGTGTTTCGAACTTAACGCTCGCAAATGACAATCAAGTATTTCGATGCATCATTTCAGAAGCAGGCTGTGTTGATACTTCGGATATCGCAACTTTAAGTATTATTGATGATGCTTCAATCAACTCTCAACTTGAAACTAGCTTGATATTGAGTCCCAACCCAATCTCCAATGACTTCTCCATTTCGGGTATAGAACAAATCGTTTCATTATCATTAAAAGACGTAAGTGGAAAATTGATCAAGACCTTCGATGTTCAAGATAAAAATCACTCTTTGACAAATGTAACATCTGGGGTTTACTTTTTGGAAGTTAGGGATGAAAAACGAACATATATGATAAAAGTGATTAAGGAGTAGCGTTTAAGTAAATGAATTTAAAAAATGCACCACCTCGGTGCATTTTTTGTTTCCAATAACCACGATCTTAATCTTCTTTCTATATAGAAGTCTTCATAACATTTTTCCAACTCAAGACCTTTCCTAAGCTTCTGTTTTGATCAAATAGCCCGGTATGTACGAGATGGTTTTGCTTTCAATCAAATCAGGGATAAACTTTTCAAAGTAGCTTAGTCCCTTGAACATTTCTGGTACAATGTAAAGCAAGATTTATATGCTTAAAATAAGAGAAAATACAAACCTAATTTTGAAAATACACATATGCCAACTTTGAAAATGCACTACCTATTACTTTGAATTTACACAGTCGTGAATAATTGAAATACAAAAGAAGTAACACGCGTAATTTTTTCACGTGAATGTTTCCATTCTTGCTCCCGATTTCAGTTATACATCCTTCTTAAAATACTGAAACTCTCCATTTCGAAACCTATTTTTTATCCTCCCGTAAACCACCCAAACTTTAAAACAACAAACAATGAAAAAATTAGTACTAAGCGCGGGAATTCTCGCAATGACGATGTCAGCAAAAGCACAACTTTTTACTTTTGATGCCGGATTGAAAGGAGCATATTGCGCAACACAGATGTTTAATAACAACATTTCTGATCTCGGTGCTATTCAAGATTACAAAATGTCTACAGGTTCCAATTACGGAGTTGCTTTAAACGCAAATTTGAAAAACATTGGCGTAACTATTGAATTCTTGGGAGGTCAGTTTAACACAGGTTACCAAGGTACGATAGGTTCTGGAAGCTTTGCTTCTACTTATACTTCAAATGTTGAACTCAACACATTTTCTATTCCAATTTTATTGAAATTAGGCGAGCAAACAGGTGGGTATACGGAAATTGGTATTTCGACAAATGGTGTAAGAAGAGCAACATATTCCAATTCTTTAACCACTGCTACTAGCGATGTAACTGGAAAGTATAATAATTTTACAACTGCGGTACTTGGTTTTGGTTCAAAAGTAAGCTTAGGCGATAAATTTCCGCTTATTTTAAATGTTGGAGTTCGCTTCCAATATGGCTTTACAGATGCAGGTGGTGTAGATGCCTTAGGTGTTGATTTATCGAATAAATTGGCATATCCAACATATCAAAATTCTTCTGCGGCTTCCATTGGATTAAACGTAGGATTGACCTACAAAATCAAATGAGGGCATATTGTCAGCAGTGATGTTTAATACGATCTGTTGAGCAAGATTATATCTTAAACAAAAAGGGGGCTTGAATTTCAAGCCCCCTTTTTTATGTGTAGGAAATTTATTTATTTACAATGTGAATGAATCCATGTAAAGTATACAAGGTGCGCTGTACATCATCATATTCATACTTATCACTTTTAGGTGTAACGGTATAGAAATATACGCCATCCTCTAATTGACTGCCAGATTTATCTTTTCCATCCCAATCGTTTTTGTAGTCCTCGTTAAGGTAAACCACATTGCCCCAACGATTAAATACGGTTAAACTTACTCTGTCGTAATCTTCCCAATTGCGGATGACAAGAAGGTCATTGTTTTGGTCATTGTTGGTTGTGATCACGTTTGGAACAACTAACGGACATTGATTGTACACACGAATGTTTGGAGAAGTAATCGTTTTCCCACATTGATCCAAAGAACTTACTGTGAAGACGTTTAAATTGGGCTCCAAAATAGTTGGATCCACATTCACCGTATCATTATTTGGGAAACTAATTGGTTGCCAGAAATAACTGTAAGGTGGAACGCCATTTTCCACTTGACACCACATTTTTGTCCATTCACCAAAATCTGCACACACATTCACTGAATCAAGCGCTTTAATGGTTAACGGTAAATAATCAATGATTGTCAATGAAATCGAAGTGGTGTCAAATGTTCCATCACATGGATTCGGTACAATTACGTTAAAGAAAACCGTTTCATTCCCTTCGATAAGGCCATCGTAGATTGCAGCTATTCCAATCGTATCCGACAGAACTCCTGCAGGAATGATGAGTGTATCATTGATGAATGGGTAATCTTCTCCATTTGTAGCTGTTCCACTCAATAAAACTTGAACAATTAAATTTTCTGTTGCATCGGTTCTTCCAACAACAAATCCAGCAAAGCCACAATCTTCGATTAACTGCGTTGGACCAGTCACATCTACTTCAATTGGAAGTTCAACTTGACACGCAACAACACGATAGCCAAAGGTGCGTATTTTCGTATTAATTAAAATGCCATTACGGTATTCCTTCACGGCAACACCTGCAACATAATTTCCGATCAAATTCGGCGTAAATGCCATCATGCCAGTTTGAGAATTGATGGTGATGTTTGATCCAGTTCCAAACGGCACTAATTCAGTATACGTTGGATTCCAGTTAACAGGAGCGTAGGGTCCAGGAGTTTCTGGGTTGGGAACTACATTCGCAATGCTTCCTCCTAGTAATGGGGCCATTAATTCGTAAACCAGTGAGTCGCCGTCTGGATCAAATGCGGAATGGTCAAAGTTCAAGGTGTTTTGCGAACACAAGACAAGTGGTGGATAGTTGATGAAACGTGCCCCTTGATTTGGAACGTTAATTAAGTTAGAGCCAGGAATATAGGTTGTTAAGGTAATTCCGTTATTGGATGGATCTACAATATTGTCGATGTTTCCTGTCCAGCAACAACGTTGATATGATAAATAATATCCTTCAACGTTAAATGGCAAAGTGATGGTATCAATGTAAATTGCTCGTTCCACACAGATGTCGTTTGGAGGAGTGACACATGGGTCATCATAAACAATTGGTAAAATATTTTGACTAAAAATACTCACGTCATAAGAAGCAAAAATGGTCCCATCCATGTAAAACACGGTATAATTTAAAGGCGTATCAAAACCAGTTGCGGAGTTGCAATCTCGGTAAATTTCAATCGTTACTTTGTATTGATTGTTCCCAAGTGAGTCATAATAAATTTCACCACCAATAATGTGTGATGCTTTTGACTCAAAAGAGAATCCAAGGCATAGAAAAAGTGTGAGTAAAGGAAAAAGGAGAAAACGAGTCATTCTAAACATAATATATTTCATTGAGGCCTGTACTGGCCAATTTTGCACAAATTTACGACTAATTAATTGATGTCCTGTTTAGAAATTTGTTCAGATGAAGACAACGGACTTATGACGTAGAAAAATCGTATATTAGTTGCACGATGTTCAAGCAATATTACATATTCTGTCTTTTTTTTATTTTAACAGGAGCATCTGTTCATGGACAAGGAACAAAGAATCCTTCATTAGCACTGAAAGAAAAGATTTCGAATGCAAAAACAGATAAGGATGCTTTACGAGCGACATTGGAGCTCATTGATTTCTATGAACTGACGAATCTCGTGAAATGGAAGCAGTCTATTTTGTCCTTGCACTCAAATAAATCGCGTTATACTGCTGTGAAATCACAGCAACTCATTGAGCTTATCTATTCAGAATATTTGCTAAAGACAGGAAACACGAGTCAATTCAAATCGAATTTTTCAAAAAAAATGACAAATGTTCGATTTGATTCGAAGGAGCTATCGTTTCGTTTAGATCGTCTGCGTTTTGAACTCGAATTTTTGAATAAACAATGGGGTGTTGCCAAGCAACTTGCCGACTCAAACCTCATCAAACTGCGTGGAAGTAGAAACAATGCCAAAAATTCACTTGTCTACCAGGATCTTTCGCGTTTTTATTTGTCTCGGATGAAAAGAGATTCTGCTTATTGGGCATCAAATCAAGCCATATCCTATGCGAAAAGATCTCAGAAAAGGGAAATTTTGGTGAAAGCTTTGCAAAATCAAGCAGGTACATTTGGGTATTTTTTGGATTTGGAAGGAGCCGTGCAAAAAGAACTACAAGCAATACGACTGGCGGAAGAATTACACATCGATCGATTAAAAATTCATTCATTTATGGAAATCGCTCGCTATTCTATGCTTGTTGAAAATTGGAATGAGGCATTAGGATATTTGAAAAGAGCAAATCAATTAGCACGGAGATTCCAAGATTTACATTCGACAGCATTGATTCAATTATTTTATTCTAAAGTGTATTTGAATCAGGGAAATGTGATTCGGGCGATGTACAATGCACGAAAAGCAAGAGCTTATTTTATGAAAGAAAATGATCTTTTTAATTTGGCTCAATGTGCACATTCAATTGGAAATATTGCATCGTTTAATGGAAACTTAGATCTTGCAAAAGAATCGTATAATGAAGCAATTGAGTTTTATTCAAGAGAAAAATTAGCAACAAATTTAGCTGAAGTTTACCAAGATTATGGACAATTGAGTATTCAGATTGGAGACATGAAACAAGCGCAGCGATTTCTCGACATGTCTGTTTCTAGCGATCAATTAATTCAATCCATTGGACTGATTGAACGGTATAAGTTGTTAGCACAAATTTCCATGAAAAATGGAGAATTGCGTAAAGCACTAAATTATCAAAATTCCTACATCCAATTTTTAGAGTCCAATTCTATCAAAAGAAATGATTCTAAAATAGCTGAATTGACATCCAGTAATCTCCGTGAAGAACGCGAACGTTTAATTGAACTCCAACAACGCAGGATCGAACAGGAAAACAAAGAGCAGGAAATTTTAATGTTACAGAGCGACCGTGTCCTGTACATTTCATTGATCATCATTTTTGCCATTGTATTCAGTTTGGTGATTTTAATTTTACGAATGAAACAAGTGCGATCTCGACAGGAGCAAAGGGAGGCAGAGTTATCTCAAACATTACTGCGCACTCAAATGAATCCTCATTTTGTCTTTAATGCGATGTCTGTGATTCAAAGTTATATTTATGAAAATAATCCAGAAAAATCATCTCAGTTTTTAGTGAATTTCTCTCGTTTGATGCGCTTGATTTTGGAGAATTCCCCAAAGGAATTTATTCCACTTGAGTTGGAATTGGAGATTTTGGATAAGTACCTAAGCACGCAAAAAATGCGTTTTGAGGATCGATTTAGTTATGTTTTACATGTTGAAGATGATTTGCTGTCAAACAAAGCAATGGTTCCTCCTATGATTACACAGCCCTTCATTGAGAATGCCATTGAACACGGACAACTACATACCGTTAAAGGAGGTCAAATCATTGTTGAAATGAAAGAGGCAAACGGAAATTTAGAAATCACGATTTCCGATAACGGTGTGGGTAGAAAAAAGTCAGCACAAACGAAAAAAATCCGGACGCACAAAAGTATGGCAATAGATATAACACAAGAAAGAATCAAGATATTAAATAAAAAGTATAAATTTAGTGGAAGTTTGGCTTTCAGGGATTTAGACGCAAAAAAGGGACAAGGCACGCTCGTTACCATTGTGCTTCCACTGAAATTCGATACAGAAAACTTTTAACATCAATAGACATGACAAGAAAAGTACTCATTATCGATGATGAAAATCCAACGAGGGAATTTATCCGAAAAATGCTTGAATCTTTTGATTTAAAGTTAGAAATCTATACGGATGGTGAAAATGTACAATCGGGAATTGAAGCGATTGAACGGATAAAACCGGACATTGTGTTATTGGATATTCAAATGCCAGATGGAAATGGCTTTGATGTCTTAAAAAGTGTCGCACACAAACAATTTGAAATTATCTTCATAACGGCCTTTCAAGAATTTGCTGTTCAAGCAATCAAATTTAGCGCATTAGATTATATCTTAAAACCGATTGATGCGGAAGAATTGAGAAGTGCCGTGACGAATGCCCTACAGCTATTGTCTCATAAAAAGGATGAGCATCAACTCCAAGCCCTACAGCACAATATTCAACCTCATTTAAAAAGAAAACTAGTGCTAAAAACACAAGAAAGTATTTTTGTTGTTGAAATTGATGACATCGTGCATTGTGAAGCCGATAAAAACTACACGTTCTTTTACTTGAATGATGGAAAGAAAATCCTTGTTTCTAAAACATTGAAAGACTATGACACCTTATTGTCCGGACTACAATTTTTTAGGGTTCATCAATCACATTTGATAAATCTGAACTGCGTAGAACGTTACGACAAGCATGATGGAGGCTCCGTTATCCTGAAGGATGGAACAGCTATTCCTCTTTCACCTGCGAAAAAGGAACAGTTCTTTAAAAGTTTAGATCAGTTGTAATTTAAGCGAGTGCTTGACTTAAGTCTGCGATTAGATCATCTGCATCTTCAACCCCAACGCTTAAGCGAATCAAGGAGTCTACCACACCACTTTGCTCACGCACATCTTTAGGGATGGAAGCATGTGTCATAGTTGCTGGGTGTCCGATCAATGATTCTACACCTCCTAATGATTCTGCCAACGCGAAGATCTCTACTTTTTTCACGATGCTGAGTGCGTCCTCTAATTGATTTCCTTTCAAGTTAAAAGAAATCATTCCGCCGAATCCACGCATTTGTCGTTTAGCCACTTCATGGTTTGGATGTGTTTCAATTCCAGGCCAATACACCTTGTCAATTTTTGGATGTGTTGCTAAAAAACGCGCAACTTTTTCACCATTCTCACAATGACGTTGCACACGTAAATGCAAGGTTTTAATTCCTCTTAAAACAAGGAAAGAATCCATTGGCGCTGTAACAGCTCCAGATGAATTTTGTATGCGGTACATTTCATTGGCGATGTTCTCATCGGAACAAACCAATGCACCCATAACAACATCTGAGTGTCCACCAAGGTATTTCGTTACCGAATGCATGACCATGTCAGCACCTAAATCTAATGGATTTTGTAAGTATGGTGTAGCGAAAGTGTTATCAACGCACAACATCGCTCCAGCTGCTTTAGAAATTTTCGCCATGGCTTCAATATCCACGATATTCATCATGGGATTTGTCGGTGTTTCCACCCAAATCATTTTGGTGTTTTCATTGACTAATGCAGCGACAGCATCCACATCTTGCATATTCACAAAATGGAATATGATGCCATATTTTTCAAAAATTGTTTTGAAAATACGGTAGGATCCACCGTATAAATCGTTCGTTGAAATGACTTCATCACCAGGATTCAACATTTTTAACACACAATCAATGGCTGCTAATCCTGAACCAAAACAAGCACCAAATTTTCCATTTTCAATCGCCGCGATGTTTTTTTCGAGCGCATGACGAGTAGGATTTTGCGTACGTGAGTACTCGTAACCTTTATGATTTCCAACGCCATCTTGAACATACGTTGACGTTTGGTATATCGGTGTCATAATGGCACCTGTTGCTGGATCTGGATGAACACCAGCGTGGATAGCTTTTGTAGCGAATTTCATGTGTTGAATTTTATGCAAAATTAGCAGAATCTTTAAGGTAAATTTAATTCTTGTGCTGGATCCCAAAAGATTTCTGAAAAATGCTGTATTTGATCTTCAATAATTACAATGCCTTCAGATTCTAAAGATTGCTGCATGGAATCAGGGGTAGGGAAGTGCATTTTACCACTTAATAAGCCATTTCGGTTGACCACGCGATGCGCCGGAATTCCTTCATATTGATGAGAAGCATTCATTGCCCATCCAACCATGCGTGCTCCTCTTTTGGAACCGAGGTAATTGGCGATTGCCCCATAAGAAGTGACGCGTCCAAAGGGAATGAGTTTGACCACTTGAAATACAAGTTCGAAGAAATCCTTGTTTTTGGCATTCAGATTTTCAATCATGCAACAAATATATAAATGGATTCTTTGGAAATTGGTTTATTTCGTTTTTTGAGTAACAAAAAAGCCACCTCAATGGGTGGCTTTCTGAATTCTATTTATTGTTAGGGATTATTCTCCTTTACAACATGCTTTTTTATCATCCGAACATTTGTTAGCATCACCTAACCATTTTCCGTCTTTTCCGTAGTGAGCCATGCACATTGCTTTCTCTTTTGGAGAACAACCTTCTACGTCACACATTTTTGCACATTCGTCTTTGGTCATTTCAGGACATTTGCTCATGTCACACTTAGTGTTCATTGCTCCTTCATGACACATTTTGTTGTCAGAAGTACACATGTCATTTGACATACATTTTCCATCACGCATTTCACACGTTGGTTTTGCATTGTCACCGGCACCTTTTTCCTCAGCTCCACTACCTAAGATAGGTGCGATTACCAATCCAATTAAACATGTTAATTTAATTAAGATGTTCATTGATGGACCAGAAGTATCTTTAAATGGATCTCCAACTGTATCTCCTGTTACTGCTGCTTTGTGCGCGTCAGAACCTTTGTATGTCATTTCACCGTTGATTTCAACACCTGCTTCGAATGATTTCTTCGCGTTATCCCAAGCACCACCAGCGTTGTTTTGGAAAACTGCCCAAAGAACACCAGATACAGTAACACCGGCCATGTAACCACCAAGCATTTCTGCAACTAACTCCTTAGCCTCTATACCAGTTCCATATATTCCAAGGCCTAAAAGAACAATAGCAATTGGGAAACCAATTGTCATCACTCCTGGTAACATCATTTCGCGTAAAGCAGCTTTCGTAGAAATTTCCACACATTTACCATATTCAGGTTTTCCTGTTCCTTCCATGATTCCTGGAATTTCTTTGAACTGACGACGAACTTCGTATACCATGTCCATTGCTGCTTTTCCAACTGAATTCATTGCTAATGCAGAGAAAACTACTGGTATCATACCACCAACGAATAACATCGCTAATACCGGAGCTTTAAAGATGTTGATACCATCGATTCCGGTGAACGTTACGTAAGCAGCAAATAAAGCCAAAGAAGTCAATGCCGCAGATGCAATCGCAAATCCTTTTCCGGTAGCAGCTGTTGTATTTCCAACTGAATCCAAAATGTCTGTACGTTGACGTACTTCTTTCGGTAATTCGCTCATTTCAGCGATACCACCTGCGTTGTCAGAGATTGGTCCAAATGCATCAATCGCTAATTGCATAGCTGTTGTAGCCATCATTGCTGATGCTGCCAATGCAACACCGTAGAAACCAGCTAAAGCATAAGTAGACCAAATTGCTGCAGCAAACAATAATACAGTAGGGAAAGTTGAAATCATTCCAGTAGCTAAACCAGCGATTACGTTTGTTCCGGCACCTGTTGAAGATTTTTGAACGATTTTCAAAACTGGTTTTGTACCCAATCCTGTGTAATATTCCGTTACGGATGAAATTGCACCACCAACAAATAATCCAATTAAAGAAGCGTAGAATACACGTAAAGATGATATTGGCAATGCCATCTCATTTCCTTGCGCATCTAAATTTTCTCCAAAAAACTTCATCATCATAGTTTCAGGCAACATCCAAGTCACTAGACCATAACATGCAATAGCTGTCAAAACAATAGAAACCCAGTTTCCTTTGTTTAACGCTCCTTGAACTTGTTTTTCTTTAGCGTCGTTACTTGTAATTCGAACAAGCATTGTTCCAATGATAGAGAAAAGGATTCCGAATCCAGCGATTGCCATTGGCAATAAGATTGGTCCGATTCCACCGAATGCATCTTTAATGCTTCCACCCATGTCTTTGATCACATAGTTTCCAAGTACCATAGCAGCTAATACCGTTGCTACATACGAACCAAATAAATCAGCACCCATTCCGGCAACGTCACCTACGTTGTCACCTACGTTATCTGCAATTGTTGCAGGGTTGCGAGGATCATCTTCAGGAATTCCAGCTTCAACTTTACCTACAAGGTCAGCACCAACGTCAGCAGCTTTCGTATAAATACCACCACCAACGCGCGCAAACAATGCGATTGATTCAGCACCTAAAGAGAATCCAGCCAATGTTTCAAGAACGATTGTCATAAGTTCATTTGGCGAAGTCATTTGTTTTCCAATCATTTTAGGTGCCCAAACACCATCCATGAAGTAATGAAAAAAGAAAATAAAGAATGCAGTTAAACCCAAAACAGCTAATCCAGCAACACCAAGACCCATTACTGTACCTCCACCGAAAGAAACTTTCAATGCTTGTGGTAAACTTGTACGCGCAGCTTGAGTAGTACGTACGTTTGTTTTAGTAGCGATTTTCATCCCCATGTTTCCTGCTAAGGCAGAAAAGATGGCTCCAAAAACAAAAGCAACGATGATTAATAAATGTGTTTTAACTCCAGGAACAAATGTGATTCCTGCTAAAACTACACTTGCAATTAGCACGAAAACGGCTAAAAGTCTATATTCTGCTTTAAGGAAAGCAAGTGCTCCTTCGTAGATGTAATCTGAAATTTCTTTCATTTTTCCATCTCCAGCATCTTGTTTTAAAACCCAAGCTCTTTTCATTGCCATAAATAGCAATCCGATAACGGCCATTACGATTGGCACATAAATCATCATTGATTCCATACTAATTTGTTAATTTGTTAAATTTTACGCTGGCAAAAGTAGAGTTTTCCGCCATGGTATGCAAATACGCAGGAAAAAAATAAGGGTTACGTTTTTTTATAAAACAGCTTGAATTTTAGCTTTTAATGTTGCTAAAGGAAATGCGCCACTCTCTCTCCAAAGTACTTCGCTATTTTTAAAGAGAACAAATGTAGGAACACCTCTTACTTTGAATCGTGCTGCGACATCTTGGTTTTTATCTACATCAATTTTTAGAATGCGAATTTTTGGGCCCATTTGTTTTTTGAGGTCCTCTAAAATAGGACTCATTGTCTTGCAAGGTCCGCACCAAGTAGCATGGAAGTCTACCAAAGTTGGAATTTCGGATTTGATGATATCATTGAATTTACCCATGTTGCAAAGTTAATGAAGCCGTTTTAACTTGAGTGTAACATTGATGACAAAAAAAAGGCAGATAAAATCTGCCTTTTAATATACAAGTTTAAAAACTTATTGTTTAATGTATGTTGCTGTACACGTTCCTGATCCACCAATTAATGGAGCGTTATTATCGTACGTGTAGGTAATAACAATGATGTTCCCTTGGTCATTCATGGTCCCTGTTCCAGAGTAAGTAATTTGACCAATGGTTGCGTCAACAGTTTGTTGCGGGATATTTACGGCTGCACCACTAATCGTTGCTGTTGCGGTACCTCCAATTAAGTTAAACATATTGTCGATGTTCAACGAAGTTGCATTACTTCCTGCTGTTATGACTGGTGCTGAAGCAAGTGGGAAAGCAGTTGCGCCACAATCACTGGATAGACTCCAAGTTACCAACCAGTTATCTTGACCAATAATAACATTTACCGTACGTTGAGCTGTGGTTGTTCCATTTGCATTTGTTGCTTTATAAGTTACTGTGTAAGTCCCTTTATTCGCAGTGTTCACGGTGCTTGTTGTCGTTACGGTAACTGCTGAGCCATCCTTGTTTACGGCTGTTGCACCTGCGTCGTTGTATGTTGCGCCAACGTTTACATTAACGGAAGAATTTCCATTTAGAGTAATAACTGGCGTGTAAAGACACGTTCCGTCGTCTTTTTTAGCAGCGTTGTTGTAATTAGTTGCTGTACTGTCTGTACATCCTTTCTTTTTACATCCGGTGTTAGTCGTCATAACCATTGCACCAAGTAGTAATAGACCAATAATTTTTTTCATGTTCTAATAGTTTTTGATTCGAATCAAAAATAGCGAAATTTTTGGTTAAAAAAAAACGGCATCCGAAGACGCCGTTTTTCAACCAAACGATATGCACTTAGTCTTGCAACACCTCTTCTGTTGAAGCGGGTGAACCAAGAGCTTTTTTAATTTTCTCTTCTAATTCTTCTGCTAAAGCTGGATTGTCCATTAAAATGGATTTAATTGAATCGCGTCCTTGTCCAAGTTTTGTCTCTCCGTAAGAGAACCAAGAACCACTTTTCTTAAGGATATTTAAGTCCACCCCAAGGTCGATGATTTCGCCAATTTTTGAAATTCCTTCACCATACATGATGTCGAATTCTGCTTTTCTAAACGGTGGAGCAACTTTGTTTTTAACCACTTTCACTTTTACTCTGTTGCCCATTACTTCGTCCCCTTCTTTAATTTGGGCAGCACGACGAATGTCGATGCGCACGGAAGAGTAGAACTTTAAGGCATTTCCTCCGGTTGTAGTTTCTGGGTTCCCGAACATTACACCAATTTTATCACGTAATTGGTTGATGAAAATACAACAACACCCTGCTTTATTGATGGATCCAGTAAGTTTTCGCAATGCTTTTGACATCAAACGAGCCTGTAACCCCATTTGAGAATCACCCATTTCACCTTCAATTTCCGCTTTAGGAGTTAAAGCTGCCACTGAGTCAATGACAACTAAATCAATGGCACCTGAGCGAATTAAATTATCAGCGATTTCCAAAGCTTGTTCACCATTATCCGGTTGGGAGATTAATAAGTTGGCAATGTCTACTCCCAATTTCTGTGCGTAGAATTGATCAAAGGCATGTTCGGCATCGATAAATGCAGCAATTCCACCTTGTTTCTGCACTTCAGCAATTGCGTGAATCGCTAAAGTTGTTTTACCAGATGACTCTGGACCATAGATTTCAACAACGCGCCCTTTCGGATACCCATTGATTCCCAAGGCTAGATCTAGTGTAATCGATCCAGTTGGAATGACTTCCAATTTTTCTACTGGAGAATCCCCAAGTTTCATGACAGATCCTTTTCCAAAGGTTTTGTCTAATTTCTCCATTGTTAATTGGAGTGCTTTTAATTTTTCTGCGTTTTGTTCTTTTGACTTTGACATATCGTTTGTGTTTATTGAGTTGGTTGACTCGGTTATTAATTTCTACAAATGTAAGAGCGTAAGTACGTAAACTATTTACGAACTAAATAGAGGATTCGTAAATGGCTAAAACTTCGCTCGCATGGTTCTTCGTGTTAGGCTTTTCAATGACAGAAATCAGTGTGCCTGATTCATCGAATAAAAAGGTCGTGCGGTGAATTCCATCGTATGTTTTTCCCATGAACTTTTTCTCGCCCCAAACACCGAATAAATTTAAGAGTGCCTTTTCGGTATCCGCGATTAAGGGAAATGGTAAATTAAACTTGTCAACAAACTTTTTATGTGATGCGACACTATCCGCGCTGACACCTACAACTGCGATGTTCTTTTCGAGCAGTGAAGAATAATCATCACGAAGACTACAAGCTTGCGCTGTGCATCCAGGGGTGTTGTCTTTTGGATAAAAGTAAATTACTAAACGTTTTCCCTTGAAGCTATCTGCGTTCAATTCTGCTCCATTTTGCTCCATTCCAGAAAATGCAGGAAGCGAGGATCCGATGTTGAGTTTATTCATAATGCGTAAATATTAATCGTTAAAAAGATTAAAAACTAATCAAATGTAGAAACTATTCTTCAATATCAAAACATAATGTGAAAAAATGTTTTAAAAAAGATTAATTTTTAATCAAACGATAGAGAAAGCTGCACCAACTGATAATTGTCACCAAACCACCAATAGGCGTGATCGGTCCAATGAAAGTTGTAGGGAGATGAAAGGTTTTAAATGCAACAAGTAAATAAATGGACCCACTGAATAAGAGCATTCCAATCATCATTCCGGTTAAAATTCTTTTCAATGAAAAGGAAAATTGCTCAATATTCAACGCTAAAATGAAAACTCCCATTGAGAGAAACCCCTGATATTTTACGGCAACTTCAAATGAATTGAACTGATCTGGATTCAACATACTTTTTAACATATGTGCACCCATTGCACCCAATACAATGGAGATCATTATGGCAAGTCCTGAGAAAAAAACGAATTGTTTATGCATGTGACGAAGTTCAGAAAAATTCTACTCATATCAAATATGTATCTTTGTAAAATGAAACAAATGAAATATTTTTTTTTCTGTGCAATCTATCTTGTTTTATTCACAAGATGCGATAGCACTCCGAATGAGGGCAAAAAGAAATTCGATTATTTTCAATTTCAATCATTAGATCTAGCTAAATACGATATTCCCGCTTCCATTATGATTCCGGATGCAACAGCTGGAATAGGCACTTCCTTTAAGCCAGAAGTTGAATACGATGAAGGGGGCTATAAATGGAAGATTTCGGTTGGAAGAAATTTTCAGTTGTTCATTGAAGATTATGGAGACAATTTGTATCGTTTCGATGAGTTTAAAAAGGACATATTGAAAGACCAAATGAAAACAAACTATTTTCAATTTAAAATATTAAAAGAGGAAAAGGACGTCCTTGTTTTTAGCAGAAAAGAAAAATCAAACTTTGTAAAGAATAAAAAGCTCAGTTATCATATCTACGCAGTGAAGAAGATTAATGGCATTTACTACGAAATTCAAAACAAGGAACTCGGCGACTCGAAAAAAGTAGTTGATTTCATGTATCGTTCAATTCAATCATTTCAACCTTAAATTTCTAATGGAACTTACAAGAGAAAACGTCTTAAACACACTTGGGAAAATTACAGAGCCAGATCTTAAAAATGATCTAGTGAGTTTAAATCTTATTGAAGAATTAGATGTCGCACCCGATAAAATCACCCTGTCGGTTCAAATATCAAATCCAGCTTTGCACGCAAGAAAACGCATGCAAGAAGCGATAGAGTTCAACTTGAAACGTGTTTTTGGAGATGAAATCACAATTTCTTGTATGATCAAAGGAATGAGCACTGAGAATAGAAGCGCTCGAAGAAAAATTCTTCCTGATGTCAAATACATTGTTGCCATCGCCTCTGGGAAAGGTGGTGTTGGGAAATCAACCATCACTGCAAATCTAGCTGGTGGACTCCAAAAGCAAGGATATAAAGTTGGAATCGTTGACGCGGATATTCATGGCCCTTCCATGCCGACAATGTTTGATCTTGTTGGTGAACGACCTCAAATGGTAGACGTAAATGGACAAGGACTTATACAACCTGTGGATGCCAAAGGAATCGGCGTTTTGTCCATCGGATTTTTTACAGATCAAGATAATGCAGTCGTTTGGCGTGGTCCAATGGCTTCGAAAGCATTGACACAATTGTTTACGGATGCTCATTGGGGTGAGTTGGACTTTTTATTAGTTGACCTTCCTCCAGGGACGGGCGACATCCATTTATCACTCGTTCAAACAGTGCCTTTAGATGGCGTTGTAATTGTGAGTACTCCTCAAGAAGTCGCTTTAGCGGATGCACGTCGTGGAATCAATATGTTCCAAATGGACACCTTAAAAGTTCCAGTAATTGGTATCGTGGAAAATATGGCTTGGTTCACTCCAGCTGAATTACCAGAGAATAAATATTACATCTTTGGACGTGATGGAGCGAAGAATTTAGCAAATGGTATGAACGTGCCCTTTTTAGGTAGTATTCCACTGGTGCAAAGTGTTTGCGAAGCAGGGGATGCTGGAAGACCTGCTGTTTATCAGGAAAATACTCCCACGGCATTGGCCTTTGATGAATTAGTTCATACCTTTGTTGACCAGCTAACAAAACTGAAAGCAAAAACACTCTAGAAGTTATTTATGAACGAGCAACTAAAAGCAACACTTTCAGAAAAAGTAAACGAAGCACTCAATCAACTTCGTCCATTTTTACACGCAGACGGAGGAGACATGGAACTTGTTGAGATTACTGATGATGCGATTGTCCGTGTGAAATTAATCGGTTCGTGCTCCGATTGTTCGATGAGTCAAATGACACTCAAAGGTGGCTTAGAGGAAGCATTGAGACAAGCGGCTCCGGAGTTAAAAGGAGTGGAAGCGGTTCAAATGGCTTGACATGAAAATTAAATTTTTGGTGCTTGGTAAAACGGCTTTCCCTGACGTTAAAGTAGGTGAGGATCGCTATTCCACAAGGTTGCAACATTATTGCTCCTTCGAGCGTGTGGAGATTCCAGATGTGAAAAATCCCAAAGCATTAAGTCAAGATCAATTAAAGAAAAAAGAAGGCGAGCTGATTCTAGCAAAGGTTAGTCCAACGGATCACCTCATTCTGATGGACGAAAATGGCCTCCATCAAACTTCGGTAGAATTTGCTCAATGGCTAGATAAAAAACAAATGTCGGTAAATGGAAATTTACTCTTTGTCATTGGTGGAGCCTATGGATTTAGTGAGGCAGTTTATGAACGTGCGAATGCTAAATTATCCTTATCTAAAATGACATTTTCCCATCAAATGGTCCGAATGATTTTCTTGGAACAACTGTACCGCGCATATACGATTTTAAAAGGCGAACCTTACCATCATTCCTAGTTTCATGAAAATTCACATCGAAAAAAAACTGCTTCATTTCAAGAAACCAAGCGGTACTAGTCGCGGAATTTTATACGATAAACCATCGTGGATTTTAAGTGTGCGACTATCAAACGGTCACACCGCATATGGTGAGTGCAGCGTTATCCCTGGACTTTCACCGGATTTCATCGATGAAAATCAGTATGAAATAAAATTGAACGACTTAAAAAAAGACCTTGAATTAAATTGGAGTGAGGAGGAGTTTAACGACATTCAGGTATTTACAACCTTAAAATGGAAGCAACTTTTACTTTCCTATGCCTTGTTTCCATCCATCGTATTCGGAATTGAATCACTCACACGAGACCTACATCACGGAGGAAATGCACTCATTTTTGAAAGCGGATTCACGCGAAAAGAATGTAGTATTCCCATCAACGGATTAATTTGGATGGGAGACGAATCTTTCATGCTCGAACAAATGGAAGAGAAATTAGCGGATGGATTTTCGACCATCAAAATGAAAGTTGGCGCCATTGAATGGAGGAAAGAACTTGCTTTATTGGAACAACTTCGCCGTCGCTTTTCTAAACAGGAGTTAACACTGCGCGTGGATGCCAACGGAGTATTTACGCCCGAATCTGCAGTGCCGATATTGAATCAACTCAGTGAATTAGAAGTTCATTCGATGGAGCAACCCATTCAAGCCGGACAAGTTAGCGCCATGCGTGAATTATGTCGAATTTCACCAATTGGGATCGCATTAGATGAGGAGCTGATTGGAATTCATGAATTGGAACAGAAAGAATCCTTATTAAAAAATATTTCACCTCAATTTATTGTACTGAAACCGAGTTTACACGGAGGATTTTCTGGTTGTCAAGAATGGATCCAGTTAGCAGAAGAAAATCAAATCGCTTGGTGGATGACCTCTGCGCTCGAATCCTCGATTGGATTAAATGCCATTGCGCAGTTTACAGCAACATATAGCAACTTGCTACCACAAGGATTAGGAACTGGAGGTTTGTACACAAACAATTTCGAATCCTCACTTGTTGTTGAAAAAGGACAATTAAGAATGAAGTGATGAAAGAAAGAAATGAGTGGAATGAACTCACCCCTGATGAGAAACGTGTGATCCTAAACAAAGGAACAGAATATCCAAATACAGGAGAATACAATTCTTTCTATGAAACAGGAACATTTGTTTGTAGACAGTGTGAAGCGCCACTATACCGAAGTGAATCGAAGTTCAATTCCGGATGTGGATGGCCAAGTTTTGATGATCAAATCGCTAAGAATGTTACCCATGTCTTAGATGCAGATGGACGTCGAACAGAAATTATTTGTGCGAATTGTCAAGGTCACCTCGGACATGTGTTTTTTGGAGAGCGATTTACGGAGAAAGACACACGTCATTGTGTCAATTCCATCTCCATGAAATTTATCAAAGATTAACGCGTTCTGCAATTGGTGATTTCGTCACATTGTTGATACACCATATCGTGAAGAATAATCTGTGCAGCCAGAGCTAATTGGGTATAATTTTGCGAGTTATTTCCAAATCCACCGGCTGTATTTTGCCACATGTCGAGGATTAATTGTCTGGACCCCACTTTTGGTTGAATTTTGTTCACTACAGCAGCAACGTTCATTGCTCCAGCATGATAAACATGCAGAACAAACAAACGGAACCACAAATCACTTTCCTTATAACTTAATTGATGTCTGTCCAAAATACGTTTCGCTTCTGGAATACACACTTTGCTAATTAAGCGTGCAGATCCATATGCACAACGGTCAAAATCTTTTCGTTCGTCTACAGTACTATTTACAGTTAGTCCAGCAGCTCTCGCTACTTCAGGCATTAATTGGAATGCGCCATAAGCACCAGAAACCGATTTTTTCATTTGTCCAGGACATTCAATCAATAAAATGGCTTGCGCATACCAAGGATCTACACCAAAACGTTCGAATGCTTCAACACCTTTCGAAAGTTGAGGATAAACCTCATTAAATTTGTAAAAGTCGTTTTTTCCTGAAGTAACAAAAATCCTTGTAGTCGGATCCAAATTGAATTTAGCACGTAGATCTGCTCGTGTAACATCTTTTTCTGCCTCACTTTGACTATTCCAGTCTTTGTATGACATCTTTTTTAGAATTTGTCGGGTACTCGCAACATTTACAATGCATGAATCTGGAGATAATAACATAATCTGTTTCCAAAATTGCGGTTGAGCAAGCAAGTCCCAGCGGTCCTCAAAAAGCGCTTCAGCATGCATGATGGTACTAGAGTTACTTGACCTTTTTACGATGATTTTCTCTCCATCCCAATTGGAAAGCGGTTGTCCATAAGCGAGGCTAAAATAAACGGAAAGAATGAAAAAGATAAGATGTTGCATGTTTTGTTTGATTGAGTCCCCATAAAGTTAAATAGATAGTTCAATCAGTCAATTTTGTTACATGAAAGCTTTAAACACAAATGTGTTAAATAAGTATGTAACTTTGAAAAATGAAATGGATATACAAGATTTTAGGACTTCCTTTTATTTTTTTGGTGCGCATTTATCAATGGATAATTTCGCCCATTTTTCCACCATCTTGCCGATACACGCCTACATGTTCAAGTTACATGATTGAAGCCATTCAAGTTTGGGGCCCGATTAAAGGACTGTGGCTCGGTTCAAAACGAATCGCGTCATGTCATCCTCGTGGTGGATTTGGTTACGACCCTGTTCCGAAGAAAGACATCAAGGAAGAGTCCAACCACGCCGACACAGCACATCAAAACGATTAGTGAAGGAAAGAAAATCTTTTTCTTCCTGTAAAAGTTCTTCAAAGCGCAAATCAGTAAATCCAATAGCAACTTGTTCTTGTTGATTTTCTACAAATACAAACCAATCCTTAATACGCTGAACACCTTCATTCTTGGAAGGAGTAAAGTCCGAACTGGTGACACTTGCGATAAATTGAATGGTCATTCTAGCGCGGCTGAAAAGTACGTTTAGACGTTTAGCACCATTCATTAAATTGAGCGGTCCGAAACGAAGTTCAAATTTCCCCTCAGGATTTTTTCCGTAGCCAAAACTAATTAATAGATGATCGCATTCTTCTCCCTGAACTTGCTCCAAGGCTTTAAAAAAGATTCGATCTTCATGGATCGCTTCGTTTAGTGCAACTTGATCCTTGGCGGATAAACAAGCGTAAATAGTACTCAACTGTGTTTCTGAGAAAGCCACAATGCCATATTTCTCCTTAGCTGACAACGCTTTTTCTATCAATTTCGCCACGACATTTGCTTCCGTTAGGTTGACACGGTTTTCATAAATCCCAGCTTTAACATAGGTATATGTTATTGGATTTTTTGTTT
>CANHMH010000022.1 GCA_947461635.1 Flavobacteriales bacterium | reverse complement strand
TGAACGTTGTTTCCAATTGTTACATTTTTCCCAATGTAAGCAAACGCTCCAATGTAGGGATCCTTTCCGATTGTTGCGCTTGTATGAATGAAAGAAGGTTGTTCAATCTCGGGCTCTTTGCGATTCATGTTATTGTAAAGCTCCAATAATTTCGCAAAACAAGCATATGCATCCTCCACACGAATGAGTGTCAAAGTGGATGGAAGTGCTTTAGATGGAATAAAAGTTTTATTGACAATACAGATACTCGAACCTGTCGTGTAAATGAATTCCTCGTATTTTGGATTGGAAAGAAAGCTCAAAGAACCTTGGTTTCCTTCTTCAATTTTGGCTAATCCATTGACATTTGCAGATGGATTTCCATCAACTTCTCCGTGTAAAAGGCCAGCAATTTGTTCGGCTGTAAATTCCATTAATCAAAGTTACAAAAAGGTAGAACGAAGAAACGTGGATGAAAGTCAATTTATTAACAATAAAAAGTCCAATATTGTTAGAAATCGAGCGTTTCGATGGTCAAGTCATAGACTTTAATTTTGTCCTTGTACCAAATACACGTAACGTTCAGCATTTCTTTGGATCTTTTTGAATCGTTAAATTGAAGGCAATGAACTGGTTTCGGGTGTTGTGTCAGGTGAGATCGGCTAAAGTTGAAACGTGCATTTTTGCGAATCAAACCGTTGAGTTCTTTGTCATTTTTGATTCCAAAAGACTTCATTTTTTCAATCAATACACTAGAGGAATCCATGTAGAACAGGAACTCGTTTTTTGGGATAAATAGAATTTTCCCTGGCAATTCAGCGTCTGAGTTTGTGGGGGAAATTTTAGCTGCTTTTTTTGGAGAGAAAATAATTTCAGTTATAAAACTTTCATCTCCCATTGTCATGAAACAATGTTTTTTCTTTCCTTTTGGTGTTTCGTAATCAATGCGGTAAACCTTGTCTAAACCTTGTTTTTTACTTTTTCCAAAATCAACTTTACCTGCCTGTACTGTTTTCAAAAATCCAGCTTCCGTAAATCCTTGTGCTTTGATTTCATCGAATGAAGATGCATTCACGACAATCATCCGGTTGAATAAATTGTCCTTAACGCGATTCGATGGAAACCAACTGCAACCTTTGTTGTCGAACATAAAAACGACCATGATTGCCCCAATGGCAAATCCTAATCCGTAATATTTTAATCTTCTAAAAAAATCTTTCATGGCATAAAAAAAGGGAGCGAACTCCCTTTGAAATTACATTAATGAATTAAGTTTTTCTTCCAGTACTGCTTTTGGAACAGCTCCTACTGATTTATCAATTACTTTACCATTTTTAATGAATAACACTGTAGGAATGCTACGAACGCCAAATTGAGCAGAAACGCCAGAATTTAAGTCTACGTTTACTTTTCCAATAATCGCTTTACCTTCGTATTCGTTTGCCATTTCTTCGATAACTGGACCAATCATGCGGCAAGGACCACACCACTCAGCCCAAAAATCAACAACAACTGGTTTATCTGACTGCATGACTAATTCGTCAAAGTTCGCATCTGTGATTTCTAATGCCATTTTATTTTGTTTTAAGGATATATATTCTATTTACGGGCGTAAAATTAAGTCAATTTCTTTAATCAAAGGTTACTCCTTTCTTTATTTCTCGGAGAAATGATCTGATTTATCACATTTCTAAGGCTAAATACTTTGCTGTATGTGATTTAGCTTGTGCTTTTTTCACCATTTGTTCTGGAGTTCCGGTAAATAAAATAGTGCCTCCTCTGAAACCTCCTTCTGGACCTAAATCAATGAGGTGATCCGCAATTTTAATGATGTCCATATTGTGTTCGATCACCAAAACAGTATTTCCTTCATCCACCAAACGCTGTAAAACTACTAACAACATGCGGATGTCCTCAAAATGCAATCCTGTGGATGGTTCATCTAAAATATAAATGGTTTTTCCTGTTGCTTTTTTCGAAAGTTCCAAGGCTAATTTGATTCGTTGAGCTTCACCACCAGAAAGGGTCGTTGAAGATTGTCCAAGTTTGATATAGCCAAGTCCAACTTGCTGCAATGTATGAAGCGTACGGTAAATTTTAGGATGTTTTTCAAAGAAAGGAACCGATTCTTCGATGGTCATGTTTAGGACATCTGAAATGCTTTTCCCTTTGTAACGAACTTCTAGGGTTTCTGGATTGTACCGTTTTCCATTGCACGTTTCACATTCGACATACACATCGGGTAGGAAGTTCATTTCGATGAGTTTTAATCCACCGCCATTGCATGTTTCACATTTTCCACCGGCCACATTAAACGAGAACCTTCCAGCTTTGTATCCGCGAATTTGCGATTCTGGAAGTGCTGCAAATAGGCTGCGAATTTCATCAAATACTTTTGTATAGGTGACGGGATTTGATCGCGGTGTT
Source organism: Flavobacteriales bacterium (assembly GCA_947461635.1). Lineage (GTDB taxonomy): Bacteria > Bacteroidota > Bacteroidia > Flavobacteriales_D > Crocinitomicaceae > UBA952. The sequence goes on along the minus strand of CANHMH010000022.1, from coordinate 20,803 downwards.
CGTCCAATTGGACTCTGATCAATTTCAATGACTTTATCTAAATGTTCTAGCCCCTCGATTGACCTATAGTTCAACGGTTTTCGAATGTCCTGATAAAAATGATTCATCAAAAGCGGATATAGCGTTTGATTGATCAACGAGGATTTTCCGCTTCCAGACACCCCAGTAACACAGGTAAATGTACCCAGTGGTATGGAGAAATCTACATTTTGTAGGTTATGGCCATTCGCACCTTTTAACGTTAACTTTTGACCATTGCCTTTTCGACGTATTTTTGGAACCTCGATTTTGCGAGAACCATTTAAATACTGTGCAGTGAGTGAATTACTGGTGAGAACAGATTGTAAATCTCCGGCACTAACGATATTTCCACCGAATGATCCGGCACCTGGACCGATGTCTACTATGAAATCGGCTGCTTCGATCATTTCCTTGTCGTGTTCAACCACTAAAACAGAATTTCCGACATCCCTCAATCGTTTTAAGGATTGAATTAGTTTGGTGTTATCTCGTTGATGCAAACCAATGGATGGCTCATCAAGGACATAAAGTACATTGATTAATTCAGTTCCAATCTGTGTCGCGAGTCGAATACGTTGCGCTTCGCCACCTGATAAACTTTTCGCACTGCGATGAAGTGTTAAATAATCGAGTCCAACTTCTAAAATAAAGCGAATGCGCGTTCGAATTTCTTTGAGTATTTCTGCGCCAATTTGCTTTTGGTCTGACGTTAAATATTGTTCAATATCATTGGACCATTGATCCAGTTGTTCGAAATCCATGAACGCAATGTCACCAATGGTTTGATTGTTCAATTTAAATTGAAGTGCTTCTTTTCGAACCCGAGAACCTTTGCATTCTGGACAGGTTTTTTTATTCATGAATCCTTGTGCCCAACGTTGAATTCCGGCGGTACTGTCTTCGGAGTGACGCGTCATGAAGTTCGCAATTCCTTCAAAACGATCTTCTTGTGATTTGGAATTCATTTCCATATCCTCATTCCCATAAAGAAAGAGCTGAACCAATTCTTCATCTAAATCGGCAATAGGTGTATTAATGGAATAACCTTGTTTGATAAGAATGGCTTCCATTTTTTCAAAAATCCAAACACGCTTATATTCTCCAAGGGGTGCGAATCCACCTTTTCGAATCGATAAACTTGGATTTGGGATGATTTTTTCTATGTCAATTTCACTTACTTCGCCAAGTCCTTTACATCCAGGACAAGCCCCATAAGGAGAGTTGAATGAAAACAAACTTGGTTCAGGTTCAGGGTAACTAATACCACTTGTCGGACACATTAATGAACGACTGTAATGTTTAACAAGGTTTGATTCTAAATCCATTACCATCATCGCAGATTCCCCCATTTTCATGGCAACTAATACGGAGTCATAAACACGTTTTTCATCCACTTGTCCAATCAACATTCGGTCAACAACAACTTCAATGTCATGAATTTTGTAGCGATCCAATTTCATCCCCTTCACGATGTCCTTTATTTCGCCATCCACACGGACTTTTGTATAGCCATTTCGCAGGATTTGTTCAAATAGTTCTCGGTAATGTCCTTTTCGTCCTTTGATTTTAGGCGCGAGGAAAGCCACTTTTTTGCCGTTAAAATCGGAATGTAATCGTGCGCAAATGGCCTCGTCTGAATACTTGACCATTGGTTCGTTTGTCACATAAGAATAAGCGGTGCCGATTCGCGCAAAAAGCAAGCGAAAGAAATCATACAGTTCGGTAATCGTTCCTACGGTCGAACGAGGAGAACGTGAAACTGTTTTTTGTTCAATGGAGATCACCGGACTCAAACCATCGATTTTATCGACGTCTGGCCGTTCTAGTCCACCAATAAATTGTTTGACGTAACTGGAAAAAGTATCAATGTAGCGACGTTGGCCTTCCGCAAAGATGGTGTCAAAAGCAAGGCTAGATTTCCCGCTACCACTTAACCCTGTAAAAACGATGAGTTTATTTCTAGGTATTTGGATGTTAATATCCTTTAAATTGTGCTCACGTGCACCATATATATCAATGGTTTCTTGTGTGCCTGGAATCGATTTTTTTGACATTTAATTAAAATGGACTTTGAAAATCATTGAACATACATCCTTCTTGGTCTTTATCTGAAACTAGTGGATCTTGAACTTCCCAATCTATGTTTAGGTCGGTATCATTCCAAAGAATGCAACCTTCGTGCGCTTTACTATAAATATTTGTGCATTTGTAGGAGAAAATGGTGTCATCTTCCAAACAGGCAAATCCATGTGCGAATCCCGGTGGAATCCAAAGCTGATTTCGATCTTTTGAATTTAAAATCACCTTAAAGTGCTTGCCATAACTCGGTGAATCTTTGCGAATATCGACTGCGACATCAAGAACGCTTCCGGTAATTACTTGAACCAATTTGCCTTGATCAAATGGCGGAGCTTGAAAATGCAAACCACGAATAACACCTTTTTTGGATTGAGAAAGATTGTCTTGCACAAATGTTAAATCCGGAATAAATGCCGCATAGTTTTTCTGGTTGAAAGCCTCTAGAAAAAATCCTCTGTCGTCTCCAAATAAAGCGGGATAAATAGAAACTAAGCCTTCAGGAAATTCGTCTTTTATTTTCACTGTTTTCATTGTTTTTGTGAGCACCCGCAATATTACAAGTTTTTGCCGATATCCATTCTTATTACAATAATTTTGCATCTTTGTTCAATGAAAATTATACTATTCTTAAGTTATACTTTACTTGCGTTCTGTTTTATTCAGCCTTTGAATGCCCAAAGCTCGCTGAATTCAGCAGTGAATCAATTTGTTCAAGACCCTGTAAACAAGAATGCGAAAATTTCATTTAAAGCAATTGATTTAGGTACAGGAGAAAAAATAGCTGATTTTCATGCCGAAGTACCACTTGTTGCGGCATCAACAATGAAACTTTTTTCTACTTCAACAGCCCTAGAAATGCTTGGTGGTGATTATCAATTATCCACAAGAATTTACATGGATGGATTCGTCGATAAAGACAGTGTGCTGCATGGGAATATTTGGATTCGTGGAGGAGGTGATGTTGGATTGGGTAGTAAGTATTTTTGTCAGGAAAATCAAGAATTAAATTTTTTACAAGCCTGGACAGATTCCTTAAAATCAAAGGGAATCAAGTTCATTGAAGGAGCACTGATTGCGGATGCTTCTGAATTCGGTTATGAAGGTACTCCAGAGACATGGAGTGATGGTGATGTCGGGAATTATTATGGTGCTTTCGCTGGTGGATTAAATTTTTACGATAATACAGTGAAACTTCAATTCAAAACAGGCGCGGCCGGTTCTAAGGCAGTCTTTTTAAACGCATTTCCAGTCATAGATGGTTTTCAACTTGAAAACAAAGCGCTTTCCGCGAATGTAGGATCTGATCAAACGAGTATTTATGGTGATGCATTTGTTTATCAACGTAAAATTACGGGAAGTATTCCCTGTAATCGTTCGAGTTATACGGTGAAAGGAAGTATGCCTGACCCTGAATTTCAATTAGTACAAGAATGGCTCAAGGTTCTATTGAAAAATAACATACAAGTTGAAGACGGTGCCAAAGGATATCGAACCAATCAAAAAGAACTTCATGCGAATGGTTATGAGAATAAATTCTTGCTCTTTGAAATAAAAAGTAAAACCGTTCAAGAAATCGCGTATTGGACAAATTTAAAAAGTGTGAATTTATTTGCAGATGGATTATTACACGCCATTGCTTATCACGAAAAAGGAGATGGGAGTACGAAAGTAGGCCTTGAGATTTTAACCAATTATTGGTTGTCAAAAATTGATATGAAGGGAATGATTATGAACGACGGATGCGGATTGTCTAGGTCAAATGCGATTTCAGCGAATCATTTTTGCCAGCTATTAAACTACATGTATAAATCGAAGACATTCGAGCAATTCAAATCTACTTTGCCAATTGCAGGTAAAACGGGTACTGTAAAGTTTGTTTGCTTAAATGGTGCTGCTCAAGGTCGGGTTTACATGAAAAGCGGTACGTTGAAAGGAGTGAAAGCCTTCTCTGGGTATGTGTATTCAACATCAGGGAAAGTTTTAGCTTTCTCGCTTTGCGCCAATAATTTTTCTTGTTCCAGTGAAACGGAAGTGGCTAAAATGGAGAAAATATTGAACGCATTAGCGCAATATTAATCCTTCAGTTCAAATTCCACAATAGATTTCCAGAAGCTTTCAATGCTAATATTAGCACAGGCCAACATCTGAGGGACAATACTCGCTGTTGAGAAACCTGGAGTTGTGTTGACCTCAATCACATATGGAACATCCTTCACAATCATAAAGTCGATTCTTGCGATGGAACGAAGTTGGAGTAATTGATAGATTTTTTTCGCTCGTCCCTGAACTTGAAGGGTTATTTCATGTGAAACACGAGCAGGAGTTATTTCTTGAGATTTACCATTGTATTTTGCATCGTAATCAAAGAATTCATTTTCAGAAGCAATTTCCGTTAATGGTAAAGCTTGAAGTCCATCGGCTGTTTGGTAAACGCCACAAGTCACTTCTGTTCCATCTAAAAAAGACTCAAGCACAACTGTTTTTCCCTCGTTAAACGCGTTTTGTAAAGCCTCATTCAGTTCTGAAGGTTGCTTCACTTTTGAAATCCCATAACTTGAGCCTGAATCCGAAGGCTTAACAAAAATGGGCAGTCCAAGTGTTTCAATGATTTCAGAATGAGAACGCTCGTTTATGTCACTTAAAAAAATTGATTTTGCAACTGGAATATCAAATGCGCGCAGAAATTGATTGCAATACCATTTGTCAAAGGACAAAGAGGATGCGAGTGGTCCGGAATTAATGTACGGAATTTCGTGCATGTCTAAAAGTGCTTGAATTTTCCCATTTTCACCTGGATTTCCATGAATGTAAACGAGACCAGCATCGATTTTGTGGTTTTCGCCATTGAAAGTGAAGCCACAATTATTTAAATCAAATTGGATGGACTCCCCTTGATATTCCACCATCCATCGTTCCTTGGAAACAATAATCTTTACGATTTCGTAATGCTTAGGGAAGTTTTCCTGGATGGTATTTGCACTTAACATGGAAATCGCATATTCTGACGAAAATCCACCACAAAATAAACCAATTCGTTTCATATCTTTTCTTTATGATAGCGAAGGTAGTGTTTAGTTATTGATTCAAAATTGAGGGGGGATAAAAGTTATTATACTAGGTATTGTTAAAACAGAATTTTGAAAATTCGTAACTTCGCGGACGATGCGGATTATTTATTTTATTTTTAACATTTTACTGACTTATTCACTTCGGTTGTATTTTCGAAAAATTCGTTTGGTCAATCCAACTAAAAAGTTCTTCGGTAGTACAATTTATGTGAGTAATCACGCCTCAGCATTTATGGATCCATTAATTGCGTCCGTTTTAAGAAGGCCAATATTATTTTTCATGACGAGATCAGATGTTTTCTCGAAATGGAGTCAACCTTTCCTCTCAAGTGCCCACATGATTCCAATTTATCGCCAACATGATGGCGGGAATACTGCTGAAAACAACAAGGGATCATTCCGGAAAGCCACGGAAATTTTAATGAGTAAAAGAAACTTGTTGATTTTTGGTGAAGGAATGACAGATGATGTTTTTGAGCGACGATTGAAGCCACTGAAAAAAGGCGCATTGAGAATCGGATTTACTGCTCTTGAATCATCCAATTGGAAAACGGAAATAAAATTGGTCGGACTAGGGTGTAATTACACGAATCCAAATGTTATGCGTAGCGATATCCTCATGGCGGAATCTGAACCAATTGTATTAAATGATTACCGCGAACAGTACGAGGAGAATCCAACCCGAACCATTAACGAGTTAAATCGAATCTTGGAATTACGACTTTCAGGAGTGATTACACACATCGAATTGGATCAGGATTTTGATTTTCATGAACAAGTGATGAAAATAACACGTAAAGGAATGGATCCTCACTGTTTTGATGAACATGTTTCATTAGAAAATCGATGGAAATATTCTCAAGATTTGGCAAATTACATCAATCAATTTAAAGGGGAGTATCCTCAAGAAGTCACACACCTAAAACAAGAAATAGCGAACTATTTTCAATTGCTGAAAAAAGAAGGACTGACAGAGGGTCATTTTTTTCAAAGCAAGCAAAAATCATCCTTTTTTCAAGTCTTATTGTTTTTAGGATTGTCGCCTATTGCATTACTGGGTTTTTTCCACGCTTATGTACCTTATATTTTAGTGAAACGATTTGTGGAGAAAACATTCAAACGTAAAGTATTTTGGTGTTCGACCAAAATGGTTTTAACGATGTTCGCCATGTTGTTGATGAATTTACCTTTACTTTTTATTGCACCAAATCTTTTTGACCTTAGTTTCCTAGTTGTTTTTAGTTACTACCTCAGTATAGGATTATTAAGTCTTGTTTGGTATGAATGGAGAAGAGCACTAATCAATTGGAAAAGTGTGCGAAATGCAAAAAAATGCAACGCTTCCGATATACTTTGGAACAAAAGAGAGGCGTTGGTTAATCAAATTCAACAGGTGGTTGAACTAAACAATAATTGAAAAAACTTGTTTTAAAACAGCATGGAAAATATAACTGACCAATCAACCATTCGAATCAAAAAGCCGAAATGGCTACGTGTAAAATTGCCGACAGGAGAAAACTATCGAAATGTTCGTAGTTTGGTTGATCAACACAAATTGCATACCATCTGCGAAAGTGGAAGCTGCCCAAATATGGGAGAATGTTGGGGGGAAGGAACAGCAACGTTCATGATCCTAGGAAATATTTGCACCCGCTCATGTGGATTCTGTGCTGTTCAAACTGGGAAACCCGATGAAGTCGATGAGTTTGAACCCGGAAGAGTTGCTAATAGTGTAAAAATCATGGGAGTGAAACATGCCGTGATAACTTCGGTAGATCGCGATGATTTAAAGGACGGTGGGTCTGAAATATGGGCGCAAACGGTTCGTGCCATTCGTCAACAATCACCAGGAACGACATTGGAAACCTTGATTCCAGATTTCGCAGGAAAATGGGAGAACTTAGAGGTGATTATTCAGGTAGCACCAGAAATTGTTTCACACAATCTTGAAACGGTTCGTCGTTTGACAAAACAAGTGAGAATTCAAGCAAAATACGATCGAAGCTTAGAAGTTTTATTCCGCTTGAAAAAAGGTGGGATGAGAACCAAGTCAGGTGTCATGCTTGGTCTAGGTGAAACGGAGGATGAAGTGATTGAAACCATGCAGGATTTAAGATCTGTAGGCGTAGATATTTTAACCCTAGGACAATACCTTCAACCCACACCAAAACATTTGCCCATTTTTGAATTTATTGAACCTGTGCAATTTGAAAAATACCGCATCTTAGGTTTGGAAATGGGGTTCAGATTTGTTGAAAGTGGTCCACTTGTCCGCTCTTCTTACCACGCGGAAAAACATTTGTTTGATTAATTTGTAAAATAGTTTCAGTAAATAGAGTCAATATTTTTTTTGAAGTTAAATTTGTATTAATTTTAAGGAATATTGCTTATTTTGGCAGTCGTAATTTAAGTAAAGAAAAAAATAGTCTATGAATAAGAAAGTCTATGTATTTGGTTCTCTGATGTTTGCAGGTGTTATTGCTGCTGCAGTTGGTGCTTTTAAGTTGTTTCCATCGGAAGGAAAATACAAACAAGAAAGTTTGAATTCATTGCAAGAGCAATCTTCGGATGATGCGATGGCGTGGTTAAGAGCTCGCTACATCGATGTTACCACTGGTCAACCAGTTTCCTCAGAGAAATTGGCTCAAATTGACGGACAAATTCGAAAAATGAAGAAATCCAAATCGATTGTTTTTGAATCGATGGGTCCAGATAATATTGGTGGACGCACACGTGCGATTCAACCGGATAGATCAAACATCAACCGTTTGTGGGCTGGCGGAGTTTCCGGTGGATTATTTGTTTCTTCTAACAAAGGAAATACTTGGGATCGTGTAGAGTCTTACTTTGCTGCTGGTGGTAATCCATTTATTTCATCCATGACTCAAACTCCAGACAATACAATTTTTGTTGCGACTGGTTCAAATAACGAAGGTTGGAACGGGAATGGTGTTTGGTATTCAATAGATTTCGGAACAACTTGGGCATCTATTCCAGGTACATCTAGCTGTACGGAAATTGTAAGTTCAAATGCAGACAATTATGTTTGGTTGGCTACAGCAACTGGTTTGAAAAAATGGAAATTAGGTGACACAGCCTTGACATCAGTAACTATTTCGGGTGCGAATGGTGGTTGTGCAGCATTGCAAATGTCAAAAGACGGAAACATTGTAGTTGCCTCTTTCGGAGCAAACAAAACGTATGTTTCATCTAATGCAGGTGTTTCATTTGTCGATAAATCAGGAACAGCAGCCAATAATTTAGTTCCCAATGGTGCGGCTCGTATTGAGTATGCTATTTCGCCTATTAAAAACTCTTCAAATCACTATTCAATTTATGCTGTTCGAACAAATAGCAACTTGATGAGTATGCATGTTTCTCACGACGATGGTGAAACATGGAGTCAGTTTGTAGGAGCATCGGCACCTCCAAATGAGTTTGACATTTACAGAGATCAAGGTACATACAACTCAATTGTTTCAGTAAAACCTACAGATCCTGAAATGATCTTGATTGGTGGAATCGACATTTGGAAATGGAAACAAATGGTAAACAATCCACCGCAGGGAGGTTTTGAGAAAATTAGCCAATGGTTTGTTTCTCCAAATTCTCCAATCTATGCTCACGCTGACAATCATGAGATGAAGTGGGATGCTAACAATCGCTTGTATATAGGTAATGATGGTGGTATTGGTGTTTCTAATAACTTTGGAGGAACATGGTATCCTTCTAATAGAGGTTACAACGTAACTCAATTCTATGGTATTGCTTTCGATAGAACGGGAGCTGTAATGGGTGGTGCTCAAGATAACGGAACATTGTACAATGACTTTAGTTTGTCTACTCCTCAAGAATTTAGAGAAGTAGGTGGTGGAGATGGATTCGAGTGTGAGATTTCTTTCTTCAATCCTCGTGTGATGTTCTCTACTGTTTATTACAACTCTATTTCACGTTCAGGTGACAAAGGTCAAACGTTCAGTTCGTTCGTTCCTTCTTTGCCTGCATCGTATGATCCAGCTGGAACAGACGGTAGTCCAAATCACCCTTTTCACTCTGAAATTTTCCTAGCTGAAAACTATGACTTGAATTCACAAGATTCAGTTACGTTAATTCCTACTAAAACTTATGCAGCAGGTTCCATAATCCGTGTTCCTTCTTTGTCATCAGGAGATTCAATTACATTCGTAGCACCAACAGCTTATTATTTTGATGATACCTTGGCTTGGACTCCATCTTTAACGGTTGGCAACGAGAATTTTGGATTAAATGCGGCAACTGGTGAAACAGTTTCTATGGGAAGTGACACCGTAATCTATAATGTTGCTTGGGACACTGTCCGCGTACAGGATCCATATCAATCTTGGTTCCTTGTTTATGTTAATGCAAATAATGGAGAACTTTGGGGAACTAGAAATGCATTGAGATTAGCGGTAACAAGTCCTCAGTGGGTTTGTATTGCGAAAAACATCGGAGGTGGAACGTTTAACTCAGTTGATGTTGAATTTTCTAGAGACTTGAATCATTGTTACGTTAGTTCTGGGAATGGTGTTTGGAGAATTGATGGATTAGGTTCCGTGTATACAAGTGATCCGAATTTTGTATCTAAAGTAGGTTATGTTACTTCAGGTAGCACAACTTCCAATCCAACATTTACGACTGCAACTAAGATTACTTCTACTTCTTATGAAGGAATTGCTGTTAATCCGAACAATGGAAATGACATCATTTGTTTTGCAGGTTTTGGTGGTGTGAATCGACGCAGTGTTAATGCGAACGTAACCACACCTTCGTTTACAGCATTGACAGCAATTACTACTCCAGGAGTTGCTTGTTACGATGGAATTATTGACCGTAATAATTCAGATGTAATTGTTGTTGGAACGTCAAGTGGCGCATTCATCTCAATAAATGGTGGAGCTTCTTGGGAGAACTCATCTGCAGGATTTGAAGGAACTCCAGTTTATGAAGTTCGTCAATCATGGAGATCGTTTGATGAAGGAAATGATCGTCCAGGGGAAATCTACTTAGGTACATTTGGTCGTGGTATATGGAGAACAACTGCTTTCCTAGGGTTAGATGAAAACGGTTCAACTGGAAATGTGAAATTTGATTCTAAATTGAAAACATACCCGAATCCAACACGCGACAATACAACAGTAACGTTTGAATTGGCAAATGCAGGAATGGTAGAGATTCAAGTTTATTCTATAACTGGTCGTTTGGTAAAATCCATTAGAAAATCAATGGATGAAGGAACAAACGCACTTCAAATTGATGGAGATAACCTTTCAAATGGAACGTACATCGTGAAATTCAGTTCAGGTAAACAATCTGAAACAGTGAAATTCATCAAAATGTAATTTTTGTCTAAAGAAATAAAAGGCGGCCAATTGGTCGCCTTTTTTTATGGAATAAAAATATTGGAAGGAATTTTAATCCGCTTAAAACTAGGAAATGTTATTCTTGGGTAACCTTACATGAATCTTCGCAACATTCTAACGAAGGAGATTGATGTGTTTGATTCAATTCATTATTCATTTTTGGACTAACATAGGGAATTCCTAAATTCATTCCCCGCATAATGGTTAATGTCCCGATAAGTGTCAGAAAAATGGCAATGATTCTTTTTGGTACGTGAATCTTCCACTTGCTGTGTGCGATTAACGGCATGAAAAACATGGCAGGTAAAGTTCCAAGTCCGAAGGATGTCATCGATAAGGTGGAGGATAAAATTGACCCACTTCCAATTGCATTTGTTAATCCCAAATAAGCCATTCCACAAGGCAACAATCCATTAGCCATCCCGAATGAAAAAGAACGATAGGCAAGAGGAAGTTCTTTTGATTTTTGAAAAATGCCTTGAATAACTCCACTCATTTTTTTAGTCCAAATTCCAAGGATTGGCCATTGTTCCACCTTATCTGACCAAGCCATACCAATGATAAGTATGCCACTGAGAATACTCAACCATTGCATCGTACTAAACAATGAAACACTAAATCCGAACATCCCAACTAACATCCCCAAAAAACTATAACTAAATAATCTCCCGAAATTGTATTTTAAAACGCTTATAATGCTTTTAAATGTGCTAGAGCGATCAATCGGAAGTGCAAAAACCAAAGGTCCACACATTCCAATACAATGGAAATTAGAGGCTAAACCAATTAGAAAACCAAAGATTAAATAGGAGGTCATTTATAATACCATGTAGTCACTTGCATGAAAGGAATGTTCTTCACCTTGTAACGTATTTGAATCTCATAATTTCCTTTGGCAAATTTTCGCTTAGGTATTAGGACTTTTATGTCATGATTTTTAATGGAGAAATCAGCTTTACCATCATTCATTCGAATAAACGTTACGTCGATGTTTTGTACCGCTAACGGGGATCTATTCTTAAAATAGATGCCATTTTCTCGGTTTTCTACGATGATTGGATTTTTGTTGTCTGCAGAGCGTTGTTGTGCCTCAAAGTCCTCGTTAAAGGATTTTTCTTTGATGTAATAATCCTCACTTATCAACTCAGAATCCTTTGAACTGATAACTAAGGCCATTGTAACGATAAAAGCAACAAAAGCAATCATGGCAATAATAATACCGTTTCTAAATCTCATATCTTATAGTATTGGACCGATAAATTTGGTTTGAATCACTTCGATTTCACGTTGATTACCAAAAATATGGATTTTAAATTTTTTCGTTCCATTTTGTAAGGCGGTATTCGGCATCTTAACAACAATCAGCACTTTCGCCTTTGACTCACTTTTTAATAGAACAGCTTTTCCAACTGTTTCAATTTTAGCAGTTGGATCATCTAATTCAAATTGAATTTTATAGCGATTATGGGTCTTATTCAACATGCTAATCTCGAAAATATTGGAAACCATTCCATTTTCGTCCACTTGAAAAGTGGATCCTTTTTGACGTAAAATATTCGTCTCAAATGACTTCCTGGATATTAGTAGTATGCATAATATGATCAGTAATCCAACTAGTAAGAAACTATAGGACTTAACACGTCTTGTCCATTGAAAGGGGATTCTGTTTTTTATTCCGTTTTCAGAAACAAATCGAATTAATCCTTTATCCTGCCCAACAGCATCCATCATATGATCACACACATCGATACAAGCGGTGCAATTCACGCATTCTAATTGTGTCCCGTTTCGAATATCGATTCCAGTCGGACATACGTGAACACAATGTCCACAATCAATGCAATCTCCTTTTCCCGCCACTTGTCGGTCTTCACCTTTGTGAATTTTCGCACGCTCTTCTCCACGAACTTCGTCATAGGCCACTACCATCGTGTTTTGATCCAACAAAACCCCTTGTAAACGTCCGTAAGGACAAATTGTAGTACAAACTTGTTCTCGTAAAAAGGCAAATACACCATAAAAAACATAAGTGAAAATAACGATGGCAATCAGCCCACCCAAGTGTTTTCCAAGAGGATCCGTTTGAATCTGCCACAGCGAATCAGATCCAATGATGTATGCCAAAAATGTATTGGCGATGAAGAAGGAAATCCACCAGAAAATGACATGTTTCAGTGTGCGTTTGAAAATTTTTTCTTTTGTCCATGGACTTTTTTCAAGTCGCTTTTGTTCTGTCCAATCACCATCAATGAGGTATTCAATGCGCCGAAATAGCATTTCCATGAAAACAGTCTGTGGACAAACCCAACCACAAAACAAGCGTCCAAAGATAATGGTGAAGAAAATGATGAACACGACACCGACAATCACTAAAATGGCAAATAGGTACATGTCTTGTGGCCAAAATACTTGTCCAAAAATGACGAATTTACGGTGAATAATGTCAAGCAAAAGAAATGGCTCTGATCCAATTCGGATGTGTGGTCCACCAAAAAGCAACACCAGTAGAAAGTAACTAAGAATCTTTCGCTTGTTGTAGTAAGATCCGGAAGGTTTCTTAGGAAAAATCCAATTGCGTCTACCTTTTTCATTCACTGTAGCAATCCGGTCACGGAAAGCCTCATCCTGCTCACTCATTTTATTGGAATTACTTATTTCTTAATGATGTCACCTTGTGCAGATTTTCCGTTTGCAACTTCTTTAAAAGACAAGACATAAGACGAAACTTGTTGAATTTGAATAGGATTTAATAAGGCATCATGTGCTGGCATTCCATTTGGACGTCCAAGTTTTATCGTGGCAAATACATCCTTAATGTCGTATCCGTAAATCCAGTTTTTGTCCGTTAAGTTTGGACCAACATCTCCTGATCCATCCGCTTTATGACAAGTTACACAGTTCACACCAAAAACAGCTTTACCTGCAGATAAATCGGCACTACCTGTCATTAAAGTTGCATTCGTTTCATCCACATTCATGGCCATTTTCTCACGGTAAGCGGCAATTTCTTTTTCTGCTTTTGCCATCTCTTTTTTGTACGCTTTTTCTTGTAAATCAGATGTCCCTAAAACGTGGTAATTGATGATGTAAATGAATGCAAATACAATCGTTGCGAAGAAACCCCATACCCACCAAGGTGGAAGGTTATTATCTAATTCACGGATTCCGTCGTATTCATGATTCATTAAAATCGTATGTTCTTCTTCAATTGGAACGGCGTCTGTCAAAATTGCATTGACTTTTTTAAACGTTTCCGCAACGACCGCAACTTGTTCAACTTCTTCTTTTTTCGGTCGAACCATTGCAACCATTTGATTAAACAAGTTACGCAAGTATAGTACAACAATCAGAAGTATAATGTTGACTGCTAATAACGCATATAAATCGGTGTTCTCAACTTGCAACCAAGGCATTCCTTTTTCTGCCTCACCTGCCTGCATAAAATTCAAAGCATAACTATCATTACTCATAAATAAAGAGCCTGTGGTTATAACGATGATCAATAGTTTCGATTTATCTCCCATTTCTGCCACCTTCGTTCTGAAATAGTCAGATTTCACATACGTCATGATTGTTCCAGCTAAAACGATAATGATTAAAATAAGAATCACCATTAAGAAAATCATCCAATTGAACATAGATAGATTTGCAACATAATCAGGTTTGACTTCGGTTCCAAGCGAAGCGGTTGCGGTGGTATCACTCGGAGGCGTTGTCACAACTGGAGGAGCATCTACAAATGTTAAAATGGCATCGATTTCTTCCTTAGAGACCGTTTGTGGCGGCATCGCTGTTGGACTATACCCGGAAACCTCTTTTGCTCTTGCACTTTTTCCAGATGCAATGAGTGCAGTTGAATTTGTAATCCAATCGTAAATCAAGTCACCTTCTCCGGCATCTATCCATTTTTGTTTAGCGCCTTGAAGTTTAGGTCCAGTTGAATTTTTGTCCACCATATGACAAGTATTACATCGAGACTTAAATAATTGTACACCATCAGCGGCATAGATTTTCCCCTGCGCGACCAAGCTGATTAAAAGCGCAACGAACGTAAGTTGTGTGAATTTAATTTTCATGATGTGTTTGATTTGTGTTCGTATTCTCTTCTAAATCTAAAGGCATTGCACTCATTTCAGTCACTCTATTCTTTGACATTTTAATAACATACCAAAGCATCACAGCGAAGAATAGGGTAAACATGATTAACGAAATCAAGGGGTAGATCTCGACATTGAGCATACCAGTAAGGTTGTGTTTGATGAATCTTAACATGTCGTTTATTTCGTAGGTTTCACTTTAACATCTGTTCCAAGTCGTTGCAAGTAGGCGATAATTGCCACGATATCCTTCTGTTCGATTTCTTTGATCAAATCGTTTTTATTTCGTCCTTTCAAGGCAATTTGATTGGTCGTGTTCACAATATCCTCTGCAATCAAATGTGCTTGTACTTGTAAATCTCTTTTCGCTTTTTTGTCGTAGCCCTCTGGATAAGGAACGCCTAGCGTTTGCATCGCACGGATTTTAGCTCCGATGTTTTCGATGTCCATATTATCTTCTCGCATCCATGGATAAGCTGGCATTATGGATCCAGGTGTGATTACTTTTGGACGGATCATGTGGTTAAAGTGCCAGATGTTTCCGCGCACTCCACCTTCTCTTGCCAAATCTGGTCCTGTTCGTTTAGAACCCCATTGGAATGGGTGATCATAAACAAATTCCCCGGATTTAGAATAGGCTCCATAACGCACTGTTTCAAAGCGCAATGGACGAATTAATTGAGAATGACAGTTGTAACAACCTTCACGAATGTAAATATCACGACCGTACAATTCAAGTGGAGTGTAAGGTTTCACACTTTTAATGGTCGGAATATTACTTTTTACAATCATGGTCGGAATGATTTCCACAATACCACCTATAGCTACAATCACCAAACTTAAAATCATGAATTGAATTGGTTTACGCTCGATTACTTTGTGCCAGTATTCTCCTTTTGTATTCACATGAAGGTCTTTGGTTACCACCGCTTCTGTTTCTTCGTTGGCCACTAAAACGCCAGATTTTGCGGTTTTCACTAAGTTGTAGAACATCAATATGGCACCACTTAGGTATAATAAACCTCCAAGAGATCTTAGATAGAAGAATGGTTTCATTTCAATCACAGTATCCACAAAGTTGTTTGCCAACGTTCCATCCGGTTTGAATTCTTGCCACATTAATCCTTGCATGAATCCGGCGATGTACATTGGAATTGCGTAAAGAATGATTCCTAAAGTTGCAATCCAGAAATGTTGGTTTGCCATTTTCGTTGAGTACAATTTAGTGTTGTATAAACGCGGGAATAACCAATACAACATCCCGAAGGTTAGCATCCCATTCCACCCAAGTCCACCGATGTGAACGTGAGCGATTGTCCAATCGGTAAAGTGAGAAATGACATTGATGTTTTTCAATGAAAGCATAGGTCCTTCAAAGGTTGACATCCCGTAGCAAGTGAGTGCCACCACCATGAATTTCAACAAAATATCATCGCGAACACGATCCCAAGCTCCTCTTAAGGTAAGTAAACCATTCAACATTCCACCCCAAGATGGAGCGATTAACATAACTGAGAAAACAACCCCTAAACTTTGTGCCCAATCCGGAAGGGTAGAATACAATAAATGGTGCGGTCCTGCCCAGATATACAAGAAAATCAAGGCCCAAAAGTGAATGATGGATAAACGGTAAGAATATACCGGACGATTCGCTGCCTTTGGAACAAAGTAATACATCAATCCTAAATAGGGTGTTGTTAAAAAGAAAGCAACGGCATTGTGTCCATACCACCATTGAACCAATGCATCTTGAACTCCGGCATACCAAGAGTAACTTTTCAAGAATGAAACTGGTAATTCAAAGGAGTTGAATATATGCAACATTGCTACAGTAACGAAAGTGGCAATGTAGAACCAAATGGCAACATATAAGTGTTTCACACGACGGACCATAATCGTAGCGAACATGTTCCATCCCCATACTACCCAAATTCCAGCAATCATGATGTCGATCCACCATTCTAATTCTGCATATTCTTTTCCAGTGGTAATACCCAATGGTAATGTAGCAACAGCACAAACGATGATTGTTTGCCATCCCCAGAAATGAATTTTACTGAGTTTATCACTCCACAACCTTGCTTTCAATAAGCGCTGTAAGGAATAGTAAATCCCCATGAACATACCATTGCCAACGAAAGCAAAAATTACTGCGTTCGTGTGGAGTGGACGCAAACGTCCAAAAGTCAAATACTTAAATCCTAAATAATCATTGAAAAATTCTGGAAATGCCAACTGAAGGGCCGCAATTAACCCCACTAACATTCCAGTTACACCCCATATTACGGTGGCGTAAGCAAAATTCCGAACGATTCGGTTGTCGTAACTAAACTTTTCTGCTTCCATATTACTCATCTTTTAATTTTGGTTCGTCTTCAAAGAGCATGCGCACTGATGGTGTGTAGTCATCGTCAAATTGTCCGTTTTTCGTTGCCCATAAAAAGAACACCAAGAAAAAGACAGCAATACAAAGACTTACAATTAACATTAGATAGATCATTCCCATGTTGCAAATTTCCAAAAAGGTGCAACGAATAAGTATGATACAGATGTTTGAAAAAAACTGATTTAAATCATGTTTATTCAATTCCACGCCAGAACTTGAAGTGAATCAAGCTGGAACTTAAGAAGACAACAGTTATGGAACTAATGGGCATTAAGATTGCCGCAACAATTGGAGCCAGGGAAGCTGATATCGCAAAGGAAAGACCGATTAAGTTGTAGGTGATGGAAAATCCAAGGCATACTTTTAATACAACTTTCGCATACTTAGACACTTGGAAAAAGCGACCGAGTAAATGAAAATGTTTCGCATCTAAAATAGCATCAGAGGATGGGGTGAATCGAAACATATCTTCTGATAATGCAATTCCGACATTGGCTGTTCCTAATGCTCCAACATCGTTTAGTCCATCGCCTAACATCAAAACCTTTTCACCTAATTTCTGTCTTTCCGAAATAAAAGCTGCTTTGTCCTTTGGTTCTTGTTTGAAAAAACATTGTTCTGTCTTGAATCCAAGAGCGATTAATTCGGGTAAGTCTTTCTCATCATCACCGGAAAGGACAAAAATTCGTTTGTCTTTCCATTGGGACAACAATGTTGGAATCGAAGATCGAAAGGCACTCATGACATGAATTTCTTGTATTACTTTTCCATCTTGAGCAAAAAACACCGTTCCGTTTTCAGTGGATGAGACGTTTCCTACAAAAGTGGAACTTCCCAATTGATAGTTTTTATCTTGATAAGACGCAGCGATTCCTTTCCCTTTGATTTCAACGAAATCATTCAGTTTTAAGGCTTGATATTGATTCGTTAATGCTTGATGAATGACCTTCGATAAAGGATGCGTCGAGTGACTTGAGAGTTCTTTCAAAATTCCCCAAACTTCATCTGGTAAGTTGGTATGCGTAAATTGTACTTGATAGGCCAATGGATCTGTTAAGGTTCCTGTTTTGTCAAAAACAATCGTTGTAATTTCACTTAAGGCTTCGACAACGGTGGTATTCTTAAGATACAAACCATTTTTCCCGAGAACACTCAGTGTATTTCCCAAGGTGAATGGACTAGATAAAGCGAGGGCGCAGGGACAAGCAACAATTAAAATCGAAACAATGACCGTCATGATTTCACTCGGATCGATAAACGCCCAAACGATTCCAGACAGGATAGCAACTATAATTAAAATGATTAAAAAGTAGCGCGAAATGCGGTCTTGGTAACGTTCGAGTTTGTTCGATTCTTTTTTATCCTTCGTTTCGTTCCATAATTGAGTTAAATGACTGCGATTGGTTTCTGATTTCACCGCTAATTCAATGGTCATTCCAATTAACTTCCCGCCAGCATAGATCAAATCACCTTTTTTCTTCTTAACTAATGCGGATTCTCCTGTCACGAAACTGAAGTCAAGTTGTGCTTCTTCTGAAACTAAAATGCTATCACATGGAATGATTTCCTCATTTCTCACTTGAATATGGTCTCCTTGTTTTAATTGCTCAATCGGAATGATTTCTGTCCCGTTTTTTGACATGCGGTGAATCGCAACAGGAAAATAAGAGGAATAATCTCGGTCGAATGAAAGCGACTGATACGTTCTGTTTTGAAACCACTTCCCGATCAATAAGAAGAAAATAAATCCAGCAAAGCTGTCCATATATCCTGGACCTTGTTGCGTGAAAATTTGATACGTACTTTGTGCATAAAGTGCTAGAATTCCCAATGTGATAGGAACATCTAAATTGATGCTTCGGCTTCGAATCGCTTTGTAGGCTGATACGTAATATTCATTTGCTGAATACAGAAATACGGGCAGGGAAACGATGAAGGATAAATACGCTGTGAAATTCCGGAAGGATAAATTATCGAGTGTGATCCCAAAATAATCTGGTGCACTCCAAAGCATGATGCTCCCAAAAGCAAAGCCAGCAAGTCCTATCTTCAATAAAAATGATTTCTGTATCCCTTTGATCTCTGTTTTTCGTCCAAAATCTGGTTCATAACCGATGAATTGCAACAAATCGGCGATTTCCGAAAGAGAAATGGCATTCGTATCAAATACAATGGTTGCTTCTTTCTTTGCGAAATGCACTTGTGATGTTAAAACATGCGCATTTATCTTGGATAAATTTTCAAGAAGGTAAATGCAGGAAGAACAGTGGATAGTCGGCAACGATAGTTTAACACGTGCTATTTTTTCATCCTCGTACTGAATGTAGCGAGCGCGTATTTCCGGGATGTCTAAAAATTGGAATTTGTCACTACGTCCTTTATTCGGTTTTATCCCTGGTGTTTTTTCATATGCGTAGAAATCTTTTAAAGAATTCGAATTCAACAAGGAATAAACATTTGCACAACCTTGACAACAAAATTCTTTTTGATCCAGTAGGATTGAAGGTGTTGGAAGTACATCTCCACAATGATAACAATTTTCCATAGTTAGATGGTTGCTGAAAATAGTGGTTTACCTCCTTCGTACTTGTGTAAATCTAAATCAAAAGCCATACAGATATTTCGAACAAATGGATATCCTTTTTCGGTCACCGTAACAGTTGATCCATTCATTGTAACAAGTCCGTCCGCCACTAATGGTCTTAACTTTTCACGAATAAAATCGTGTGTGTCAGTATTCTTCGAATTTGTGTGAAACGTCGTTTCGAAATGACACATCAAATCCAAAATATAGGAGCGTATTTCTAATTCCAATTCATTGAGTCGGTGTCCGCGAAAAACCGCTAATTCTCCACGGTTAATTTGTTCTTGATACGATTCGACTGTCTTGTCATTTTGTGCAAAGCCGGTCCAGCTATCAGAAATCGCAGACATTCCCAGTCCCAGCAAGAACTTGGTTGTTTGCGTAGTGTATCCCATAAAATTGCGATGTAAACGTTTTGCGTGGAATGCTTGTGCCAATTTATCTGTAGGTAATGCAAAATGATCCATTCCAATCGCCACATATCCATTGGAAATCAATTTTTCACAGGCCATTTCATATAACGCACGTTTTTCACTGTCTTGTGGCAAATCTTTCTCATCATATCCACGTTGTCCCGTTCCTTTGATCCAAGGTACATGTGCGTAGCCATACAATGCAATTCGTTCTGGTTTTAAGTTGATTGTGTAATCAATGGTTTGTTGAAAGCCCTCCAATGTTTGATGAGGTAATCCATAAACTAAGTCGTGGTTGATAGATGTGTATCCAATTCTTTTTGAATGATTATGAACGTCTTTAATTTCTTCCAATGTTTGCATGCGATGTATTGCTTTTTGTACGATTGGATCGTAATCTTGAATGCCAAAACTGACACGTCTAAATCCATAATCAAAGAGCGTTTGTAAGTGTAACTCGCTGGTCGAATTCGGATGTGCTTCAAAACTTAAATCACATTCATTCGGATCGATTTGATCCGTTTGAAAAATCCCCTTCAATAAACGCACTAATTCTGTTGGATGAAAAAAGGTTGGTGTTCCACCGCCAAAATGCAATTCAGAAATTTTGATGTCTTTCGGAAGGTGTTGTTTGTATAAATTCCATTCTTTCAAAACGGCGACGATGTATGGCGTTTCCACTTCGTGGTTTTTTGTGATGCGTTTATGGCAACCGCAAAAAGTACAAAGTGACTCACAAAATGGTAAATGGATGTAGATTCCGATGGATGAATC
>CANHMH010000021.1 GCA_947461635.1 Flavobacteriales bacterium | reverse complement strand
GACGCCGATTTTAAAACCCTGGTTCGCAAGAATCAGGGTTTTTTTATGCCTTTAATTTTCTGAATCCTACATGTATAGATCAATGTATTGGGAGAGTGATCGCGAAGTATCGCGAGACGCCGATTTTAAAACCCTGGTTCGCAAGAATCAGGGTTTTTTTATGCCTATACTTTTCTGAATCTGTACGCTGGATTTGTAATCCTGCGGTCGCTCAACACATCATTTACTTGAAATTACACCCATAAGTTCCCCTCATAGTTCGCCTAGAAGTTTTCATGCTGTACATTGTATCGAAATACGTGATTCTAGTGGCGTATATTTTATCTTTTTTTTCCTTGTTATTATAGTTTGAGGAAGAAATTCCTATTTTCAATTTTCATAATTTTCCTTTATACAAATGAAAAACTCGAAATTATCGGTGTTGTCTTATGTAATCGTTTCATTATATTGGTTAATTTAGAGGTGAATCAGAAAGTGGTAATTAAGTAACTTTGAAATGGTATTAATTCGTAAACGAACACATGAAAAATAAATTATTCATTATCCTTTTATTGATTTCACCTTGCTTTAGCGCTCAGGAAATTGATCCGGATGATTCCTTCACGTTTGAGATTGCATTACCAAATTCAATGTACAATAAACCGTACAAAATGATTATGCAGGGATTAATTCAAAGTAGTGCGAATTATCAGTACACATTGAAAAATGGCCTGTCATTTGGAACTGGTTTGCATTATACCTATTTTGCCATAAATGAATTCCGAGTTCCTTCTAAGGTTTATGGTGGAATACATTCAGCGGCAGCGTATCTTAAAATAGGTCATGAGAAGTTTTGGACGGAAAGATTTGGCACCGATTTCGGTGTGAAAATGGGTTATCTCCATAGTTACACGATTAGTGATTTATTGAAGTCTAAAGGAGTTCCTTACAATTTTATTGAAAGTACATACATCGAACCTTGTGTTGGCTTTGTCCTGACTGCGGATGTAAATTGTAGTTATAGATTGAATATCGGCTACCCAATTTATGGTTATGGTTTTACGCCCTGGATGATTGGAGTTGATTCCAACATTGGATATGACCCCAATGAATATACTAAGCCAAGCTCATTTCTTAGCGTAGGTTTTGCCTATACTTATTATTTTAACGGAAAGAAATCAGCGGCTGAAGATTAAGTCTGAAGTACACCAACATTATATGCTTTCTCAATAGGTGAGAGGTTCGCCATCTCGATTCCCATGGAAATCACTTTTCTTGTTTCTATTGGATCAATAATGCCATCTACCCACAAACGACTTGCTGCGTAATATGGAGAAATCTGTTCGTCGTATCTGTTTTTGATTTGATCGTACAATTCTTTTTCTCGTTCAGGTGTGATTTCTTCGCCCTTTCCTTTTAATGTAGCAACTTCTATTTGTAATAATGTTTTCGCTGCTGCGGCTCCTGACATTACGGCAATTTCTGCTGTTGGCCAGGCGAAAATCAAACGAGGATCATATGCTTTTCCACACATCGCATAATTTCCAGCACCGTATGAATTACCCATTACAATACTGAATTTCGGAACGACACTATTTGCCATCGCATTCACCATTTTCGCACCGTCTTTGATTATGCCACCTTGTTCACTTTTCGATCCAACCATGAAGCCAGTGACGTCGTGTAGGAAAATTAATGGAATCTTTTTTTGGTTGCATAACATGATAAATCGAGCTGCTTTATCGGCAGAATCGGAATAAATCACTCCACCAAATTGCATTTCTCCTTTGGCATTCTTAACAATTTCTCGGTTGTTGACTACGATTCCAACACTCCATCCATCAATGCGGGCATACGCTGTGATAATGGATTTTCCAAAAGTTGGTTTGTATTCCATGAATTCAGAATCATCTACTAATGACTTTAAAATTTCTCTGGTTGGATAAGATTTGGAACGGTCTTCAGGAATCACCCCATAAATATTCTTCATATCAACCGCGGGTTCTTTTGCTTCAATGCGGTCAAATCCAGCTGTTGGATTGTGTCCAATGCGACTCATTAAATCGCGAATGGTTGCGATGCATGTTTGATCATCTTCTACCTTGTAATCACAAATCCCAGAAACTTCTGTTTGAGTTGTTGCTCCGCCTAATGTTTCGTTGTCAATGCTTTCGCCAATTGCCGCTTTTACCAAATAAGATCCGGCAAGGAATATGGTTCCAGTTTTATTGACAATCAATGATTCGTCGGACATAATCGGTAAATAGGCTCCACCGGCAACGCAACTCCCCATAACAGCAGAAATTTGTGTGATTCCCATGGAACTCATTTGTGCGTTATTTCGGAAAATGCGTCCAAAATGCTCTTTGTCTGGGAAAATCTCATCTTGCATTGGAAGATACACTCCTGCAGAATCCACTAAATAAATAATCGGAAGTCTATTCTCCATGGCAATTTCTTGCGCCCTTAAATTCTTCTTTCCAGTAATTGGAAACCATGCTCCGGCTTTAACCGTGGCATCATTGGCAACGACAATGCATTGACGTCCTTTTACATAGCCAATCACAATCACGACACCTCCAGAAGGACATCCACCATGTTCTTTGTACATTCCGTATCCGGCTAAAGCACCAATTTCAACTCTGTTGGTATTTGGGTCTAGCAGTAAATCGATGCGCTCTCGAGCGGTTAATTTACCGTTCAAATGCTGTTTTTCAATTTTTGCCTTACCTCCACCTAAGAAGATTTTAGCTAATTCTTGCTCTAATGCGCGAATCTTTAAACGCATTTTGTCTTCGTTGTTATTGAAATCTAATTCTTTCTGTGAAACAGCCATATTTGTTGATTGGGATTCAAATATACGAAATGTAAATTTTGTTTTTGAGGTCAATTTTATAATTTGCTTTAGGTTCTTGAAGTCTTCATTTACTTGCTATGTTTCTACTTTTTCCTATTTTCACATATTAATTGAAATAACCCAACAAATCCATGAATCAAGATCACGTAATTGAATCACCTGAAAAACAAAAAAAGAGTCGATTGACTTTGTACATCTTGATTGCAATGGTACTCGGAGCTACATTAGGAGCTATAATCCATAAGAATTTCGATGCGGACACAGCAACAAAATTTAGTACATATATCAAGATATTAGCGACTATTTTTATTCGACTTGTTCAAATGATTATCGCACCATTGGTCCTGACAACCCTTGTCGTTGGAATAGCAAAACTTGGTGATTTAAAATCGGTTGGACGAATAGGAGGGAGAGCCTTGGCTTGGTTCTTTACAGCCTCATTTGTTTCCCTGATAATCGGTTTGTTATGGGTTAATTTCTTGAAGCCAGGAGTAGGGGTCAATCTTTCGGATGTGGATCTATCGGCTTCTGCTGAAGTGACCGAAAAAACGCAGGATTTCTCGGTTCAACATTTTGTGGAACACATTATTCCAAAGTCTGTTTTTGAAGCAATGGCAACGAACGAAATCCTTCAAATAGTCATTTTTGCCATCTTCTTTGGATTAGCAGCTGCTTCCATCGGTGATAATGTGAAACCAGTCATCAATGCGATGGATAATTTTTCGCACATTATTTTGAAAATGGTCAATTTCGTTATGAAATTCGCTCCAATTGGAGTGTTTGGTGCCATTGCAGGTGTTTTTGCAGTGAAGGATATTTCGGATTTAATGATTACGTATACGAAGTTCTTTAGTTCTTTCCTCGTTGGAATAGCTTCACTTTGGGTCGTTCTTATTTTGGTGGGCTACATCTTTCTTGGTCGTCACTTGAAAACCTTGTTGAAACGCATTGTAAGTCCTTTGGTTATTGCTTTCGGCACGACAAGTAGTGAGGCCGTTTTCCCTAAATTAACAGAAGAGCTAGAGCGTTTTGGAATCAAAGACCGCATTGTTTCCTTCATGTTGCCCTTGGGATATTCGTTCAATCTAGATGGAAGTATGATGTACATGACATTCGCTAGTATTTTTATTGCACAAGTATATGGCGTTCATTTAGATACAGGAACGCAATTAACGATGTTAGTCGTTTTGATGTTAACGAGTAAAGGAATCGCAGGTGTTCCAAGAGCGAGTTTGGTTGTTGTTGCTGCGACCTGTGGAATGTTCAATATTCCAATTGAAGGTGTGGCGCTAATCCTACCGATTGATCATTTCTGTGACATGTTCCGAAGCGCAACCAACGTACTTGGAAACTCTGTTGCTACAGCAGTCGTTGGAAAATGGGAGGGAGATAAAGTATAAGCCTTTAGTTTCCTAGAATGGATAAAAGTGTTATTGAATCGATGTCGTGTTTTCCTTCAAAACGATGTATGTCATATCCCAATTCTGAAAAGTAAGAACATTCTGATTCTTGATTTTCTTTTGTGTAATAGGGATCTTCTGTCCCCAAAACAAAATGCCTATTTCCTTCTGATTGATTTGGTTTTTCAATATCCGGCGGAAAAACACCGGCCCAAAGGATGAATTGCTGAAAACGACTTGGTCCTTGATGGTACCAGCGAGCTGCCGTTGCACCACCTTGAGAAAATCCTAAAAGACAAATTTCTTCGAACACATGGTTCTCCATCACGCTTGACAAAAGTTCATTCAGATTACTTAAGTTATCTTCAATGTCCAATTCTCGTCCCTCTTTGGTCATCCATGATGCGCCAACTCGACCACTGGAACCTTCTAAATAAAACCGATGCATTCCTTCTGGAACGAGTAAGGCATATTCCTGAGGAAGACCTTTAAATTTTTTCGCAAAGTACTGCGCTAATTGTCCATAGCCATGAAGTGCAATGAGTAATTTACGCTTGCTGGTGAAATTCTCAGATAGGTAATAACGGAAATGCTTCTGGAGCAAAATGCTTCGCTCCAGAAGTTCCTTACGTTCTTTATTCAATGATGATTTGTTTAACGATTGCTTGTTTCGTTCCTTTAATCGAGATGAAATACGTTCCTGTTTCAAATTGACCCACTGAAATAGTTTCCTTATTGGAAAGAACCATTTTCGTTAATAAAATTCTTCCTTGAACATCGCAAAGTTGTAATTCTGCGCCTTCGATTATTCCAATAAATTCAATTGTTACCAGGTCTGAAGTTGGATTCGGATAAACAGATGAAATACTTGTAAGCTCATTCAATCCGTTTGTAACACCGGAACATTCACATGTTGCCGAATAGACATCGTTGATGGTGTTTGCGTCGCCGTCGTCACAGGCATCACCTGGGAATAAACAACTACCATCATCCACATTAGCCAACGGATTAAAGTTACATGCTGTTGGATCTATACATCCTGGTACAACTTGAATTCCAACACAATCACACGTGCTGTTGTAGGTGTCATTCATGGTATCTGGATTGTTGTCATCACATGGCGCATCTGGATACGTACATGATCCATCATTTTGATTCGCTAGAGGATTGTAGTTACAAGACAAAGGATCCGTACATCCTAGCACAATCACTTCTCCAATACAGTTACAATCCGGATTGATGGAGTCGTTGATGGTATTTGGATTGTTGTCATTACACAAGCTTCCAGGGAATAGGCATGATCCATCATCAATGGTTGCTAACGGATTGTAGTTACATGCAGCTGGATTCATACATCCTGGAACAATCAGGTTTCCAACACAGTTACAGTTTGAACCAATTGAGTCATTCGTTGTATTTGGATTTCCATCATCACAAGGTGAACCTGGATAGATACAAGTTCCGTTATTTTGATTCGCTAATGGATTGTAATTACAAGCCAATGGATCGGTACATCCAGGAACAATTATTGCTCCAACACAGTTGCAATTTGGTCCAATAGAATCGTTGATGGTATTTGGATTATTATCGTTACAAGAGGATCCAGGCAAGATGCAAGAACCGTCATCAACGGTTGCAAGCGGATTGTAATTACATGCTAATGGATTCATACAGCCAGGAATAGATGCTGAATAGATATATCGAGAAAAAGCAAATTGTGTATTCGTTTGAGCACTGAATCCACTTAGAACCACTCTGTTTCCAGGATATAAATCCATTCCGTAAGCGTCATCCCAATTGGCAAAAATATTGGTTAAAGTATGTCCATTTGTTCCCCAAGTAGGGTCAATTGTTCCGTTCGCATTAAAACGAGAGACAACAAAGTCTCTTGCTGCACCAATACCTGCCGAACCGGAAGTGCCGCATGCAAGTATTTTTCCATCCGGATGAAAAATCACCTCATAATACGTGTCACTTTGGTTTAAGTCAATTATTGTTTGACCATTTGTACCAAAACTTGTATTTAAAGAAGCATTTGTTTCAGAACGAGATTCCAAAAGCAAGTCGGTAAAACTTGCCCCATTATTACCAGATAGAATTAATTGTGCATTGTGAAAATCTACATCAAAATAACGTGCATTCATTGCCATGTTAATCCATATTCCATTTGTACCAAAAGTAGTGACAGCGGAACCCGATGCGTTGAATTTT
Source organism: Flavobacteriales bacterium (assembly GCA_947461635.1). Lineage (GTDB taxonomy): Bacteria > Bacteroidota > Bacteroidia > Flavobacteriales_D > Crocinitomicaceae > UBA952. The sequence goes on along the minus strand of CANHMH010000021.1, from coordinate 17,337 downwards.
GCGATCATCGGATAGTAGTTGCTGGAATAAACATCCCCAGCAAGAATTAAATCACCATTTGAACCTTGAGTTGCACTCCAACAGGTTAAACTTTGTCCGTTGGTAAGAATACCAATTCCACTATTTCCGAATGTAAGGTCAAGAACACCATTGTAATCACAACGAACAACTGCCAATCGGTTTGTTGAGAAACCTGGGACTTTTGAATTTCCAGCTAAAATTATTTTGGTTGGTGTCAATAATATTTTTCGGGCATAATCTTCACTAGCATCCACATCAATAGAGAATACGCCACCGGTTCCGAAGGTAGTATTAAGTGTACCGTTTGGATTTAAGCAAAGTAATGAATATTTTGGATTTGCGGCTGTGATAGACAAGGCTCCGGCAACTAAAATATTTCCATTGGATAATACTTCCATGTCATAAGCGAAATCTGATCCTGCCGAGTTTGGAAAAATATAATAACCATTCGTACCAAAGGTTAGGTCCATGCTGCCGTCCGCATTCATTTGCCCAACACACATTTCTAAATTACCGGTTGTTCCTGAAGTACCACAGAATACCATTTTACCATTGGATAGCGTCACAATGTCTTGTGCATTATCCATTGAGGTGCTAACAGGTCCAAAACTGGTGTAACCAATTGTTGCAAAACTTAAATCAAGTGATCCAGGTGCTTGTGCAATTAATGCTTGTGAAAACACGAAACAAGCTAAAATGCTGTAAAGAAATTTCATAAAAATAATTTTGATTGTAAATTTAAGATTAAATTTGGACGTGCGAAAACTCCTTTTATATGGATTTTTAGGGCTCATGTGTTACCACTTGCTCGGATTCTTCACTTATTTTGAGTGGAAGAAGATGTCCATTAAAAAAGAAGTGAAACAGGCAATCAAACATTCCGTTCCTGAATCTCAATTGATTCGCTTTCATTTCTCTTTTCACGAAGCACAACAGTTGACATGGGTGAAATCACATGAGTTTATTTTGAACGGTCATTATTTTGATGTCATCCACAAAGCAAAAAACAAGAACGGATACTTCTTTAAATGTATAAGTGATGACCAGGAAACGGTCCTTTTTTCGCAGTTACGATCCATCACTTCGTTTAATATCAGTCATTCTGGAGAAAATCAACCGGTAAATGTGTGGTTTAAATTTCTTTCTGAACCGATGGAAGTTGTAACTGCAACGCATGATTATTCAATAAATGAAATTGAACAAAATTCATCGGTACTTACATCTTACGAAGAAACTTTTTATTCTTCCTTCCTTTCAACAGAAACCCCACCGCCAGATTTTATTAGTTAAATCCTACTACTACTACTACTACTACTACTACGTATTGTATTAACTAATAAAAAAATCAAATGAAAAATTTCTATTGGGGCATTTTATGTCTCCTAACTATTTTATATACCCCTTCGTTTGCACAAACGAAAATTCAAATCATGGACGATGTGAGTACAGAACCTGTTTCAGGTGTTCTGATTTCACAAGTTTATTCAACTGATGTTTATTCAACTGATAAAAAGTCAAACAGCACAAGCGACAAAAACGGTTTCGCTTTGGTGAAATTTGATGGATCGAAAATTACCTTGTGGCATGAGGATTATTATCCATTAGTGATTCAACAATCCAGTTTAAATAAGGATGGACAGGTGTTTCTGACACCGAACATTCAAACCATGGATGAAACAGTGATTTCTGCGAGTCGTAACCTGGAAAAAAGAAAAGACGTTGCTCAAAAAGTTCAAGTCATGAGAGCAAAGGAAATTCAATTTCAGAACCAAAGCTCTACCGCTGATTTAATGACGCAAACAGGAAATGTATTCGTTCAAAAAAGTCAACTTGGTGGTGGAAGTCCAATCATTCGTGGATTTGAAACGAATAAAGTGCTATTGGTTGTTGATGGAGTTCGAATGAATAACGCGATTTACCGCGGTGGACACTTACAAAACATCATCACGATTGACAATGCGATGTTGGACCGTGTCGAAGTGATTTATGGTCCCGGTTCTGTTGTATATGGTTCAGACGCCCTTGGAGGTGTGATGTCCTTTACAACGAAAAATCCGACCTTGAGTACAACGGATGAATTGTTAGTGAAGTCAGGTGGATTCGCACGTTATTTTTCTGCCGCTTCCGGTTACGCTGCAAATGCAAATGTTTCGGTTGGATCAAAAAGATTTGGATCGTTGACGTCATTCACGTATTCAAATTATGGCGATTTACGTCAGGGAGCTGTTCGTAGTCCGTTTGTCGGGAATTTCGGTTCTCGTCCTTGGTATGTAGAGCGAATCAATGGGAAAGATTCCATGATGATGAATGCAGACACCAATTTACAAGTCGGTTCTGCATATACACAATATGATATCCTTCAAAAATTTACGTTTGTTCAAAAGGAAGGTGTGACGCATAAATTGAATGTTCAATTGTCAAATTCAAGCAACATTGATCGTTATGACCGTTTGACTCAAATGTCCGGTACGAAACCTAAATATGGGGATTGGTACTACGGGCCACAATTCAGGTTATTCGTTGCGTACACGCTAGAGTTGACGAATAAAACGAAGTTGTATGATCAAGCAAGGATAACCATCGGAACACAGTCCATTGAGGAAAGTCGCATGGACCGCAGATTCAATAAAAACATGTTGAATCACCGCATTGAAAATGTGGCTATTGCAACAATAAACGCTGATTTCAACAAGCGAATTGGTAGAAATGAATTGCGTTATGGTATAGATGCATTTTACAACAAAGTAAATTCAACGGCATTTGTTGAGGACATCGTTGCGGACACTACCGGGAGTTTAGATACACGTTTTCCTGATGGTGGGTCAACAATGACATCCGTTGCTGCATACGCGACACATACCATTGAGTTTTCAGATAAGTTGATTCTGAACGATGGTCTTCGTTTTTCAAACGTTGGACTTTCATCTACTTTCATTGATAAAACGTATTTCCCACTTCCGGTGAATTCAATCAATCAAAATAACTCTGCATTGAATGGGAACATTGGCTTGATTTATATGCCGACAAGCAAATGGAGATTCACAGCAACAGGATCAACTGGATTCCGTGCACCAAACGTGGATGACATGACAAAAGTGTTTGAATCAGTTCCCGGTAAAGTTGTGGTTCCAAATGCAAATTTAAAACCAGAGTACACATACAACGCTGAATTAGGTATTTCTCACCTAATTGCATCTGGTGTAACAGCATCAATAAATGGATATTATACGTATTTAGTGAATGGATTAACAGTTCAAAATGGAACGTTCGAAGGGCAAGATTCGATCATGTATGATGGACAATTAAGCCAAGTGATGTCGACTGTGAATGCGGCGAAGGCAAGAATCTTCGGTGTTGAAGGAATGTTAAATGCAAAATTGAACGATCAATTCAATTTATTAGCAACAGTGAATTACACGAATGGTCGAATTCTAACTGATTCCGTTCCTTATCCATTAGATCACATTCCACCGACATTTGGTAAAGTATCCTTGTCTTATGTAAACGGGAAATTTCGTTCTGAATTTTTCGTAAACTATTCAGGATGGAAAAGAATTGAAGATTACAACATGATTGGTGAGGATAACTTTGCATACGCAACTGCTTCTGGAATGCCAAGTTGGTATACCTTGAATGCACGATTGAATTATGCATTCTCTCAAAAGGTATCACTTCAATTAGCGTGTGAGAATATTTTGAATCAAAACTATCGTAGTTATGCATCAAACATCTCTGCACCAGGTAGAAATTTCATTATTACCCTTCGCGGACAGTTTTAATTAACGGCGAAAATTAAATTTCTAAAGGTCGGGGAAACTCGGCCTTTAGTTGTTTTTTAACATCCCGTATTTCTGCTCCTGCGGAATATAGAAAAAGTGAAAAGCTACTTTGGACGTCTTTGTCACTTTCGGTTCGTAGGTGTTTTTGTCTGCATTTGCAGGAAGCTTTTCTAAAGTAGATTCGTACAAAATGATGTCCTTTTCTGGACCATATTTCCCATCAGTGTATTCAAAGGTATACGCTTCTGTTTTATCTGTCCCTAGTCCATCAAAGGTTTTCCATTCAAACACTTTTCGTGGCGTATGATTTGTTACGGTAAAGACATCTCTGAAATTCGCATTGCGAATACGGTAATCAATTAAGATGTCTTGGTAAGATTCAGCGCTAATCGACGCTAAATTCACTTTTAAAGGAACTAAAGCGGAAGATGGAATGGCAATAGGAGGGGAGATGAGTTTCAATCCACCATCGTAAAAGAAAATGTAATTGTAATTTCCCATAAAGGCCATCTCTGCGGATTTTGCTGGATTCTCGGATTTTATCGCTTCATCCATGGCGAATTGCTTGCGGTTGACAACGATAATGGCATCTTCTTTGGCATCGCCATCTAGGTTCCCTTTGATGATCTCAAGACTGTATTTCTCCGTTCCTAAAATCGATAAACTCGACTCTACATGTCGTTTAGCGTATTCGTTTAAAGGTAACTTAGAGAAATCTTCCAGTGGCTTTTCGTCTAACACTTCCACATCTTCCTTGTCTTCTTGACACGATGGAAGGACCAATGCGAGTAAAACTAGAATCAAAATTGCTTTCATTTCACAAAGATACAATTCTATCAAGTCAAAAAAAGTGTTTTTGAGTATAATTTTAAGTGTTTGTAAAACAGATATATAGCTATAATTACTTCATGAAAAAAAAGATAAAATACACTCTTTTGAAACCTTGGAACGATTCTTGGCGTAAAGACTTTCAACAAACAACAAAACGATGACAACTTCTTTACAATCCCTTAGAACAAAATCAATTAGCCAAGCTAAATTGAAGCTATCTCAACACAGAGAATTAGGAACGAATAGTCCAATGAATGTTTTTGAAGTAGCAGAATTATTAGACAGTATTAAAAATTACGAATATAAAGTTCAAGACGAACAGAAATCGTTTGACTTGATACTCAATTAATCATAAGATAGTTTATAAGTAAAGGAGCCTTTCAGAAATGGAAGGCTTTTTTAATGCGCAATAACCGCGGATCCAATTAACACGCCATCTTGATACCACGCCGCAAATTGTCCAGGTGTAATTCCTTTTTGTAAGTCATCGAAAAGAATGTAGTATCCTGCGTTTTTCTTGATCAAAGTACCTGATTGTAAGGCTTGTCGGTAGCGTATTCTCATTTGACACTTTAAGCGATTTTCAGCATCAAATACCTCCGAACGATTGATCCAATTCAAGGTGCCTGCTTCTAATTTGAGGGCAATTCGATTCAATCCTGGATGCTCATCCGTTTGGCCGGAATAAACGGAATTTGTTTCCGTATTGATGCCAATTACGAAACTCGGTTCAGGTCGACCTCCAATGTGTAAACCTTTTCGCTGACCAACCGTGTAATAATGTGCTCCTTGATGTGTCGTTACTTTTTTTCCGTCGGATTCCTGGTATTCAAAAGGAGCTGCTAATTGTTCGATATGGTTCTCATCTCTTGGAATGTTTGCATACGCGAGAAATTGTGGCATGTCCATCGGGATTTCAATCACGTTCCCTAACTTCGGTGCCAACTGTTGTTGTAAGAAGGTTGGAAGGGCAATTTTTCCCACAAAACAAAGTCCTTGTGAGTCCTTTTTAGTTGCTGTAACTAAATCGTGTTTCAATGCGATTTCACGTACTTCAGATTTTTCTAATGCGCCAATCGGGAAAAGTGCCTTGGCAAGTTGCTCTTGACTGATCTGACACAAAAAATACGATTGATCTTTGTTTTTATCGGCTCCAGCAAGTAAACTGAAGGTTCCATCTGGATTTTCTTGTTTTTGACAATAATGTCCTGTTGCGACGTAATCTGCTCCCAATTCCATGGCTGCCTTTAGGAACACATCAAATTTGATTTCTCTGTTACAAAGTACATCTGGATTCGGTGTTCTTCCACGCTCGTATTCCATGAACATGTAATCGACAATACGACTTTTATATGCTTCGCTTAAATCGATGACTTGAAATGGAATTCCTAATTGCTGTGCGATTAAAAGAGCATCGTTGGAATCATCAATCCACGGACATTCATCCGAAAGTGTGACAGATTCATCATGCCAATTGCGCATAAACATTCCAATGACTTCATATCCTTGTTCTTGCAATAACAAAGCACTTACACTGGAATCAACTCCACCCGAAAGTCCAACAACCACTCGTTTCATGCAACAAAGTTACACAAAGGGACGTTCCGAAAAAGGCAAAAGGGGGAATTATTCGAAAAGAATCGCTTTTTAAGCTTCTTTTTGACAAATCTTGGAGACGCAGTTCATTCCATCAATCGCAGCGGAGACAATTCCTCCCGCATAACCAGCGCCTTCCGCACATGGATATAAATTTGAAACACTCGGATGCTGCCACGTTTCTGGATCTCTTGGAATCAATACCGGAGAAGATGTTCGGGATTCTGGTGCGTGAATGACCGCGTCATTTGTAACGAATCTAGGCATTTTTTTATCGAAGTCAATGAATGCTTTTCTCAAGCGGTCTAAAACGAAAGGAGGAAAAATCTCATCCATTTCCACGCTGACAATTCCAGGTTGATACGAACTTCTAGGGAAGTCAGTTGATTTTTTCTTTTGAACAAAGTCCTTTAAGCATTGCGCAGGAACTTTTTGCGTTTTTCCGGCAGCTTCCCAAGATGCTTTCTCGATGGATTGTTGAAATTCTAAACACACAAAGGGATGCTCAGGGTTGGAGAAATCCGTTGGATCGATGCTCACCACAATTCCGGAATTCGAATACGGATTGTTGCGTTTGGATGGAGACCAGCCGTTGGTAACCACTTCTTGTTCGTCAGTTGCACATGGGGCAATAATTCCACCCGGACACATGCAAAACGAGTAAACGCCTCTTCCATCGACCTGCGTCACTAACGAATAGGAGGAAGGAGGAAGGAATTCGTCGTTTAAACGTCCGTGGTATTGTAATTTATCAATGAAATCTTGCGTATGCTCCACGCGAACGCCAAGTGCAAACGGCTTGGATTTTACTTGAATATTTCGTTCGTGTAAAAGATAAAAAATGTCGCGTGCGGAATGTCCAGTGGCTAAAATGACATTACTCACCGGAACTTTCAGTGTTTGATTCAGTTCGATTTCAATGATTTGACCATTTTCAACACGTATATCTGTTAACTTGTGTTCGAAGTGAATTTCACCACCACACGCAATGATCTGTTCGCGGATTGACACAATTAATTGTGGAAGTTTATTCGTTCCAATGTGTGGATGTGCATCGACTAATATGTCTTCCGTCGCACCAAATTGAACTAGCAATTGCATGACTTTTTGAACGTCGCCACGTTTTTTTGAACGCGTATAGAGCTTTCCATCTGAATACGTTCCAGCACCACCTTCTCCAAAACAATAATTCGATTCTGGATTTAAAATGGACGACTTAGTTAACTGCGCTAAATCTCGACGGCGATTGCGGACATCCTTGCCGCGCTCAAATAAAATGGGTTTCTTGCCTTGAAGAATCGCTTCTAACGCTGCAAAGAGTCCAGCAGGACCGGCACCAATAATGTGAATTGTTTCAGCATCCTGAACAGATGGAAATTCAAATGACTCAAATCTTGGCACTTGTTCTTCATCAACCCAAACATCGAAAGAAGCATTGACTTTGATGTGTCTGTTTCGCGCGTCGATGCTGCGTTTGCGCCAACGGAAATTTAATTTTTGAATGGATGAAATGCCGAGTTCTTGTCGAATGCGATTTTCAAGATAAGCGGAATCTTTGGCTTCTTCGGGAGTACAAGAAAAGTGATGTTCTTGCATTAGCCTTCAAATATGATGGAAAAACTCCATCCTCGGTTATACAATCGATCAATTGGATTCGACACAGTCGTAAAATCCTGAATGAAGCTATTTTTAAATCCTTGTGAATATTTTAATTCCATTCCAAATTTGAAATAAGGCGCAAAAAACTCGATTCCAGCGCCAATTTGACCTTGCCACTCGTTGCGCTTAATTTTAATAAATGGATTGTAATAATTCTGTGAAGCATCTTCTTGCGATTGTAAATCCATGGAATATTGCATACCTATAAGTGAGTACGCAGTAAAATTATTGTATCTTCTGGTTCGAAACTGCAGCATCATGGGGAAATCCAAATTCGTGGAATTAATGCGTTGTTCTCCTTTTCCTTTTGGGAAATTAAAGGTGTCGATGCTTGCATAGTTTAACACGCGCTCTTGAAAGGAAAGGGTAGGAATGAAGCGAAAACGAATGGTTGGTGTTCCTAATTTTACAGTTGTCAGAATGCCTAATTGTCCACCCGGTTGAGCGTCGTTGGAAATCGATGTGATTCCATACTGTTCGTAGGCATTCACCTTTGGATACACGTTAAAATCGGAGGAATTGACGCCAAGCATGAATCCAAAATGAATGAGTCGCTTATCGAAATTCTTGTACAGTTGTTGCTTCGCTCTTTGTGAAAAGCTAATGGAACTGATAAGAATAAACAGAATGAGTATGCGCTTCATGCAGAGTATAACGTCAACTTTGGTCGTTTGTTGCCTTAAATTTTAGTCCCGATGTAAATACTTGAAATCCCACCACTTAATGGAATGATTTTTACATCCGTATATCCGACTTTCTCCATCACGTTTTGCATGGCTTTTCCTTCTGGAAATGCAGCAACACTTTCAGGCAAATAAGCGTAAGCTCGTTCATCTTTTGAGATGCGTTTTCCGAAAAATGGAATAAAATATTTCGAGTAGAAATTGAACAATTGCTTGATGGGAAACATCTTTGGCTTGGAAAATTCAAGAATGACCGCTCTTCCACCCGGACGCAACACGCGTAGCATTTCACCAAGTCCCTTTTCTAAATTCTCGAAGTTACGCACGCCAAATCCAACGGTTAGTCCATCAAATTCACCATCCGCAAACGGTAAATTTTCAGAATCCCCTAATTGCATGGAAATGATGTGGTCATGCTTGCGTTTGATCATCTTTTGCTTTCCAACCTCTAACATTCCAGAGGAGATGTCAAGTCCAATGATTTTTTCAGGATTCAACTTCAAACAAGCAATGGCAAAATCTCCTGTACCTGTGGCGATATCCAATAATTTCTTTGGTTGAATGGATTTCAATTCCTTTACCGCTCTTCTTCTCCAAATGTGATCGATACCCAAGGATAAAAAGTGATTCAAGAAATCATAATTCGCGGAAATATTATTAAACATTTGCGCAACTTCCTCTTTTTTCGACTTATCTGTATTGTAGGGTTTCACCACTTTAGGTTCCATGTTTATAAGAGTTTGGTTACTTCGTTCAATAATTGTTCTTTTTGGATGCTAACGACTCCAGGTTGCTCGCAGACTAATCCACCAGCAATATTTGCAATTGCAGCAATGGTTTGAATTTCGGCTCCGGAAATCAAGCACAATGTCGCAACGGCAATAACCGTGTCTCCTGCTCCGGAAACATCTGCGATATTGCGTAAATGAGCTGGAATAAACACTGGTGCTTCTTCCTCTTGGATAAACACACCATGTTCTGAAAGCGTGATGAAGGAAATACTATTTCCCAGTCGACCTTGCAAATCATTGACTGCGCGTAAAAAGGCGTCTTTGTCACTGGCAAAATCGAAGTCTATTTGTAAACCTTCTTTCAGTTCTTTTAAATTTGGTTTGAACAAGGTACATCCTTTGTATGCAAAGAAATGATCTTTTTTGGGGTCCACCGTTGTGGGGATTTGCTGTGATTTTGCCAACGATAAAACTGAAGCAATCAAGCTAGGCGTTAAAACTCCCTTGTTGTAATCTTCAAAAATAATCCCGTCGATTCCATTTTCTAAAACCGAGCTAATTTGTTTTAATAATTGCGCTTCTTCCGTTTCGTTTATGAGATTCGTATCCTCTGAGTCAATGCGCAATAATTGCTGATTGTTCGATAAAACGCGCGTTTTGACAGTCGTTCTTCTATTCGAGGATGCATAAATACCATCCGTGGAGATATTTGCGTCTTTAAAAAGTTGAATTAACCGTTCTCCTTCGTGATCTGCACCAATAACACTACAAATGATCGGTGAAGCACCAAGTGCTGCTAAATTCAAGGCAACGTTACCTGCTCCACCAATGCGTTCATCCTTTGCAAAAAGATCAACAACTGGGACCGGTGCTTCTGGACTCATTCGATTCACCTTCCCTTTGAGGTAGGCGTCCACCATGACGTCGCCAATAACGAGGACACGTTTTTTAGAAAACTGATCAAATAAATCTTGGAAATTCACTAGCTTAATTTTGCTAACGCTTCTTTCATACGAGAAAGCGCTTTTGTTAATGTTTCTTCGGATGCAGCGTAAGAAATTCTAAAGCAATTCGGTGCACCAAAGGATTCACCGCCAACTAGGGCAACCAATCCTTCTTCTAATAAATAAAGACAAAGTTCATCTGAATTATGGATGGTTTTATCACCATATTTCTTACCAAAGTATGACGAACAATCGGGGAAAACATAAAATGCACCACCAGGTTGATTTGAAATCAATCCCGGAATTTCTGCCAGTCCTTTTAAGACCAACTCGCGCCGACTTTTAAATGCCATAATCATGTCTTTTAACACAGAAGGATCTGCTTTCATTGCCGCAATCGCTGCACGTTGCGTTATGGAACACGTTGCTGAGGTAAACTGTCCTTGTACTTTGTCACAAGCCGCAGCAATTTCTTTTGGAGCTCCAATGTATCCCAAACGCCAGCCTGTCATGGCCCATGCTTTGGAAACGCCATTTACGGTAACTACTTGGTTGTACACTTCAGGAAATTGAGCCAAAGACTCGTGTTTTCCAATGAAGTTAATGTGTTCATAGATTTCATCACTCATCGCAATGATGTGTGGGTATTTTTTAAGGACGTTAGCGATGTCCTGTAATTCTTCTTTTGTGTAAACGGATCCAGTTGGATTACATGGCGTCGAGAACATAAACAACTTCGTCTTCGGTGTAATCGCTGCTTCCAAATCTGCTCCAGAAATTTTAAAGTCTTTTTCAATTCCAGCGTTGATTACGACAGGAACGCCTTCTGCAACTTTCACGATTTCCAAATAGGAAACCCAATATGGTGCAGGAATGATGACTTCATCTCCAGGATTAATCAAACTCAAAACGACATTGGCAATTGACTGTTTTGCTCCTGTAGAAACGACGATTTGACTTTTATCGTACGTCAAGTTGTTATCTCGACGGAATTTCTCTGAAATACTTTCACGCAAATCATCGTATCCAGGAACAGGCGTATACATCGTATAATTTTGTTCCATCGCTTCCACCGCTGCATCCTTTATGAACTGTGGTGTATGAAAGTCAGGCTCACCAAGGGACAATGAAATGACATCGAGTCCTTGCGCTTTTAATTCTCTGCTTTTTCTTGACATGGCAATGGTTGCAGACTCTTCCATTGCTAATAATCGATCAGATAATTGAATCATGAGTTGAATTTGTCTGCAAAGGTAGTTATTTTCACAAAGTAGCCTTTTTTGCAGCACTTTTTATTAAAGGATTTTTCAAGAATTTCACTTTTAACGGAAAGCTCCTTTTTGGTTCGATGTTCATCGCCATACTGAATGTTTTGTCACCTTTAATGAAAGATTCATTTGGGGCTTCTTTTTTCTGACCATGATACCCAAAAACGTTTAGTTTTCTGCGATCCAATTCTACATCAATTGGACTATAATCGGAGCATGTTCAAAACAGAGGAAAGGGGAATGTTTGATCAAGCAATTTGATTACACTAGTTTTCTGAATAATTTTTCTTTTCTGAACTACTAGGATTTTCACCTGTTTCACGGCTTTGATAAATAAACAATTTTGACATGCTTTACGTTGCACTAAGTTCATTACCTACCAACAAATGCATACTATCATTCTCTTTTCTTATACTTTGAAGATAAGAGATGAACTCATCCATTCCATTTGAATCAAAAATAATTTCAACTCCTTCTCCATTACTATCTGTTTCAAATTTTATCATCATCTTCATTATTAAAATCAACTTCTTACTTCAATGTTCATTTTAATCTAAATTAATGTAAAATGATTGAATTTGATTTCACTGTATATTTTTTGAATGTTGAATTTTCGTATCGCAATACGGTATAAACAGCAAATATTGTTTGAATTTCATGATTGTTCAATTCATTTTTTGAGATCATATCATCTAATTCAATCACTTTACAAATCATTCCTTTTGGTTTTAATTCAATGGGATTGTTTTCAAAGGTAAAAGTTGGAATGTTTTTTTGAATTCTTAAAAGATAATTTTCATGTTCTTTTCCTAGATAAATAGTAAACATAACAGTATCATTATCAAAATCAACATATGGTAACTGCTCTTGCCATGGTAGTGTTAGGGATGAAAAACGTTGATTTGTAAAAATTGTTTTTAATTCGTTTTTTACACTATCATACGAAATTGTTAAAGTAACAGAGTCAATTTTATTGCTCGAACTTTGAGCCAAAGAAAAGTATTGAATCAATGAAAATACAAATACTAAAAAAACTCCTTTAAATTTTATTTGCATCTTCTTCATTTTTAATGTCTTCGATATTTTCCAACCTATGTTTATCTCCGTTCTTTTATGCATGATTAATTGAAGTCATTTATTGTTGCCTAAAGAAATCCATAATCAAGTTGAAAGGGTGATGAAAAGTTGCCAGATACGTTCTTAGGCAAAAATATTTCCCATTGAACGCTAATCAAATTTATAAAAATTTAGTGAATGTTGTTTACTTGGTATAAAAACGTAAAAATAATTTCACGATGATGGATCGGAGTGGCGTTTCATTTGAATACTCAAGACATTCCAATTTTCTTCTTCTTGAAGTTGTTTTTTATATAACGTCCCAATTAATTCATTTGATTTCATGTCTTGATAAACGATTTTGTCCTCAAACACTTCTACTGATACTTCTGAACGATTGAAGCTAAGTGGATCCTTTAAAGCATTTTGAAAATAAAATTTAAAGGTCTGTTCATTAAAGGCAATCTCTTCAAAGATTTTTTTTTGACTCGTAGTAGGAGGTCCAAGCATAATAAGCCCCGGGAATCACAACAATTAATCTGATCATGGACATGCTCAATGAAATCCCAAAAATACTACATAGCCCGATAATGACTGAACCTAATACCCACAACCAAGTGGCACTCCGGCCAAGATCTTTCACTCTAGAAAACTTAATGGAGGTCATAGATTAGTAATTGGTTTTTTAGATTCATTCTTCATACCTCAAAATAGCGCGTTGTGGATTAACCATCCAATATTCCACAGAAACGGTGTTTCCTTCCCTTAATTCTTTAAATTTCGCACAGTCGATAGGGATATCTTGCTCTCTCTCAAATAATACGCCCGCAAGCGTATACGCATACCTTACAGCAAAAGCCTTACCGAAGGGCCATTTATAATTATATATTTTTAATACATTGCCTATACAAAAATCGGTTTTTTCATTCGCTAAAAAAACAGGTTTTGTATAACAGATTTCAACTTTTTTCGGATTTAAGGTATCATATTTCAAAAGGTACAGTTCATTTTGGATTTCACCATAATGTGAACGATTGAATCGAGTAGTATAAAATTGCGCTCCTACTTTTTAATGTATATCCTTATCTCCAGTAACTCCTTTAGCAATGTTATAAATAACATTCTTCGCTACAAATAGTCTATGACTATATCCTTCAATCGAGACATAAATCCAGTAACCTATTACGCAAAGAAAAAGTATAAGTAGCATTAAATCACCTTTTTTATTGTATTCATTTATACCAGCGTTAAAAAATTGAAAAGGGTGTATGAATCATCGAATGAATTTAAGTTGATTTTTCGAGAATTCAACACGGTTTTTCTTCAGTTCTTTATTTTTAAATTCTTTTAAATGATTTGCCATTTTCTTCGATTCCAATTGTTCAGGAAATCCTATCGGTGTGATTCCCCACTGTTCTTACATGTGCGTTTAAGGTCCAGAAACCACGATTACCACTTTATCCGTTCATCCGCATCTGCTAATGTATAGGTGATATTATTATTTCTATTAAAATCAAAGCTCAACCTACAATTTCGTTTTCTGCTTTTTTCGTCACGGTCTAAGGCTATTTTTTTATAAACTAATATCGAGTTTGCGTAAAATTCCCATCTAAATTCATTGTCTTCTGTATATATGAAATAAGTGTCTAACACTTGATTTGTTGCGGTATCGATGATGCTCAAAAAGGATAATTTCCCACAATTCGAAATATCGCCGGTACAGGTAAAGGCGAAAAAACTAGAGTCCAAGTAAATTAATTTTTCGTCCGTTATTTTTTTTATTCCGATGTATTTCTTGTCAAGGTGATTTAGAAAAACGTTTGATAAATGAGCGTTTTTCACGATGGTAGACTTGCTTTGAGGTAAATCATAATATATGATGGCTCCATATTTTTTCTCTGCTTGACAATCGATTACTTCTTTTGATATCACCGATTTCTGTTCGTGTTTAACATAATTTTTTTCTCCCTTGGAAGAACAAGATGTAAGAATCACGAAAAACACAATCAATGATTGATTCACGAAGGATCTCGGTGATATTCTCATTTTCTGTACCATTTCGTTGAATGGAGCGGAATAGAATCTCCAGTATACACATTCAAGTAGTTCACTTCTTTCGTTTGAGCATGACACACAAAATTGAATTCCGTTTCAAAACGATTGGGCGTTGATTTCCCGACTTTAATCCAATAACACGGGGCGCTTTCACTTGGATATCGATAGGTGAGGTAATCGAAGTCGCTTTGTCCGCCTTGACTTTTGATGCTTATCGATATGACATCAACAAAGTATTGTTCAAGTGTATCATTTTTTTTCATAGCACCGCTGTCACTTGCCGTAGGGACTTTCGTCTTTTTTCGATCCGGTTGTTTTTGATGGTTGCCACAGCAATTCACACAGATCAACAGCAAAAAAAGTAAGTTATATCCCTTCATTTTCCTTCATTTATTTCAATCCTGCTTTTTGACTAATGAAACTCCTTTTTTATAAACTGTTTCGTAAGCTTACTTTTCATTTGACATTTTTCTATTATTCCCCAAATAATCGCTTGTCAGTTATTTTGGTCCAAGAATTAAAATTAGATGAATAGATTAATTTTATACAACCCATTTTTTTTAAACTATCTAATCTCTTTACGCTGAAATTATCCATAGATTCAGAACTTGTCATCCATTTTTTATCTTCTGTATGGTAGCTAAAGTCAACATACTTTATACCTTTTGTCGTAGAAATAGCATAAACAAAACCACACGTTTTTTTATGATGTTGCAAAAAGATAACTTTCCATGGAATAAATAGTAACAATGCAAAAAAGGAATAAATAATGATATTTATCCACTGAATATTCGTTAATTTTTTCATGTTCATTTTGTGTACCAACTTGTTTTCGATGTTTATAGGTAAGAATGGCTCCCATTGCGCACAAGTCAAATTTAAAAATATAATGTGAATGTTATATGATGTAGATGAAAAGGTAAAAATAACTTCATGATGGAAAATCTGAAGTATTTTGTTGGGAGAGCATAATGCTTACTTTTTCGAATCCACAAACTTAAACCATAAATAGGCAATTCCTAATCCTAACGCAAAAAACAAGATACTCGAAGCAATTTTAATTAAAAAATCGACATCAAAATAACTTAAGGTAAAGTACCCCGACATGTGCACACTCACTAAAATGATAAACGTTGGCTTCACATTTTTTTCGTCGAAAAATTTTCTATTCTCCATCTTCGTTTTGTTCTTTTCACTTATTATTTTTTCTGAAATTTCCATATTCCTATTTTTCATTCAAACCTTACTGTTACCATTCCCTTGAATCATCGAGTCATCGAGTTTAGAAGTTTGAATACCAAGTACTAAATCAGCAATGGTTAGCACTTTTCTTGAAGACCAACTAAATAGAACTCCCTCGTCATCAAAATATTCCGCGGAATTAAACGAAGTTACATCAACATGGAAGCTTGTGCCATAAGCAAGCATAAATTCGACAGCATCCGCACCCGTTAATCCGACATCCTCTAAAAGTCTAGAATGTAGACCGAGGGAAACGTTCGTAGATAAGAAGGTTTTTGCATAAATAAATGCAATTAACTCCTTTAAAAGCTCGTTTTCCATGGGATATCGTTCATGAGGTTTGTCACTGATCAAATCTATAAAAATTTCATGAATGTTGTATTCTGTTTATCAAAGTTGAAAATATAGGAATTTGAGGAAATCACCATTCCCAGCGCTTTTTTTATACTGATCAAACAAGAAATTTACTTTAAAATATATGTAAAAGCATATAGTGATAGTGTAAATAGTTAAATTATATCTATTAACATATAATTTTGTATATTTGACCTCGAGTATATTTAAAAGCATATAATGAATCAGATTTCAACATTTGTAAAAGAGCGCCGTAAATCGGTCGGTTTGACTCAAGAGGAATTTGCGGAACGTACAGGTGTGGCCTTAACTGTCCTGCGTAAAATTGAGCAAGGTAAAACCAATTTAAACATGGATAAAGTAAATCTTGTTCTTCAAATGTTTGGACATGAATTGGGTGCTTTACCGAGTAAAGAAATTAGTCAGAGTGAATCATGAGACAAGCAAAGATTTTTTATCAGGATAAACTTGCTGGCATCTTGACCGAAACAGATGAAGGGAAATACACTTTTCTCTACGAGGTTGATTATGTAAAAAAATACCCATTGGATATGATCACATTCTCCATGCCCGTTTCTAGCTTTGCCTATCATGATAATCGTTTATTTCCATTTTTCGAAGGTTTAATTCCAGAAGGATGGTTGTTGGACATTGCTTCTAAAAACTGGAAAATAAATAAAAATGACCGCATGGGTTTATTACTGACATGCTGTAGGAACTGCATTGGAGCAGTAAGCGTAGAACCTATAATTTCGGAAGATGAAGCATAAGTGTTTATTTTGTTATCGACCACTAACTGGAACAACTGACTTCCATGAAGCTTGCGCAAAAAAGTTTTTCGGAACGAATCTAGCGCCATCGTTACTTCATACAAGCAATGAAATGCAAGCACTTGCTCAACAAAATATTCAACTCAGTATTGCTGTTCCCGGTGTTCAACCAAAGCTTTCCATGTCAATTATCAAAGAAGTAGCTGATGGACCACAAAACAGGTTAACTGTAGTTGGTGCCTTGGGTGGAAATTACATTTTTAAACCCCCATCTGATTCTTATCCCGAAATGCCCGAAAATGAACATGTAACAATGCGGATTGCTGAAGAATTTGGTATTAAAGTAGT
>CANHMH010000020.1 GCA_947461635.1 Flavobacteriales bacterium | reverse complement strand
GTATCCAGTTTGATGTGAATCGGGAACGCTGTTTTCTCTTGGGCAATCAATACTTTGAGTAACTCATCTAGTTGATTAAAATCATAAATGGCAGGTTCCAGTTCAAACTCCACACAGGTTTCCATTCCCTCTTCTTCCGCATTCATGACTAAAATCGGTGTTTTAATCCCTGATTGTCGTAATTCTTTTCCTTCGTCTGAATAAGCCACTCCAAAATAATGGATTCCCTGTTTCTCCAAAAATTTAGCCAATGTGGTTAATCCTGCTCCATACGATTGGGCTTTAACCATTGCTAACATTTTTGTTTCAGGAAGCAGGCTATTTTTGTATTGATTCAGGTTGTGTTTTAACGAAGAAAGATTATACGACAATTGCGTTTTGTGTTGTTTTAATTTCAAGCGATTAGCAACACGTTGCATATAACGAGCTCCTTTCACTAAGACAACCGCATTTCTCAAGGCTAATGGGAGTTCAACATCTTGTTGTAAAAAATGTACCTCATCCACTTCAAATTGATCACAAAGTTCACGTAATCCATCCGTTTTTGTTGGATTCTCTTGGGAGAGCCCAATCAGTACAATGCGGCGTTTTTTACCAGCAATGGATAATTGGTAGGACAATGAACTTTTAAAAGCTTCCATATCCATGGTGTACGTGTCGTTGATAATAAGCGACCCTTCATTCCCTTCAAATGTTTCCAAACGCATGGCCAAGTGTGGAAGTGATTTAATTCGCTCTTCGTCGATAGTTGTCCACTCCTTCGCTGCAGTCATCGCTAATTTGGACTGTTGAATACTTATTTCGTCTTGAAAAGGAATCAGAAAATCAAGCGTATTTGGCTCAATTGATATCTTCCTGCACGTCAATGAAGTTAAACTATTGATTTCTTCCGAAGATACGAGCCATTGAACACCTTGAAACAAAGAACATATTTCTTTTGAATACTGTGTGAAATCATTGAAATCATTGGCATGTGAAGGAAGTAAATTCGTGAGAATTCCATGCGTTGGCTGAAGCATTTCCGTGAGATTTGTCATCTCACCTGGTCGTGTTGCCGCGACTTCAATAATTGCTAAATCTGCTTTTTTGGGAAGTTGAAGTATGGATAAGGCAACTCCTAATTGTGAGTTGTAGCTTTTGGGGCTTCTGAACACTTCTAACTTCCCAGCGATTAAATGGTAGAGCCATTCTTTCACCGTGGTTTTACCCAAACTTCCAGCAATCGCAAGTATTGGATAATTTAGTTTGTTTCGGTAATTTTTCGCGAGTAATTGCAAGGCAACCAAGGTGTCATTGACTTGAATAAAACTGGCATCTTTCCATGTATTTTCTGGCACTTGATGAACGACAAAAACGCGGACACCTTTTTCATAAGCTTCGGAGATATAACTTTCTCCTTGTCGAAAGATTCCTTTTAAAGCGAAAAAAACCAAACCATCGGATGGAATAATTTTCCGCGTGTCGTATACCACTTCTTGAATGAGTACATTCGATGGAATTCCTTCACATTTCCCATTCAACTGGGCACATAGTTCTTGATATGTTAGTTCTAGCTTCACTTTATTTCTGTTGATAGCATGATCTACAAAGTGGACGGTATTTCTCAATTGCACCAACTAACACTTGTTCTGTTTGTTGCACGGTTCGTTGAGAGTAATGGGCTAAGTTACCACAGGACACACAAATGGCATGTACTTTTGTGACATATTCAGCGATTGCCATTAATTGCGGCATTGGGCCAAACGCAACTCCTTGATAATCCATGTCAAGTCCAGCGATGATTACGCGAACACCTTTGTTTGCCAACTGATTGCAAACCTCAATGATGGACTCATTAAAAAATTGGGCTTCATCAATGGCTACAACTTTTTGATGTTGCCAGTTACTTAAAATATCCGCTGCCTTTTCAATGATGACAGCTTCAAAGGTACTCCCCTTGTGACTTACGACATTTTTTTCGCTGAATCGATTGTCTATTTTCGGTTTAAATAGCAGTAATGCTTGATTGGCAAATTCCGCCCGGCGGATACGGCGGATGAGTTCTTCTGTTTTTCCAGAGAACATCGAACCACAGATGACTTCGATCCAACCATTTGCTCTTCCATCTATTGGAAACTGCTCTAAAAACATAAATCAATCGTTTGTTAACATTTATTTCAAAAGAATTGATAGTAAAACGTCTCACCAATCAGCATGTTTTCTAATTTTGATTCAGCAACGTTTCAATCAAGCAGTTGAATTGATAACGAAGTTAGTAACTTAAATGAAAAGTCCGAAAAAAGCATGTCCTTATGATGAAAACAATCTTATCAAACTTGACAGAGAGACTTTCCCTTTTGGAAAGTGGTAAATTGACACAAGCAGAAATGGAGTTATTTGTAGAAGATTCCAAAGAATTATACGAGCGTTTGGTGATCTTGCGTTACAAATTGTATGAAACAAATGTCTTTGTTCCTCAAGCAATTGTTGAACCGAGTATTCTTGAACAACCTGAGCCTGTGGTCTCAGAAGTTGAAAAACCTACATTTGATCTATTTGACATGGATGAGGATGAATCGATTTCAGATGAGGAAGAGGAAATTCTCGCTTCAGAAGTTGGTTTATTCAATATTGGAATGGATACCCCTGAAGTTTCATCGGAAATTTCCGAAGAACCAGAACTTGTAAACGAACCAGAGCAAGAGGAGGAAGTTGATGTTCATACGGAAGCGTTAGAAAACGAAGTTGAACTCGACGATGATATGAATTCGACAGAACCAATCCTAGAGGAAGAGATTTTCGAAGAAGAGGAAGAAATGGAGGAAGTACCCATGGAAATGGAAAAAACACAACAGGAAGCACACACTGAAGAAGTTGCAGAACCACAAGTTAATTTCTTAGATAACATTAGCAATCCAGAATCCACTTCGATTAACAGTGCTTGGATTTTACAAATCGAACAAACGATTCGATCCGATCGTTCAGTTTTTCCTTTAGAAACGCTCATCGGGTCCTTTTCACTGAATGAAAAACTTCAATTCATCAATGAATTATTTGATGGTTCAAGTGATGCCTTTTCATCTGCAACGAAAAAATTAGATGCATGTGAGAACATGAGTGTTGCACGCGAACAACTGAGTGATTACGCTAGTAGCTACAATTGGGATTTAGAATCAGAAATCGTAGAAGATTTTATCTTTAAAATTTGTCGTCGTTATGCGACTGCTACTTCTTAGTTGTCTTTTAACGTTTTCTGTTTTTGGACAAAACCAACTAACCAAAACCTATATTGAAACACTTTGCTCCCCTTCGTTTCATGGAAGAGGATATGTCAATGGTGGAGATTCTCTTGCGGCCGATTTTATCGCCAAGAGTTTTCAAGAAATTGGACTGAAACCTTTAGGCGAAAATTATTTTCAGGAATTCAATTTTCCTGTACAAACCTTTCCTGGGGCGTGCGAACTAAAAATGGATGGTGAATCGTTGATTCCAGGTATTCATTTTCTTATTGCTCCTAATTCTGGTCCTTCTTGTGCTGCGTTCAATTGTGAAAAAGGCAAAACGTATCGGATTGTTACGTGTAACCCTGAGACACTTTATAAATCTACAGCCAGTTTTTACCCATGTCCTAAGAATGTGATTTTGACTGTTCGTTCATTTGGCATGAGTGCAGATAGTTTAAAAGTCATCAAATCGCGTTTGCGAGAATTGAGTGCATTTGCTCCTGTAATAGATGTTACTAGGGATAAATTTACTTGGTCTGTGAGTCAAACGGCGAATGCTTATCCCTATATTCAAGTACAAGATTCTGTGTTTGGAAGAATGATTGAAGGCACTATCGAACTTCATTTAGAAACACGCTTTTTAAAGGGTCATGTCGCAAAAAATGTCTTAGGATATGTGCCTGCCAAGAAAAACGCCAAGAAGAAGCCTTTTCTGTTTCTCACAGCCCATTATGACCACCTTGGTCGAATGGGTCAAGCAACTTATTTCCCTGGTGCTAACGACAATGCTTGCGGAAATGGGATGATCTTTTCCATCGCACAAGAATTGGTTAAAAACCCGTTAGATGATTACAATGTAATTTTCATTGCCTTTGCTGGTGAGGAGATTGGTTTGTTAGGATCAAAATATTTTGTAGAGCATCCACTCGTTCCACTTAAGAAGATTCGTTTTGTGTTGAATATGGATATAATGGGTAGTGGAGAAGATGGAATTACCTGTGTAAATTCAACGCTTTTCAAAAATGAATTTGATCGCTTGTTACAATTAAACGAAGCCGGGCATTTTTTAACACTTATAAAACCGAGAGGTCCAGCGGCAAACTCAGACCATTACTTTTTCACAGAGGCAGGAGTCCCTTCATTCTTTGTTTACACGATGGGGCCAAACAAGAATTACCATGATATTTACGACACGTATGCTGCCTTATCGTTTGCTAAGTTCGATGAAATTCGGCAATTAATGCTAGAATTCATCCGTGGCTTTTAAGCGTTTAGCCAGGTAAATTGTTTGGGTCGTTATCATAACGAGTGCAATAGCCAATAGATGTAGCACAAGAGCATTGGACTGATTGGTATAAATCAAGGCCAAACAGATGGAGAGAAAAGACAACAATTGAACGGTAATCATGATAAGTAAGCGAAAGGTATCAGCCTGTGGATTCTTTTCTTTTTTAACGAATAGAATCAAGATTCCAACTAGCGCTATAAAACCAGATGTGCCGATGCAAAAAAGTGCATTAGCGTTTGACAATGTTGACCAATCTGTTAGGGTGAAGACATAGAAAAAACCAAAAATCAACAGATAGATTGCGCCTAAACGAAAAGCAGAATTATTCATCGTTTTTTTTTGAAATTTCCATGACCTCTCGAATAACTATAAATAAACCAATAGCAACACCTGTTAATCCGAGGATGATTGTCCACCAGGGTGTGGTTAAATGATATCGATTATCTAAATAGAATCCGAAGTAAGTTAAGGCGGTTATTACACCACCCATTTGCAGGCCAGCGCTTGTCAAGCGTAAATAAGGAGAACTTTTAGGTTTACTGTCTTGGTTTCGATTATTCATCGAATTCGAAATCTGTTTTCATCGTAGAATGAGAAACAGGAGATTTCATGACACAAGCACCTTCAAAGTATGCTCCTTCTTCGATATTCAATTTAAGTGTTTGAATATCCCCTTTAATTCGTGCAGTTGAATGAAGGACCAACAAATTTTCAATGGTTAATTCACCATCCATTGCTCCATCTACTTCAGCATTTACACAAACTAGATTTCCTTTAATTTTTCCTGAGGTTCCAACAATTACCTTACCTGAGCAAGAAACATTACCAATGATTTCACCTTCAATCAATAAATTTGAATCTGAAACGATGTCACCTGTAATTTCAGTGCCGGATAAAATTTTATTTAATCGATCGCTTTGATCGTGTGTTGAATTTCCACCAAATAACTCTTTTCTTAACATAGCGGGCTAATAATTATCGTCGTAAAAAACTTTATATTCGTCAAATTTCGACGTTTCTATTAACTTTTTCAAATTTTCTTGATTAATTATGAAAATTTTATTGTTTTGGAAGTCATCTAAGTACTCAAAACCTGCCTTGTAGGCATTTAAATATTCACCAGCAATTTTTGCTGTTTGAAATTCTTGAACAAGAATAAATTGTTTTTCTGTCGTGGTCATTTTTTGAGAAACCTTGACTTTAGCTACTTTAAATCCTTTATTTGAAAAATCTGCAATCGCATTTCGTGCATCTTCAATATCCTCATCTTCATCGAGTAAAACAATTACATACTGAACAGCATTTGGAACATACGTAAAGAATGATTTTTTTTCGAAATCAACTGGAACAGACTTTGAATAACCATTTATAATGATGGCCAACATTTCTTTCGCTCTAGTCGCTTGTTCCGATGTTGGTTTTTCCTCAACAATGCGATTTAGGCGTGGAATCAAGTCTTTTTTATTTTCATTTAACTGACCAAAAGCAAGGGCGTTTAACAACATGTATTCCGCTCTAAATGCATTTGAAAGATCATTATCTACCACTTGTTGAGTTTCTGTCAACACTTGGGAATAACTTTCTTGGTTATATTTTTCCAATAATTTCAAGTATTTCTGTTGGTCTTTCAGCGCACTTTCCTTTTGTTTCACATAAAAATCAGGATCCTTGAAAAATTGGGCTGCATCAGATGATGGATAATTTTTCAGGATGTATTTTTTGTAGTTTTCTGCTTCTTCAGATCCCTCATTTAGTTTATACAATTGAAATGCTGCGGATAAATCCGTTGGATTTAATTTAAACATGTCGAGAATCGCTTGAAACTGAGCCGCTGCGAGTGCTGTTTCGCCTAGGACCTCTTTGTACAAAATTCCAGCTGTGTAACGCGCCTCAATAAGTCGTTGTTCAGAAAGCGCGAAGCTAGAATCCGAAAGAGGAATGTTTTTTCTAAGCACATCGATTGTTAGTGAATCCTTTGATGTTTGATTTTGAGCAACAAGGGCAGATGAATCTTTGTCCCCTGGATTTAGAGATGGGTAGTTTACAACCATCTTCTCACTTCTTCTCCAATCATCCTCATTGTCTCGTTGACCCCAAAGCTTACGGAACTCATTGTAACCATCTTCTCTTAACTTGGGATTATTGAAAATGAATTTATTCGAATTGTTTACAGTTCCTGTTGTTGTTTGATTTTGTTGAAGGGCCAATAATTTCGCTGCCTCTTGCTCCTTTCTACGTTGTTGCTCACGTTTCATTTGCTTCAACGTTTCCTTTAAGAAATCTTCACGTTGATTTTCCGTCATTTTAGCTATTCGCTGAACTGAATCTTCAAAATTTGCTGTTTCGATTGCTTTGACTAAATCAGCTAATTTCAACGCTTTATTTTTCACGTTGTCTCCATTTGGATAATCTTCACTGATGAATCTGGAACACGAGTCGTAGTATTTTTGAGCCGAAACATAGTCCTTTGTGCTAAAGGAAAGGTCTCCTAATTTCTCATAGGACATTGCTTTTTGACGCTTATTTGTTGTAGAGAAAAAGGCGGACTCTGTGAGGTAGGATTTTGCTTTTGCTTTTTCGTTCCGGTTTAATTCAACCATTGCCATGGAATAATAAATCTGATCTTTGTAAGCCGCATTTTTAGCGTCCTTTAACATACGTTTGAGGTCTTTTGCTAATTTCTCTCCTCCCCCAACAACGGCTCTATTCAGTCGTGCATTGAACGAGATATCAAATGGTGCTGATGCCTTCATTGCTTTAGAAAAGCATTTTTTAGCCTCAGGTAATTGATTTGCTTGTTGGTATAATTGAGCAAGGATGAAATTCAAACGAGCTTTCTCTTTTCCATTTTTACATTTAGCAATGGCTAAAACAAGTCCATTTACTGCTTCCTCGTAATCTTTTCGTTTAACAGAAAGGTCTGCATATGCTTTATGAATTTCAAACTGAAGACTTGTTTTCATTACAGGAGCTTCACTTTTTTCCTTCTTTTGAATGAATGGTATGTAATCTTTAAACGTTTTTTTCTTTTGTTCTTGAGCGACTTCGTTTAATCCCTCTAGAATCAATTTAGCATCCGCAAATTTTTGTTGTTCGATGAAAATTTTGGCCACCCATAATTCAGCAGTATAGGTTGACGGATCCTTCACAAAAAATCGTTTGACAAATTGAAAGTTACTTAGTGCTCGGTCGTAGTCTCTTCTGTAAAAAAATGCTTGCCCAACGGTTAGCCAATTCTCATCGATCCATGAATTGTATTCCGCTTGTTTATAAAACATGTTCTCAGCGCTCGGCATACTGTGATTCAAAATCACTTTAGAACATTTAGCAACCGCAGTATCAATGGCGGGCAACATTCCCTTCACTTCCGATTCGTTCGGCAAGGGATTTATGGGTAAAATCCCGTAAAAATCATCTTTTCTACTTCCATAATAGGTTTTTAACGAAATACGCAGTAATTCTTGCGCATTGAAATGTCCGTTAAAACGAGCCGTTGTTGAATGATACGTTCGATTTACAAACGTATTGCTCTCTGTAGAGCAAGCCCCAACTAAAATTAGGACTAAAATCAGAAAGGAAGTACGCGTGTAAAATTTCATCATAAGGAACGAGACCAGACTAATATAACTTAAAATTTTTGATTTTATTTTGTCTTAGGCAATATTTGTAAAGACTTGTTGAATATCGTCGTCGTCTTCGATTTTGTCTAACATTTTTTCAATGTCGATTAATTGTTCTTCAGAAAATTCTACAGGCGTTGTTGGTATGCGTTTTAAGCTTGATTTTTGCACTTCAATCTGCATATCTTCCAAGGCTTTTGCGATGGTGCCGAAAGCCGTGTAATCACCACTCACAATAATTAAATCATCTTCCACTTCAATTCCTTCGCAACCGGCATCAATTAATTCTAATTCCAGCATTTCAGGATCCATTTCTGCTGTTTTTAAGATTTCAAAAACACTTTTACGGGAAAACATAAATTCCATTGATCCGTTTGGAACCACCATTCCACCGGCTTTATTGAAGTAAGATTTAACGTTTGCAACGGTTCTTGTTGGATTATCTGTGGCACATTCAACATAAACTAGTACACCATGTGGGCCTTTTCCTTCATAATTTACTTCGGTAAAAGAGGCGATATCTTTTTGAGCCGCACGTTTAATCGCTGCTTCAATATTGTCCTTCGGCATGTTTTCCGACTTCGCATTTTGAATCGCTGTTCTCAGCTTCGCGTTCGTAGCTGGATCAACCCCTCCTTCTTTGGCTGCCATCGTAATGGCTTTTCCTAATTTGGGGAAAATTTTAGACATTTTGTCCCAACGTTTTTCTTTTGCTGCTCGGCGGTATTCAAAGGCTCTTCCCATAATTTCATTTATTTCCACAAAAATAGGGAATTCATTAGGAATTTTCAAGTGTATAAGGAGTACTTTCATCCCTCGCAGCGATGTTATTTTTTCGTCAAACATTCGAAAAAGAGAACATTGCGAAGGAAGAAAGAAATTATATGTCTAATTTTAAATCAAACTAAAGGTCATGAAATCAACTATTCTTTTGTTATTTCTTTTCGTTTCTTTTTCATTTCATGCACAAAATTGGTCGCCCGCAGGTGCCCATTGGACATATTCGTATTATGGATTTTTTCCAGGATACGTTGAGGTATTATACACAGGAGATACTGTCATCGAGGGTCAAACGGCGAAAATACTTTCTAAAACATTTCATGGAATAGATTGGAGCATGACAGTGGTGAGTAACAACATCGGAAAAGAATATACCTATGAAAACAATGGAGTGATTTACCTGCGTTATCAAAACCAATGGGATACACTGTACCATTTCAACGCACAAATTGGTGGACATTGGCGGATGGCGAAGCAACCCTTTACGAGTGTTTGTCCTGATAATAGCCGTTTAAAAGTCCTAGCGACTGGTAATAAAACCATTAATAATGAGACAAGAAAATACGTTGTTGTTGATTTTTGTAATCCAGATTTGAGTTCATTGGGGATTCAAGATACGATCGTTGAAAATATTGGGTTCATTGGTTCCTATTTCCTTCCCTATGATCAGTTTGACGGAGCAGTAGATGGGAATGAAGGCGGCCCTTTTCGCTGTTATTCACATGATAACTTTTCCACCTATGCACCACATTTTTCAGGGGCCTGTGATTACATTGTTGGCGTGAACGAATTATCCTCCACATTTGCCATTTATCCAAATCCGGTTCAAGGTGAAATTCATTTAGCAGAAGATTTCGTGTCACGGTTTACCCATTACAGCATTTACTCATTGGATGGAAAAATGTACCAAACAGGACCAATATCACCAAGTATTAACATACATCAGTTGACGAGTGGAAACTATTTTTTAGAAATTGCGAACGCAAATCAGAAGCAATTTGCCAAAATCCTTAAGGTGGACTAAACAAGTATCTGGCCGATGTAATTCAAGATTGGTTCTTTTCCAAAGCCTGAAGTAGCAGACGTTGTAAATAAAGGTGGAAGTTCTTCCCAGTATTTCAACATTTCTTTTTTGTACTTCGCTAAATTCTTTTGAAGAGCCGAACTTGAAAGTTTATCTATTTTCGTGAAAACCATGGAAAAAGGGAGGTTTTTCTCTCCACACCAGTTCATAAATTCCAAATCAATTTTTTGGGGTTCAAGGCGCGCATCTAACAATACAAAGATATTTTCCAGCTCTTTGCGTTTCGTTAGGTAGTCGGAAATGAATTTCTCCCAATTGTTTCTTTTCGATTTAGAAACCTTTGCATAACCATAACCAGGTAAATCGACGAGGTACCATTTTTCGTTAATCACAAAATGGTTGATTAGCTGGGTCTTTCCAGGGGTAGAGGATGTTTTTGCTAGGTTTTTCTTTCCGGTCAACATGTTAATCAAAGAGGATTTTCCCACATTTGATCGTCCGATAAATGCGAATTCAGGTTTGCCATCCGTTGGGCATTTTGCGATTTCCGTGTTCGAAATAAGGAACGTTGCTTCTTTAATTATCATGGTGCAAAGGTACTTCAATAAAAATATTTTACATTATACTGAACAAAGTTTGTGTTTTCATGTTAAGAGGTATCTAGATAGCCATGGCAGATTATAAAATTAAAGACATTGAAATCCTTACTGGGATAAAAGCACATACGATTCGTATTTGGGAGAAACGTTATGGGATATTGAATCCTGAGCGGACAGAAACACAAATCAGAACGTATAGTGACCGAGATTTGTCTTATTTATTGAATATTAGCCTTCTGAATAAAAACGGTCATAAAATTTCTCGCATTGCAGAACTTGAGAAGGACGAAATCAACCGTTTAGTTTGGGAGATTAAAATGAGTCGAAACATTGATTTCACAGAAGAGAAGTTGATTTTGGCTTTACTCAATACCGACGAACAGTTATTCACGGAAACATTGCAAATTGTCATAGACGAAAAAGGCTTAGCTCGAACGTTTAGTGAAGACCTCATCCCCTTTTTAGATCGAATTGGTGTTATGTGGTTGGTGAATAGCATAAGCGCTGCGCAAGAACATTTTATTTCCAACCTGATTCGTCAGAAAATTATTTCTGAAATTGATAAACAAGAGATTCCTACGGATAAATCCAATCCAATTATGCTTTATTTACCTGAGCACGATTGGCATGAAATCGGTTTGTTATTCTACCAATATTTATTGAGGAGCAAAGGATTTCATACGGTCTATTTGGGTCAAAGCCTACCGTACGATTCCTTATTAGATTGCATACAGCGCATTCAACCGAAAGCCATTATTAGTAGTTGGTTAACATCAATTGATAAAACATTTTTGATTTCTTATTTTAAGCAATTAAAACAAGATGCTCCAAATTCCCAGCTATTTGCTGGAGGAGCTCAAATTAATCTACATTCCCTTGAACTACAAGGGTATGTGACGGAAATTAAAAACTCTGAGTCGCTCCTTTCACATTTCGTTAGCTAACGAAATTCACAATTCTTCCGGGTACAATAACGATTTTCTTTGGCGTTTTTCCTTCTAAGTACTTTTGTGTTTCTGGTAATCCAAGTATGTGATCTTCGATTTCTTTAGGCGATAATTCAACACTTAAACTCACTTTAAAACGCATTTTCCCATTAAAAGAAACGGGGTATTCGAAATCAGATTCCTTCAAATATTGCTCCTCAAAAACTGGATACGTTTGATCGAAAATACTCGTCTCGTCAGAATGTAATTTTGACCAAATTTCCTCAGTGATGTGTGGAGCATATGGCGCCATTAAAATACTCAACTGTGTCAAAACATCACGGTTGTTACATTTTTGATCCGTTAATTCATTCACACAAATCATGAACGAAGACACACCCGTATTGAACGAAAAACGATCTAAGTCATCTCTCAATCGCTTGATGGTTTTATGTAAGGACTTCATCGCCTCTTTAGAAGCTTCACCTTCACTCACCTCGAATTGTCCAGATTGATGGAAAAGTCGCCAATATTTTTTCAAGAATCCATGAACTCCAGTTATTCCTTTAGTATCCCAAGGCTTACTTTGCTCCAATGGACCCAAGAACATTTCATACATGCGCAAGGTGTCTGCGCCATATTTATCGCACAAATCATCTGGTGTTACCACGTTGTACCAACGTTTCGACATTTTGTCTACTTCGCGTTTAACGATGATTTTTCCTTGTTCGTTTGTGACAAACTGCATTCCTTCGTACTGAGGTTGCCAATTGCGTAGTTCATCCAAATTGATGCTTTCGTCATCATGAATTAAATCAATTAAGATGCGTACTTCTCTGAAGTTCGATACGTCATTTGCGATGGTATCATAGGAATGCATCTTCCCTTCTGAGTCCAAGTAAGCGATTGCGGATTTACCCAAGATCATTCCTTGGTTGATCAATTTTGCGAAAGGCTCATCAAAGGGAATATATCCTTGATCGTAAAGGAATTTAGTCCAGAATCGGGAATAAAGTAAGTGTCCCGTAGCATGCTCTGATCCACCAATATATAAGTCGACATTTTTCCAATAAGCTACTTTTTCTTTGCTCACGAATTCCTGTTCGTTTTTAGGATCCATGTAGCGTAGGAAGTACCAAGAACTTCCCGCCCATCCTGGCATAGTATTGTACTCCATGCGGTCACCTTGGAAGTGATTCCAGGCTTCTTTTGCCGCACGCGCTAAAGGTGGCTCTCCGTCCTCAGTCGGTAAATATTTATCTACTTCTGGAAGTTCAATTGGTAATAACTCGTCGGAAATTAACGAAGGAATTTCATTCGTGTAGGATATTGGAAATGGTTCTCCCCAATAACGTTGTCTAGAAAATACGGCATCACGTAGACGGAAATTCGTTTTTCCTTTTCCAATGCCTTTTGCTTCGATTGCTTCAATGGCTTTCTTCATTGCCGCTTTCGCTTCTAATCCATCTAAAAAGTCAGAATGGGCAATCAATGCATCCTTTTCCGTATACGCTTGTTCACTGATGTCAACATTTGCAAAGATGTTTTTGATTTCTAAATCAAAGTGTTTTGCGAAATCATAATCGCGTTGATCACCACATGGAACAGCCATTACGGCTCCTGTTCCATACGACGCTAATACGTAGTCTCCAATCCAAATCGGAATGCGTTCTCCTGTAAATGGATGAATGGCGTATGCTCCGAGTGCTTGACCAGTAATGTTTTTCACATCTGCCTGGCGATCACGTTCTGATTTTAATCCTGCTTCTCTTTGGTAATTCTCCACCGCTTCTTTGCAGGCTGCACTCACCAACTGATTGACCAATGGATGCTCTGGCGCTAACACCATGAAAGAAACGCCAAAAATAGTATCTGGACGCGTGGTAAACACCTCAATTGTTTCGCTTGAATTTTCAAGCGCAAAAGTGACACTTGCACCTTGTGATTTTCCAATCCAATTGCGCTGTTGTTCTTTGATGGAATCAGACCAATCAATGCGTTCTAATCCCTCTAATAATCGTTCTGCATATGCTTTGATGCGCATGGACCATTGACGCATGCGTTTTTGCTCAACTGGGTGTCCGCCACGTTCTGAGACACCGTTCACAATTTCGTCATTTGCTAACACCGTTCCTAAAGCTGGACACCAATTCACCCAACTTTCCGCAAGATAAGCAAGTCTGTAAGCTTGGATAATTTCTTCTTTTTGTTGTGCAGAATGTGCTAACCATTCTGAGGAAGAGAACTGGCTTTCGTAATCTGTGACAGCCTGAATGTTTACATTTCCTTCTGATTCAAATTGATGAATCAATTGAGAAATACGTTCGGCTTTATTTGTTTTTAGGTCGTAATAACAATCGAATAATTGTTTGAAGATCCACTGTGTCCATTTATAGTATTCAGGCGCGGATGTTCGTACTTCACGAGACCAGTCAAAACTAAATCCAATTTGATCTAATTGTTGGCGGTATCGAGCAATATTTTCTTCTGTTGTAATGGCTGGATGTTGTCCAGTTTGAATCGCGTATTGTTCTGCAGGAAGTCCGAAAGAATCGTAGCCCATTGGATGCAGGACATTAAATCCTTGCAGTCTTTTGTATCGAGCATAGATATCTGAAGCGATGTATCCAAGTGGATGTCCTACGTGTAATCCAGCACCAGATGGATAAGGAAACATGTCTAAGACATAATACTTAGGTTTTGTGGCATCTTCTTGCACGTGATAGGTCCCACGATCTTGCCAATTCTTACGCCATTTACTCTCTAGATTTCTAAAATCGTATTCCATATCCATGTTTTCGAAGGACAAAGATAAAAAGGATTCAAGAGTATACCTTATTCTAACCAAGTAAATGAAGAAGTCCGATCAGGAAAAGAATAAAATCGAAATAGCGGTGATTGATTTTTGGACTTTTTTTCAAGTAAATGAAATAAATCAAGGGAGCGATTGCGAGGACAATTGAAAGTACTTTGATATCCAATCTTTCACTAAATAGGTCAATTCTACTGGATAGTGCCAAATAACTGAACAACCACAGGGCAATAAGTCCTTCCGTTTCAGATTTCGACAGGTACAATGGGATTGTTTTAATGTGGCCTTGATCCACTGCCCTATCCTCCAAATCTTCTACAACTGCTAGGACTGAGAAAAGCATGATGTGTGAAAAATCTTGATTCGGAATATGGCCATACAAAGCAAACTTTGGAATAGCAATTCCCAAAGCAAACCAACATAAGGAAATTAACACAGGTTTTAAATAGGGAATTTTGCGCCATTGAATCCCTTTTTCATAGGTATAGACCAATATCCCCAAAAAGACAAACGTGGCAAATGCCCACGAAAAAGGCGATAGTAAGTAGGCATAGCACAGCGCAATTATTCCTCCCAGCAGCAAATAAATCCAATGATTTTTTCGCTCGAATAACCATTGGTATGCCGCGAAAATCGATAGACTGAATAATAAAGCGTAGTGCCAATAATTTATTGAAAGAATTCCAAGGGAAAAAACGAACGCAAAGACCGAAAGTAAAAGATTATTTTTAAGCGAACTTGAAATCATCCAATTAGCTCTAATACCGTGGAAACTTCAATGTTCTCAATGCACGTGCAGTGTGTACCTTTTTTACAGGTCTGGCATGATTGATCAAAAACAAGGAATTCCGCTTTTGGTCCAATTGCGCGCCATCTTCCCGGATCGATTGGTCTGCGCATGGAAAATAATCCGATGGCATGAATACCTGAAAGTCCAGCGATGTGATAAGGACCCGTTGAACAGGCAAGCAAGGCATTTGACTGGGATATGAAGTAGATTAACTGTTCTAATGACAATTTACCTGTTGAATCAATAATGCGGTCGTGTACGGGTATTAAATGCCGGAATTGAATTCCCTCTTGTTCCGTTCCGGTAAAACATACCGTTTTTCCTAATTCAGCGAGTTTGGAAGCCAAGTCCATGTATTTCTCCAAAGGCCATTCGAGTGCGCTTCCTTTGGATTTTGGATGAAGGACAATCACCTCATCTTTGAACGGTGGAAGCCATGTTGGGAGTTCCGTTTGAATCGCTTGAAATTGCACGAACGCTTGAATCTGTTCAAAAGAAGGTATTTCAGTTATTCCTAAAGGAGCGAGTAAATGAAAATTCAATTGGGACTCATGCAACCTTGACTTTTTACGTGTAAAGTTTGGACGCTCATTGCACGTGAAGAGATGGAAAACCCGGTGAGATGTTCCAATTCTCATGGGTATTTTCGCTTTTTTGGCTAAAAACGCGAGTTTTTTATTTGGGAATACATGAATGATGCAATCCGCTTTTAATTGTTCTAATTGGTTTGAAATTGGCTGATTGAAAAATTCATCAATGTCCCAAAATGCGTCAATGGAATTAAAACAACGCACGACTGGCCGTGTGTAATTCTTGCCGATGAAAATGATTTCTGCCTGCGGAAATTTATTCCTTAATGCCTGACACATTGGGAGTGTTAAGGCAACATCGCCAATACTATCTGTACGGGAAACTAAAATCCGATTCATCTTCCTTGGTGATTTAGGAACCTCAATTTGCTGTATTTGACATAGGTTGCGTAGGCGCTTCGAAGGGAAATCAAGAAACCAGTTCTTCCATCTAATATGCCTAGTTTGATCCAATAACTTTTCACGAACTGGTTCCCTACTTTCAGCCATAACATGAGCATGGAAATGTTCTTTCCTTGATCAAATAATTCTTTACTCGCAATGTTTCCGAAATAATCAA
Organism: Flavobacteriales bacterium; assembly: GCA_947461635.1. Lineage (GTDB taxonomy): Bacteria > Bacteroidota > Bacteroidia > Flavobacteriales_D > Crocinitomicaceae > UBA952. The sequence goes on along the minus strand of CANHMH010000020.1, from coordinate 7,800 downwards.
TTTGTTTGAAATGATCTTCTTTGGTATAATAAGAATAGTGAAGTAAATCGCCTTTCAGGTGTCCAGTTTGATTGGTATTCATTAATTCTAAGCGATCATGTGGATTTACACCGGTCCAAAATGCCGTTTCCTTTTTCACAAGTCTAGTTTTCGCGTCCGGATACCAACCACAGTGTTTGACCCAATGACCACAGTAATTTGTTAAGCGATTGAATGAATAAGCTTGAAAGGTTGGGTTTTTTTTCAACTGGAGAATAGCAGTTGAAAGCTCTTCCGTTAATGCTTCGTCGGCATCCAAGGAGAGAATCCAATCTGTTTCTGCCATTTGCAAGGCGCGGTTTTTTTGTTGAATGTGGCCATCAAAAGCATGTTGAAAAAATTTCACTTGATAAGACTGGCAAATTTCCTCCGTTCGATCAGTTGAGAAAGAATCCAGTACAATGATTTCATCACACACATTTTTCAGCGATTTCAAACACCTTTCGATGTTTCGTTCTTCATTAAAGGTTATGATTACCCCCGTTAATTTCATCGCTCCGAATAGAATTTAAACCAAGATTACTTGATTCTGATGCGTTGACCGACAATGATATTGTTGATGTTCACCCCTGGATTTAATTTCTTGAGTTGAGATTGTTCCAGGTTGTTTCTCGATGCAATTTTACCGAAGGTATCCCCTGCTTTTACCGTATAATACTTTTTCGCAGGTTGAACCTGACGAGGCGGAGGTGGCGGAGTTGAATTAACCGTTTTTGAACTGAATAATTTTAGTTTTTGTCCAACATAAATATTCGTTGTTTTTAATCCATTCCATTCCAATATTTGTTCGATGGTAACACCGTATTGCAAAGCAATGTTTTTCATGTTTTCTCCCGATTTTACTTTGTGGTATTGAAGGTTTTCGGTAGAAGGTTTCAATGAATCAATCACTTGCGCAGTGTTTGATGTAGAATCTATTCTCTGCTGATTCTCTTGTTGAACAACCAAAACAGGTTTTGGAACGGGAGGTTTAGGTGCGTGGATGAATTTTTCCAACGCATAAAGCGAGTCCTCCATGCTCACCAAAAGGTTGATTTTTTCCATTGGCCCAGTTAAGCATCTAGCTGGCGTCATCTTAGGAATAAAGGCTGTTTTGTATATTGGATTTAATTCTTTGATTTCTTCTATATCCCACGATGCTAATTGAGCAATTGTGCTCATATGAACACCACTTTTCATACACATGGTATCTAATTGTGCATTATGAACCTTTGCTTCCATTGGTACAATATTGTGCTCTGCATGATAGGTAATCAGATAAGCCGCTGCAATAAAATTGGGCACATATCCTTGTGTCTCTTGTGGTAAAAATGGGCGCACTTCCCAGTAGGTTGTTTTTCCACCAGAACGCTTAATGGCATGATTCACATTACCTGGACCAGCATTGTAAGCAGCTAAAGCCAAATTCCAATCACCATAAATTCCATACAATTGTTTCAAATAACGACAAGCGGCATCCGTTGCTTTCTCAGGATCCATTCGTTCATCGATGTACGAGTTTTCCTCGAGTCCAAAATACAGCCCTGTTTTATACATAAACTGCCAAAGACCTAGTGCTCCAGCGCGCGATTTCACTTGCGGACGCAAACCACTTTCAATCACCGATAAGTAACGTAATTCTTGTGGTAAGCCATACTCCGCCAATTTTTCACCAAATAAATCAAAATACAAAGCAGAACGCCCCATTACTACTCGGACAAAACCACGACGTTGAGCAGCAAAAAACCTAATTGTAGAGAGAGTCGCTTGATTGCAGTCCATATGAAAAGGACTTTTTTTACTCATTTCTTCTAAGCGTTGACAATAAACCTCATCTGAAAAAGTAGGGACTTGATTTGGCTCGTAATTCAAGGCGTTAATGATGGAGTCGTAATTTTTTTGCTTCGCATAATCCGCATAAAACAATTTCAAACTTTGCTGAACTGTATTAAAAAATGCGTCTGAATTAAGGGTATCCGCTGGTCGTACCAAATGTGCTGGTTTTTGACTAAACAAGATACCATTCCACATTAAAAAGACGAGCAATATTGTCCTCATATTAATTCCTCCAATTTAGTTACTCCGTGAAATAATAACTCTTCTTGAAAACAGTCAGCCATTAATTGAATTCCATAAGGCAAGCCATTTGAATGCACGCGAAAAGGAATACTAATTGCTGGATTTCCCGTTAAATTTGCATGGACAGTAAAAATATCCTGTAAGTACATTTGAATTGGGTCTTTTACAGCATTTTTTTCAAAGGCAGTACCCGGTGTTGTTGGAAGTAATAGTAAATCCAAGTTTTTAAAGAAATCATCGGTGCGATTTTTAAGCACCCTTCTTACTTTTTGTCCTTGTGTATAATATGCATCATAATATCCATGAGAAAGAACAAATGTTCCCGTCATGATGCGGCGTTTTACTTCTGGTCCAAATCCTTCAGAACGCGACTTTTTATATGTTTGTTCTACTCCTTTTGCTTCTTGACTTCGGTAACCATAATGTACTCCATCAAAGCGAGAAAGATTGGAAGATGCTTCTGCTGTCGTTAACACATAGTACGTTGGAACCATGTAATCCATGAAAGGAAAACTTACTTCTGTCACTTCGTGTCCGGCATCTTTTAACTTTTGAATGATTTCCGTTAAATTTTGACGTACTTCAGGATCTAATCCTTCGTGATGAATGCACTCACTGATTAAACCGATTTTTAATTTTTCTGGGAAGGATGTTGTTTTACTTAACACTTCTTTCGAGGATGTTGTTGCATCCATTTCGTCTTCCCCGGCGCTTAATTCATAGATCAACTTCGCATCTTCTGCTGAATTTGTAAAGGAACCGATTTGATCAAACGATGATGCGTAAGCGATTAATCCATTACGGCTCATACGGCCGTATGTTGGCTTTAAACCATATGTTCCCGTCCAAGATGCTGGTTGACGTACAGAACCTCCGGTATCACTACCAAGGGTAATTGTGCACAAATTTGCACTTGCAGCGACAGCACTTCCTCCAGAAGAACCTCCTGGAACATGATTTGCTTTCCAATTGTTTTCAACGGAGCCAAAAGCAGAAGTTTCGTTTGAACTTCCCATGGCAAATTCATCACAATTCAAGCGTCCAATGACGATTGCATCCTGATCGATTAAACGTTGTAAAACAGTAGAAGTATATAATGAAGTGAATCCTTCTAAAATTTTAGAAGAGGCGCTTACTCGGTGATTTTTGTAACAAATATTATCTTTTATTCCAATGACAACACCTGCAAGTGGACCTGCGGTGCCATTTTTCACTTTTTCGTCAACTAATTTGGCGTTTTCGCGTACTGAAGCCGTAAAAACCTCAAGAAATGCATTTAAATGGGCATGTTCTTCTATTCTCTTCAGATATGACTCCGTAATAGATAAAACAGATTGACCTTGAAGCAAGGCTTGCCGAACATCTCCAATTGTACGATGCATGGAATTTTATTTATCGTCCGCTTTGATTTCTGTTGAAGAGCTTGTTTCTTCTACTTCACCTTTGGAAGCATCCTTGAATTCTTTTACGCCTTTTCCAAGTCCACGCATTAATTCAGGAATTTTTTTACCTCCGAAAAACAAAAGTACGATCACTAAAATAAGAATGATTTCTGTTGGTCCTAACTTACCCATAAGATTTCTTTTATTGGATGAAACACAAAGCTACGCAAAAAAGCAAGTAATAATACCATTAACTGGAATTAGACTACAATTTTCTTGCAACTTCTACTTCCTCGTAAGCTTCAACGATGTCACCAATTTTGATGTCGTCGTATTTATCAATGTTTAATCCACATTCGTAATTGTTTTTCACTTCACGAACGTCATCTTTAAATCGTTTAAGAGATCCTAATAAACCAGTATGGACAACTATTCCATCACGAATTACACGGATTTTAGACGATCGTTTGATGATTCCATCCACGACATAACAACCAGCGATTGTACCCACTTTCGTGATGTCGAATGTTTCACGAATTTCAGCAGATCCAAGAATTTTCTCTTCGATATCTGGAGAAAGCATTCCCTCCATTGCTGCTTTAATTTCTTCGATTGCTTTATAGATTACTGAGTAAAGACGAATATCGATTTGCTCGCTATCAGCTAATTTTCTAGCTGTCAAAGATGGTCTCACTTGGAATCCAATGATGATGGCATCAGAAGCGGAAGCTAAATTCACGTCAGCTTCAGTAATGGCACCAACTCCTTTGAGGATAATATTCACTTGGATTTCCTCTGTAGATAAGTTTTGTAACGCATCAGAAAGGGCTTCAATCGAACCATCCACGTCACCTTTAACGATGATGTTTAATTCTTTAAAGTCTCCAATTGCCAAACGACGGCCAATCTCATCCAAGGTAATATGTTTCGTTGTACGAAGACCTTGTTCGCGGTATAATTGTTCTCTTTTCAAGGCAATTGATTTCGCTTCTTTTTCGTCATCAAGGATGTTAAATTTATCCCCTGCGTTTGGAGCGCCACCAATTCCTAGTACGGATACTGGACAAGCTGGGCCAGCTTCTTTCAAAGCAACACCTTGTTCGTCATGCATCGCACGAACTTTACCGAAGTAACGTCCAACAAGCACAACATCACCAACGCGCATTGTTCCAGATTCAACAAGCATATTTGTCACGTAACCTTTTCCTTTATCCAAAGAAGATTCGATTACTGTTCCTATGGCATTTTTATTTGGATTCGCTTTTAATTCAAGCAATTCGGCTTCTAAAAGAACCTTATCCAACAATGCATCGATGTTTAAATTTTGTTTTGCTGAAATCTCTTGAACTTGGTATTTACCACCCCAATCTTCCACCAAGATATTCATAGCAGATAATTGTTCTCTAATTCGATCCGGATTTGCACCTGGTTTATCGATTTTATTAATGGCAAAGATCATTGGCACATTCGCTGCTTGCGCATGCGAAATCGCCTCTTTCGTTTGTGGCATGACGTCGTCATCCGCTGCAACAATGATAATCGCAACATCCGTTACTTGAGCACCACGAGCACGCATGGCGGTAAACGCTTCGTGACCTGGTGTATCTAAGAAGGTCATTTTGCGTCCGTCCTTCAACGTAACTGAATATGCTCCAATGTGCTGAGTAATTCCACCTGCTTCACCATCCGTAACATTTGCATTACGAATTCTATCGAGAAGCGATGTTTTACCGTGGTCAACGTGACCCATTACGGTAATAATTGGTGGACGACTAATTAAGTCTTCCGGTTTATCTTCTACTGTTTGAATAGCATCTTGAACTTCTGCACTAACGAACTCTGTTTCGAAACCAAACTCATCGGCAACAATGTGAATTGTTTCCGCATCTAAACGTTGGTTGATGGAAGCAAAGATCCCCAAGGACATACACACAGAGATAACCTGTGTTGGCTGTACGCTCATCATGGATGCTAATTCAGAAACCGTAACGAATTCTGTTAATTTCAAGATTTTATCTTCCAACTCCGCTGCAGCCATTTCTTCTTGGCGACGTTGTTGGAAATTATCTCTTTTTAATCGTCTATTTTTTGATGCTTTCGATTTACCACCTTGATTCGATAGTCTCGCTAATGTATCCTTGATTTCTTTTTGAATATCCGTTGCAGAAATTTCTGGTTTATCCGCTCTCGGACCTTTACCTGCGTTTGCTGGATTATTTCCACCAGGGCGGTTATTGTTTCCTGGTCTGTTATTATTCGCACCTGGAGTTGTATTTGGCGTTGGTGTTTCCACCTTTTTAATGCGTTTACGCTTTCTTTTTGCGTCATCATTTGAGGATGCCACTGGATTCCTTGGTCTTTCTACCGGTAATTCAATTTTACCTAAAACTGTTGGTCCGCTTAACACTTGACGTTCGAAACGAATTGTTTCGATTTCTGGCGCGACTGTTTTTTCCTCCACTTTTGGTTCATCAACTGGAACCTTTGGTTTTTCTTCCGGCTTTGGAGTATTCACAGGAGCTTGACTTTGGGCAGGTTTTGCTTTCTGTGCAGGCTCTTCTTTTCTTTTGTCCGGACGTGTGCGTTGATTGATCGCAGAAAGATCAATTTTTCCAATCACATTGACGTGATTACTTTCCACTGGAGTAATTTCCGGAGTATGATCAATTTCTTTAGCAACTTCAGGCGCTTTTGGCTCCTCTGGAGCGACCACAACTGGTTTTTCAGCGGCAAAAACTTGACGTTTAATTTCTTCCAAATTAATGGCATCACCTTCATCCTCATCCTCAGATGAATCAGCTAATTTTGGTGTATCTGCCGGCTTATCGCTCAAGGTGACAGACTCACGTTTTTCTCTACGAGAAGAAGCTTTTGATTGCTCCTTCATCGTTTGATCAGCCGCAAATTCTTGACATAAAAGTTCAAAATGCTCCTGTTCCAAACGTGTGTTTGGATTGGAATCAATTTTAATTCCTTTAGAATCTAAGAACTCCACCAAAGTTGGTAGTCCAACATTGAGTTCTCCTGCTGCTTTTCCTAATCGAATCGGTTTTCCCGCCATATTTATCCTTTTACGCTTCTGTAAGTGGAAATAATTTATTCAAATTCTGCTTGTAAAATACGGAATACTTCCTCAATCGTTTCTTTTTCAAGATCCGTGCGCGACACTAAATCAACCACGCCTATTTCCAAAACAGATTTCGCTGTATCACAGCCAATTGCTTTTAACTCATCGATTATCCAACTATCGATTTCATCTGCAAATTCCTCTAAATCAACATCCTCTACATCTACTTCTCCATCGCGGTATACATCAATTTCGTATCCGCTTAATTTTCCAGCCAATTTAATATTGTTACCACCTTTACCGATGGCTAATGACACTTGGTCTGGTTTCAAGTATACTTTTACTCTTTTTTCTTCTTCAAGAATTTCCATTGACGTCACTTTGGCAGGAGACAAAGCTCTTTGAATCAACAACTGATTATTTGTTGTATAGTTAATGACATCAATATTTTCATTTCTCAATTCACGTACAATTCCGTGGATACGAGAACCTTTCATTCCGACACATGCCCCTACTGGATCAATTCTGTCGTCATAAGATTCCACTGCTACTTTTGCGCGTTCTCCTGGTTCACGAACGATTTTCTTAATCGTAATTAGTCCATCAAAAACTTCTGGTACTTCCAACTCGAACAAACGCTCTAAAAATTCTGGAGCTGTACGAGAAAGGATAATAACAGGTGTGCTGTTTCTCATGTCAACCTTCGCTACAACCGCTCTAACGGACTCTCCTTTTTTGAAGAAGTCTGAAGGTATTTGCTCAGATTTTGGTAGGATCAATTCATTATTGTCATCATCCATGACAAGAATTTCTTTTTTCCATACTTGGTAAACTTCGCCTGTAACAATCTCACCAATACGCTCTTTGTATTTTTTGTATAAGTGGTCTTTTTCTAATTCTAGGATACGAGAAATTAAATTTTGACGTAACGACAATACATTACGACGACCGAAGTCAGCAAATTTAAATTCTTCGGTTACTTCCTCACCGATTTCAAAATCAGGTTCAATTTTAATCGCATCTGAATAAGCTATTTCAGTATTTGGATCTTCCACTTCTCCATCATCCACAATTTCTTTATTTAAGAAAATTTGAACATCACCTTTGTCAATATTTACAATGATGTCAATGTGTTCATCTGTATTGAACTTTTTCTTAAACATTGCTCGGAAAACATCTTCCAAGACATGTTGCATTGTTTGTTTGTCAATGTTTTTTAATTCCTTAAACTCCGAGAACGAGTCAACTAGTTCC
>CANHMH010000019.1 GCA_947461635.1 Flavobacteriales bacterium | reverse complement strand
TTGAAATCCCTATGCCAAAAGACTTATCCATCAAATCGGTTCTGATTATCGGAAGCGGACCAATTGTTATCGGACAAGCCTGTGAGTTTGACTACGCAGGATCACAAGCAGCTCGTTCATTGAGAGAAGAAGGAATCGAAGTAACACTCATTAACTCGAATCCAGCGACAATTATGACCGATAAAGTTGTTGCCGATAATGTATATCTGCAACCATTAGAGCCAGAAAGTATTTTGGAGATCTTAAAAAATCACAAAATCGATGCGGTACTTCCAACCATGGGTGGACAAACAGCTTTGAACTTGTGCATCAAGTGTGATGAATTGGGTATTTGGGAAAAACATGGCGTACGTCTGATTGGTGTAGACATCGCGGCAATTGAAATTACCGAAAATCGTGAGGCTTTCCGCAACTTAATGCTGGAAATTGACGTGCCGATGGCGCCTCAAAAAACCGCAAAGTCATTTTTAGAAGGAAAAGAAATTGCGCAGGAATTTGGTTTCCCATTGTGTATACGTCCTTCATATACCTTAGGTGGATCTGGAGCTTCTATCTTACACCATCCAAAAGAATTTGACAACTTACTAGAACGCGGACTACAATTGTCTCCGATTCATGAAGTCATGATCGATAAAGCCTTACTAGGGTGGAAAGAATATGAATTGGAATTACTTCGTGATGCCAATGATAACGTTGTGATTATCTGTTCGATTGAAAATTTTGATCCAATGGGAATTCACACGGGAGATTCAATTACAGTTGCACCAGCAATGACCTTGTCGGATACGACTTTCCAAAAAATGCGCGATATGTCCATCAAAATGATGCGTTCGATCGGAAATTTCGCAGGAGGGTGTAACGTCCAGTTTGCTGTTTCTCCTGATGATGCAGAGGACATTATTGCGATTGAAATCAATCCACGTGTTTCACGTTCGTCAGCACTTGCATCGAAAGCGACTGGATATCCGATTGCAAAGATTGCTTCGAAATTGGCGATTGGTTACCATTTAGATGAATTGCAAAATCAAATTACAAAAACAACTTCGGCTTTATTCGAACCAACATTGGATTACGTTATCGTAAAAATTCCACGTTGGAACTTTAATAAATTCCCAGGCACAAATCGCCAACTTGGACTTCAAATGAAGTCAGTAGGGGAGGTCATGGGAATCGGACGCTCTTTCCAAGAAGCCTTGCAAAAAGCATGTCAATCCTTGGAGATTAACCGAAATGGATTAGGTGCTGATGGCAAAGAATTGACGAATCAAGATGAAATCTTACATTCCTTAGAATTTGCAAGTTGGAACCGTTTGTTCCATATCTACGATGCGATTAAATTGGGTATTCCGTTTAAAAAAATCGTTGAAAAAACAAAAATTGATATTTGGTTCTTGAAGCAAATCGAAGACCTAATCAAATTGGAGCGAAGAATTGAGAAGTATCACTTGGACAGCATTCCAAGAGAATTAATGTTCGAAGCCAAACAAAAAGGTTATGCAGATCGTCAGGTTGCTCATTTATTACGTTGCCTAGAATCAGAGGTTTATCAAAAACGTTCGGATATGGGAATTAACCGCGTGTATAAATTGGTAGATACCTGTGCAGCAGAATTTGAGGCAAAAACACCTTATTACTACTCGACATTTGAATTCGAAAACGAAAGTGTTGTTTCAGATCGTAAAAAAGTAATCGTTTTAGGTTCTGGTCCAAATCGAATCGGACAAGGAATTGAATTCGATTATTCTTGTGTTCATGGAGTTTTGGCAGCAAAGGAATGTGGCTACGAAACCATTATGATCAACTGTAATCCTGAAACGGTTTCTACGGATTTCGATACAGCAGATAAATTGTATTTTGAGCCTGTATTCTGGGAACATATTTACGACATCATTAAACACGAGAATCCAGTAGGAGTAATCGTTCAACTTGGTGGTCAAACTGCACTTAAATTAGCGGAGAAACTACAGCGCTATGGCATCCGTATCCTTGGAACAAGTTACGAAGCACTTGATTTAGCAGAAGATCGTGGACGTTTCTCTAAATTATTGGAAGCAAACAATGTCCCATTCCCTGAGTATGGGGTAGTGGAAAGTGCGGAACAAGCGCTTGAGTTATCTGATAAATTAGGATTCCCATTATTGGTTAGACCATCCTATGTATTGGGTGGACAAAAAATGAAAATTGTCATCAATAAAGAAGAGTTGGAGCATCATGTCGTTGATATCATCAATGAAATGGGGAACAATCAAATCTTATTGGATCACTTTTTAGGTGGAGCAATTGAAGCAGAAGCAGATGCAATTTGCGATGGAGAGAATGTTTACATCATCGGAATCATGCAGCACATTGAACCAGCTGGAATTCACTCAGGAGATTCATATGCAGTATTGCCGCCATATAACTTAGGTGATTTTGTCATGACACAAATCGAAGACATCACGAAGAAAATTGCCATCGAATTGAAAACAGTTGGATTGTTGAATATCCAATTCGCTATCAAAGACGATAAAGTTTATGTGATTGAAGCCAATCCACGTGCATCTCGTACGGTTCCATTCATTGCGAAAGCCTATGACGAACCTTACGTGAATTACGCAACGAAAGTGATGTTGGGTGAGAAAAAGGTGACTGATTTCAATTTCCAACCGAGAAAAGAAGGATATGCGATTAAAATCCCTGTGTTCTCTTATGAGAAATTCCCGGATGTAAAAAAGGAACTTGGTCCTGAAATGAAGTCAACTGGTGAGGCAATTCGCTTTATCAAAGACTTAAAAGATCCGTTCTTTACAAAAATCTATTCGGAGAGAAATATGCATTTATCGAGGTAAGTGTTTATTTTTTTTCTTGTGCTCACTATTTTCCATCTGAGGATTAGTTTTGTAACCTGAAGCTTTCTGTTTTTTGCCTAGTTCGTAGCTTACTGTTTAGTAACTTACCAAATGGTAACTTACCATTCGGTAAGTTTTGTATATTTGTTTAAAATTAGACAAATGGAACCTGAATTATCTCCTTTTTTATTCGGAAGAACAGTTAGTGATCATGGGTTCACGAATAGAGAGCAAGATTTAGATAAATTGTACAAAAACCTCACACAAGGAATAAATACAATGCTTATTTCTCCGAGACGTTGGGGAAAATCTTCATTAGTTGAAAAATTAATCCTGGAATTGAAATCAAAAAATCCAGAAATAAAGGTCGTGAATTTAGATTTGTTTTCTGTTTCGAGTGAAGAGGAATTTCTAGAAATGTTTGCGCGAGAAGTAATCAAAGCATCATCCAGTGTTTGGCAAGAATGGATCCAATCGGCCAAAGATTTTTTCAAACAATTGACACCTGTGTTAACTGTTGGCGTTGATCCGGTGAATGATTTTAGTTTAGGATTTGATTGGAATCAGCTAAAAAAACACCGATCTGAAATATTGGATCTGCCTGAAAAATTGGCCAAGGATAAAAATTGTCGTTTTATTATTTGCTTAGATGAGTTTCAGAATCTGGCAACTTTTCATCAATTCGAATTTTTAGAAAAATCGATGCGCGCAATTTGGCAAAGACAAAAATCCGTTTCCTATTGTTTGTATGGTAGTAAGCGTCATATGATGACGGATATTTTCGATAATCCATCAAAACCTTTTTACCGATTTGGTGACATTATGTTACTTCAAAAAATTAAACGTGAAAAATGGATTAGTTTCATCGTCGAAAGTTTTGCAAATACTAAAAAAGAGATTTCACCAGATTTAGCCGAATTGATTCCTGAATTGATGCAAGATCATTCATGGTACGTTCAGCAATTAGCGCATTACACTTGGCAAAAAACAAAAAGAAAAGTAACGAAAAACGAAGTGCAATTTGCTTTTTCTGAATTGATTAATACGAACTCACCTTTGTACATGCGTGAAGTAGAAGGATTAAGTGCGACACAGTTTAATTTTTTAAAGGCTGTTGCGAAAAAAGAAGATAAATTAAGTAGCATGGAAATACTTCTTAAATACCGATTAGGAACCTCCGCTAATGTTGTTAAAAACAAATCAATCCTTCTAAAGGCTGACATTATTGATGAATTTAATGGTAAACTGGCTTTTCTCGACCCTGCATTTGAATATTGGTTTGTGCAACAGTTTTTTAGACAGGAAAAAATCATTTAATCTTCCTTGTTGGTAGATTTTAATTGTACTTGGTAAAAAGTTGCGTTTGTCTTCCATCAAAATATAATCCAAAAGAAATTGCTTCTTCTCCATTAAATTCCTCTGTTTCGGCGCTCATAACCTTAATGGATTCTGTATATTTGTCTTATGCAGAAGGTTGAGGACATCATGGCGCCAATTCAGTCAGAATTGACAGCATTTGAAGCTTATTTTAAAGAGTCGATGAAATCTGATGTGGCCTTGCTGGACAAAGTCACACAGTATGTTGTGAAGCGAAAAGGCAAGCAAATGCGTCCAATGTTCGTTTTTCTAACGGCGAAAATGCTGGGAGAAATCAATCAAGTGACCTACGATGCAACGACTCTTGTCGAATTATTGCATACAGCCACACTCGTACACGATGATGTCGTAGATGACGCCAACGAACGAAGAGGTTTCTTTTCTGTCAATGCCCTTTGGAAAAATAAAATCGCAGTACTCGTTGGTGATTACATGCTTTCACGGATCCTTTTGCTTTCCATTGAAAAGGAGAATCTTGAATTACTTGAAGTGGTTGCACGCGCTGTGCGTGAAATGAGTGAAGGTGAATTGCTGCAAATTGAAAAGGCGCGCGATTTAAATATTGACGAAGAAACGTATTTTGAAGTCATACGCAAAAAAACAGCATCCCTTATTTCAACTTGTTGCGAAGCAGGAGCAATTAGTGTCCATGCAACTGCTGATCAACGTGAGAAAATGCGGAAATTTGGAGAGCTTATTGGACTTGCTTTTCAAATTAAAGACGATATTTTTGATTACGGTACAGGTGAATACATTGGAAAACCAACTGGAATTGATATCCGTGAACAAAAAATGACCTTGCCTTTGATTTATGTCATGAATCATTCCACACCAGAAATCAAGAAAGAATTAATGTACATCATGAAAAATGAGTACGATGTTACGGCGAAAATCAAGCGTGTCATTCACTTAGTAATCGAGTACGGTGGAATACAGTTTGCGACACAAAAAATGGAGACAATTGCCAAGGAAGCACTCGAATTGTTAGAGGTCTTCCCCAACAATGATGCAAAAAATGCGTTAATTGGATTGGTACATTACACAATGAATAGAGAAAAATGATGAAAAATATACTTTTAATAGCTTTATTGGCCCTGTTTACCTTAAATGCTTGTTCTGATTCAGCTTCGAATAAAGAAGCTGGTGAAGCAAAAGAAGAAGTTCTTTATCAAATCAAAGACGGAAAGTTTACAGAATGGTATCCTGGAAAAAAGAACGTCAAATTCGAAGGGAATTTAGACGTAAAAGGAAACAGAGATGGAAAGTGGACTTTTTATTCTGATAAAGGGAATATGCTTTCGTTTACGTTTTATGAGAATGGAAAAAAAGAAGGGTATTCCATTGTAAAATATCCGAACGGAAGAATTCATTACCACGGTGAATACCGCAATGATGAAATGGTTGGCGTTTGGACCACCTACGACGAAAAAGGAAAAAATAAGCAAGTAAAAGATTACGGATATCCCGAAAGTGAGTAAAATTCCACCACATATCATTGATGAAATCATGCACGTTTCTCGCATCGAGGAAGTGATAGGTGATTATGTGCAATTGAAACGAGCGGGATCGAACTTAAAGGGATTAAGTCCATTTACGGATGAAAAAACACCTTCTTTCGTTGTCTCTCCAGCAAAACAAATATTTAAATGCTTTTCAACTGGAAAAGGTGGGACCGTTGTATCATTCCTTATGGAAAAAGAGCACTTTTCTTATCCGGAAGCACTGCGATGGTTGGCGGATCGTTATGGCGTTCAAATTCCAGAAACCGCACAACCAACAGCGGAGGAATTAGCTCAGTTAAATGAACGCGAGAGTTTTTATATTATCAATGAGTTTGCGAAAAATACCTTTTCGGAGAACATGCATGGTACAGATGAAGGCAAAGCAATTGGACTTTCCTATTTTGAAGAACGTGGCTTCCGAAAAGATATTATCGAACGATTCCAACTCGGATATTGCCTCAATAAAGGCGATGATTTCACGAAGAAAGCCCTTGAAAAAGGATACAAGTTAGATTACCTTGAAAAAGTTGGACTTGTAAAAACAAAGGATGATCGATCATTCGATTTTTTTAGAGGGCGTGTGATATTTCCAATACATAGTATTTCAGGAAGGGTTTTAGGTTTCGGGGGACGTACTTTGTTAGCGGACAAGAAAATCGCGAAATACTTTAACTCTCCAGAAAGTATTATCTACAATAAAAGTGAAATCCTTTATGGATTGTACTTTGCAAAAGGTGACATCGTCAAATACGATGAATGTTTATTGTGTGAAGGATACACGGATGTGATTAGTATGCACCAAGCAGGAATGCAACATGTTGTTTCTTCATCTGGGACATCTCTCACAAAAGAACAAGTGAAATTGGTGAAACGTTACACCAAGAATTTGACGATTTTATATGATGGAGATGCCGCCGGTATCAAAGCGAGTTTCCGTGGGATTGATTTGATTTTAGAAGAAGGAATGAATGTAAAAGTGGTGCTCTTTCCGGATGGAGAGGATCCAGATTCCTTTTCTAAAACACGTAGTTCTAGTGAACTCGAGGATTACATCAAATCACATAAGCAGGATTTCATCACATTTAAAGCGTCTATTTTACTAGCGGATGGTGTCAATGATCCAATCCGAAAGTCCGAATTAATAAAGGAAATTGTTCACTCTGTTTCCTTAATACCTGATCAAATTACGCGCAGCGTATACATTCAAGAGATTGCTCGACAGTTCGAAATTTCTGAGTCTATTGTTAATAATGAACTCATGCGCTTACGAAAGTCTACCATGGCTAAGCAATTGCAGGAGCCTATGTTGAATGAGGTTCCGCTTCCGAAGGAAAGCACAAATCTTCTTCAAGATGAAATGGCCATCCAAAGCCGAGAAGCGGGTGAGTCCGCTCTGGAAATTAAACACGAGGATGAAATCATTCGCTTGATGGTAAAATACGGCACACGTGAGGTTTTAATTAAGCAAATTGGTGATGAGGATAAATCAACAAGTGTGATTGAGCTCATCATTCAAGAAATTGAAAGCGACGATTTGCGCATTGAACAACCACTTTACCGTGAAATTTATGGCTTATTTATGGATGGTGTTAAAGATAATACGCTTTTGTCTTCATCTTATCTAAAACGACTTGAAAATCAAGAAATTGTTGCGTATGTAACTGATTTGGAAAGTGATGACAGTGAGTTAAGTTATAATTGGGTAGGGAAGTATAACATCCATACGAAATCAGAATCGGACAATTTGTATGAATCAGTGATGAACGCGATTTATCACTTCAAACTGATCAAAGTAGAGCAGCATATTCAAGGATTGCAACGCGAATTAAAAGAAAAAAATCCTCAAGGTGAAGATTTAATCCTGTTGTTATCTGAACAGATGGTGTATGCAAAGGTGAGGAAAGAGTTTTCAGAAAAATTAGGAAGGATTATCACACGATAGCATGTTAAGTACCACTCTTTTTCATATCGGTCCATACAAAATTTGCTTTTGGAATTTGGTGTTTTTAACACTCATTTTTTTAGCAGCAGCTATTTTGCGACGTCTCGTTCATCGTTTGCTGAAGCGTTACGTAAAAACAACACACATTAACCTGGAAGGTAGACAACTTGCTTGGTTAAAGTTATTGAGTCAAAGTGTTTACTTACTAGCTATTTACGTGGCAGTTTTAAGTTTTAAGTTCAACAACTACAACGTCACATTTAAAAAATTCCTCAACTATAAATTCATTGATTTAGGAGCTATAAAAATTGACTTCGCTGATTTGTTAATTATCGTTTCTGTCTTCTTCGGAGCACGTATACTTGTGAACTTAAGTAAGTTGTACATTGGTCGTAAATTCAAGCGGAATTCGAATTATGATCCGGCATCGGAATATGTTTACCTTCAAATCGCGAAATACGTCATCTATGTATTTTCTATCTTGTTTTGCTTTCAGTTGCTCAATATTGACCTAGTCATTATTCTCACGAGTTCCGTCGGTCTCCTAGTCGGAATTGGATTGGGTTTACAAGATGTGTTTAAAGATATGATTGGGGGAGTGGTTTTATTAGTAGAGGGTAATTTGAGAGTAGGGGACATCGTAGAAATCCACGGATCATCTAAAAGCTCACAGAAATCTTCAGATGCCATCGTGGCAAAAATCCTGAAAATTAGTGTTCGTACAACTCAAATTCAAACGCGTGAAGGAAATGTACTCATTATACCAAATACAAGGTTAACACAAGAGCAAATTGAAAACTGGAGCCATGGTTCCGAATTAACTCGATTTAAAATTAAGGTAACGATCGATTTTGGTGCGGATACAGAATTAATAAAACGTTTGTTAATTCAAGCCGCAATGGCCCATCCGAAAGTGAAAAAAAATCATCCAGTATTTGTCAGTTTAGCAGATTTTGGCGAAAATGGCTTAGGATTAGAATTGATTTTCTGGGCGGACCATAGCTGGGACATTGATATTTACAAATCGGAAATTCGTTTTGAAATAGACCGACTTTTCCGAGAATACAATATAAACATTCCGTATCCTCACCGAACAATCAAACAGATCTAATTAGTCGCGCAGCAGGTGTAAATAACGTTGGATGGTGTTCTCAATTCCAAGGTACAGCGCGTCTGAAATCAGTGCGTGTCCAATAGAAACTTCGTCTAATTGACAAACCGACTCCTTGAAATACCTCAGGTTTTCTTGACTTAAATCGTGTCCAGCATTAATCGCTAGTCCAATTGAAACAGCGAACTCAATAGCATCGATGTATTCTTTGATTGCTGTTACGGGATCTTTCCCAAATGATTCAGCATATGGACCTGTATACAATTCAATGCGATCAGCTCCAGCCTTTTTCGCTAGCTCAATCCAATGTTTATTTGGTTCGATAAATAGAGAGGTTCGGACTCCTTGTGATGAGATTTCTTGTAACGTTTCACACAAAAAAGATTGATGTCTTTCTGTGTCCCAACCTGCATTTGACGTCAGAACATCTGGTCCGTCTGGAACTAAGGTTGCTTGTGTTGGACGGATCTCTGAAATCAAGTTCATATACCGCTTATCTGGATATCCTTCTATGTTGAATTCTGTCTGAACAACTTTCGCGATGTCGTACGTATCTTGCGTTGTGATGTGACGCTCGTCTGGACGAGGGTGCACGGTAATGCCTTGTGCGCCATATCGCTCACAATCTATAGCGAATTGAACGACATTAGGGATTTGTCCACCCCGAGCGTTTCGAAGCGTAGCAATTTTATTGATGTTCACACTTAGTCTTGTCATGGCACAAATTTTGACACACAAAAGTAAGAACTCTGAAAGGATTTTACTATTTTGGCGACGCGTATGAGAGCAATTGATTTAATAACAGACGAAATACCACCCCTAATCCATACGGATTCAGGTGAAAAGGCCTTGAGTTGGATGGAGGAATTTAAGGTTTCTCACCTTCCGGTGCTCAAAAATGGCAACTTTGTTGGGGTTGTTTCGGAATCAGATATACTCGATCACCTCAATTTAGACGAAGATTTAGATCGCTTATTTCAGCATTTGCCACGCCCCTTCATATTTGGGCAAGCACATATGTACGATGTCATAGCCAAAATGGCAGAGTTTAAATTAAGTGTCATTCCTATTTTAGATCAACAGGAAAATTACCTCGGATGCTGTAGTGTTTACCATGTGATGACGCTTTTAGCGAATACAGGAAGCATTAAAGAAAATGGAGGGATTCTAGTTCTGGAAATGAATGCGAGTGATTATATCTTATCCCAGATTGCTCAGATTGTCGAAAGTAATAACGCTCGAATTTTAAGTGTTTTTATGACTTCACACCTTGATTCAACAAAAATTGATGTGACACTAAAAGTGAATAGCTACGATTTAAGCAGTATTATTCGAACTTTTGAACGATATGATTATTTGGTGAAAGCATCCTTTCAGGATAGGGACGGAGACGAAGACATGCAATGGAGGTATGATACATTAATGCAATACTTAAAATTGTAAGCATGAAAGTAGCCATCTACGGTAGAAAAATCAACAAACAATCCAGTGCATTCTTCCTGGAAGTATTAAAGCACATCGAAGATTTTGGTTGGAAAGCAGTTCTAGAAGAGGATTTAAAAGAGCAACTCATTGCGAAAGCTGGAATTTCCAATACGTATGAAACCTTCAATAACCACAAGGATTTTCATTCTGGACTCGATTTATTAATTAGCCTTGGTGGTGACGGCACTTTTTTAAGAGCGGTTTCGTTTATTCGAGATTCCGGAGTGCCTATCATGGGGATTAATACGGGGCGACTTGGATTCTTATCTAACATTTCAAAAGACCATATTTACGACAAATTAGCACAGGTTAGGGGCAAGCAATTCGAATTCCAAAAACGTTCTCTTTTGCGTGTTTCAACGGTTGACGACGTTTTTGGCGAGGATAATTTTGCACTTAACGAGCTTACCTTACAGAAAAAAGACACTTCTTCCATGGTAACTGTTCATGCCTATTTGGACAAGAAATTTTTGAATTCTTACTGGGCAGATGGACTCATCGTTTCAACACCAACGGGCTCAACTGCTTATAGTCTTAGTTGCGGTGGACCTATTATAACTCCTGGTTGTCAGGTACATATATTGACGCCTATTGCTCCACATAATTTGAATGTTCGTCCAGTTGTCGTTCCTGACCACATGCCAATTACTTTAAGCGTTGAAGGTAGAGATCGCAGTTACTTGCTTAGTTTAGATGGTGTTTCGAAGCACATCAAACAAGGGGAAGATGTCATCGTGACGAAAGCGGAATTTATGATTAATGTTGTTAAATTTGAGGATAATAATTTTCTCGATACGATTCGAAATAAAATGCTTTGGGGAATTGATACCCGTAATTAATAATAAATGAAAATGATGAAAAAAACAATGGCAATAGCCGCATTGATGTTTAGCGTTTCAGCTAATGCACAATTATCAAAAGTAGACTCGGTGAGCTATTTAGTTGGTATGAATATCGGAGCTAGTATTATGAAAGATTTTAGTGAGGCAAATGTCGAATTACTGATGAAAGGACTTCAAGATGCCATGACGAAACAAGCGCCTATGTGTTCGGATCCCGGGAATGCGATGTTGAATAACTTCTTTCAACAGAAACAACAAGCGATGCAAGCGCAAGAAGAAATGAACAATATGGCTTACAAGGCAATTGGCGAAGAGTTTTTAGTGAATAACGCAAAAAGAAAAGGAGTAGAGGTAACAGCTTCTGGTTTGCAATATGAGGTGTTAAAAGAAGGAAAGGGACCACATCCAACGGCAACTTCAAAAGTAAAAGTGCATTACCATGGTACCACACCAGAAGGAGTTGTTTTTGATAGTTCTGTTGAACGTGGAGAGCCGATTTCCTTCGGATTGGATCAAGTAATCAAAGGATGGACAGAAGGTGTTCAGTTAATGAAAGCGGGTGCTAAATACCGATTTTACATCCCACAGGAATTAGCATACGGACCAAGTTCGCCGTCTCCAACGATTAAGGCCTACATGCCTTTGGTTTTTGAAGTAGAATTAATTGAAATTGAAAAATAAGATGAAAAAAGTAATTTTAAGCATGGGCTTAATTGCCACAACGATTTTTAGTGCGTTTAGTCAAAAAGAAGTAGAAGAGATTGCAGATGGAATTTACGCTTCTTTTCAAACGACGAAAGGAACGATTGTTTGTCAGTTAGAATATAAATTGACACCAATGACCGTCGCTAATTTTGTCGGATTAGCAGAAGGTAAAGACTTCAAAGTAAACGATGTTGTCATTAGTAAACCGTATTTTAATGGTTTAACTTTTCACCGCGTCATTAAAGATTTCATGATTCAAGGTGGTTGTCCGCTTGGAACTGGAACAGGTGATCCAGGGTATAAATTCGACGATGAAATCAATGAAAATTTGAAACATACAGGTCCTGGAATTCTCTCTATGGCCAATTCTGGTCCAGGAACTAACGGAAGTCAGTTCTTCATTACCCACAAAGAAACGCCATGGTTGGATGGTAAACATACAGTTTTTGGTCATGTTGTTGTGGGACAAGATGTCGTAGACGCAATTGCACAAGGGGACATTATGACGACTGTTGAGATTATCCGCGTTGGGAAAGATGCACAGAACTGGAATGCGCAAGAGGCATTCGATAAAGTTTTTATGGAAAAGCAAATGGCACTGAACAAGCAAAAAGAAGCCTTTGCCAAAATTGAAGCAATGTCTGAAGATCAATACAAGCAATTCATGTATGACGAAATCAAAAAAGTCAACAAGAAAGCGAAAATGACGGAAAGTGGATTGGTGTACATTATTTCAGAAAATGGCTCAAAGGACCGCGTCGTTAAGGGTTCAAAAGTTTCTTTGCATTACACCGGAACCTTCCGTGCGGATGGAAAGAAATTTGATTCGTCAAGAGATCGAAATCAAACTTTAGATTTTAATTACATCGACCAAAAAATGATTCCTGGATTCGAGGAAGGAATCGCCATGATTGGTAAAGGTGGTAAAATCACCATCTACATTCCGTACTTTAAAGCATATGGAAAAGGTGGTCGCCCAGGGGCAATTCCTCCTTATGCTGATTTAGTATTCGAAATTGAAATGGTCGATATTCAAGCGCCAGAGGTTGAGAATCATGACGGTCATGATCACGATGGTCACCAACATTAATCAATTATGATGTGCTTCACTTGACTCAGGCGCTGATCTGAAGATTGAAGCTGTAGAAAATAATTTCCTTTTGAAAGTCCTGAGTAATTCAGGACTTTTTTATTTTCTAACATTTCCGTTTGAACAATGTTTCCTGTTAAATCGCGTAGAATCGCTTTTTCAACTTCGAATGAACAGTTTATTTGAATGTGTCCATTAGATGGATTAGGTGCTATTGAAAAGTCAAATAGCGTTAATTCTTTAATCCCGCTTCCAAGATCTGCAAATGAAAAAGAAATATCTGAAATCATCCAGCCTTCTTTGCTAGTGTCGATGGTGTCGCTAATAAATCGAAAGCGGTAATACATGGTGTCTGTGGGTAAGTCTTTGATTGGAAACACCCAAATCCATTCTAATTCGGTGTAACGGTCTGAAAACGTACCGGAGAATCCTTTTTCTCCCGTATACAACGTGTCTGTGCTGTTGTAAAGCTCGTTACTCAGGAAGAGCATGTTCGTTTGATCGTCGATTACATTTGTCCATGTTGCCCCGTAATCCCTTGATACTTCAATAATTCCTCCATCTAATAAACTGTCGGAGTCCATGGAGTGGTGAAAGCTCATAATCAAACTAAGTGGGTATTGGTTCCAGGATGGCCAATGAATTTCAAAAGCAGCATTTGTTTCGTTTGGGTAGCTGTTTACGCTATCTGTAATCATCACGCCTCCAGTGCTGGTTAAAATAGACTTTTGCGATTCTCCTCGCACCCAAATGTTGGTAGACGAATTTGGAATCACCACATATGCACATGTGTCAGAAAAATCACATGCATCCAAAGGGACGATTCCTAGAAATGAATCTAATTGAGCTTGTGTATTGAATGCGGCAAAGAAAATAGCAATGAAGGATACAATTTTCACGTGAATTAATTTAAAAACACATAGGTAATAATATTCGCGCCCATTTGCAATGCTTGCTTTCTTTTTTCAGGTGTATCATTGTGAACCTGAGGATCTTCCCATCCATCACTTAAATCTGTTTCGTAAGTATATAGACAAACAAGTCTTCCATCAATCACAATGCCAAATGCTTGTGGACTTTTTCCATCGTGTTCATGGATTTTTGGCAATCC
Source organism: Flavobacteriales bacterium (assembly GCA_947461635.1). Classification (GTDB taxonomy): domain Bacteria; phylum Bacteroidota; class Bacteroidia; order Flavobacteriales_D; family Crocinitomicaceae; genus UBA952. The sequence goes on along the minus strand of CANHMH010000019.1, from coordinate 10,334 downwards.
ATTTAGTTTAAACTTCTGATTATAAACAGGGTGATTATTAGGTAGTTCCACTAATTCATTTGAAGGAAATATTTTCTTTAATTCTACCCGAATAAACTCGTCCATTCCGTAATTATCATCGATGTGTAGGAATCCACCTGCAAGTAAGTAGTTTCTCAAATTCTCAGATTCTACTTTTGAGAATACAACGTTTCCGTGTCCTGTCATGTGAATGAATGGATAGCGAAAAATATCCTTGCTTCCAACGTCTACATATGGTACATCCTTCGAAATACTTGTGCCCAAGTTTTGATTGCAAAATTGAATCAAGTTTGGCAAAGCTGTCGGATTCGCGTAGTAATCTCCACCGCCATTGTATTTTAAAACGGCAAGTTGAAAATTCGATTGAGTCCAACTTGAAAAGCTGAAAAACATCGTGAAAATCAAAAAGGGTAGTGCTTTTGTAATCATGCTGCAAGATATAAAAACAAGATGGAAATCAACGCGGAAATGAATCCAATTATTTTAATTTTATTCCATTTTTCTTTGAAGAATATCAGTCCAACAACAGAAGCAATAATCACAATGCTCACATTGATAACGGCTAAAATACTGCTTCCGCTCCATTGCAAAACATCGTATGCCTTCATTAAAAAGTAAATGGAAAAGTAATTCGGAATCCCTAATAAAATTCCAGCAAATAGGTTCCGCATGGATAACTGTAGTTTACCTTGCATCCAACGAATGAAACCTATGCATACACCAATGACTCCCGCCATTCCGAATGCAAAAGCAGTGAAAAATGCAGTTTCGTTTTCGAGAAGGACATGGTGTTGAATGTAATTCAAGAGAAAATCAAGAATACCGCTTCCAACAAACAAAACGATGAGCATCCATGCGGATGAAACTTCATTTTTCTCTTCAGAAGGCTGGACAGTCATACCGATTACTCCTAAAATAGCTAATATGATTCCGGCAATCTTCATCCATTGTGCATCCTCCCCATAGGCAAACATCATTCCCATTACAGATAAGGCCATGCTCATCTTAACGGCAACAGAGGTGCTCGATAGCCCATTACGCTGCGAACTAATGCCCATGATTAAAAACAATCCGATGAATAGTACACTTGCGCTTATTGCGTGCATGAACCAATTAAGATCGACTGAAACAAGTTTTGTTAATTGAAAAGGAAAAAAGAGGTATCCACATAGGAACGCGACAAAATAATTCACCACGATTGCTTGAAACGTATCAATTTTGAAGCGAGGAAATAACTTGAATAGGACAAAAATGAATCCTGAAAATAGAATGGCAAAGAATAACTCCATTACCTGCGCTTAAAATAATAAATCGTATCTGTGCCAAATGGATGTGAATGTGAGGGAACGCGATTCAATAACGGCGCTTTGACTCCTTCGTGAAACAAAACATCTCCAACGATAACGTATGCTTCATCCCAGACATTGTCTATGATGAAATATTGCAACGTACGACTTCCACCTTCTACCATGATAGAAGTTATGTTTCGCTTATATAATTCTTCCAAAATCGTTTTTGTCGAAGTTTCTTTGATTTTCACCCATTCGATGTTGTCTTTTTTCTCATCCTTCAGTCGATTGAAAATAATGGTTGGGGCATCATCTGAGTAAAGATTTATGTTTTCTTTTACTTGTAATTGACTGTCAATCAAAATACGGATGGGATTTCTCCCAGTGAATTCGCGAACAGTTAGCGTTGGGTTGTCGTTCATAGCGGTATGTTTCCCAACTAAAATCCCATGTTCTTGACTACGCCATTTGTGAACGAGTGCCTTTGTTTCTTCGCAAGAAATCCAATTAATTCCTTTTTCTTCGTTGGATCGAATTCGATCTAGGTAACCATCTTTTGTTTGTGCCCATTTCAAAATGACATAAGGACGTCCTTTCTCATGGAAATTGAAAAAACGCTTATTCAATAAACGGCATTCTGTTTCTAATATTCCTTCTTGAACCTTGATTCCTGCACGGAGCAATTTTTCAATCCCTTTACCAGAAACAAGTTTATTGGTGTCTCGACATCCGATGATCACTTCTGCAATTTGAGAAGAAACCAGTAAATCAGAACATGGAGGCGTTTTACCGTGATGTGAACAAGGTTCTAAATTGACATAAACTGTTGCACCAACAAGTTGCTCTTTGTTCTTAACAGCAGCGATGGCGTTCACCTCGGCGTGCGCTTCTCCATAACGTTGATGGTAGCCTTCTCCAATAATTTGACCATCATTAACGATCACACATCCCACCATTGGATTTGGAGCAACCCAACTCGATCCGAGATGAGCTAGGTCAATACAGCGTTGCATGTAATCTTCGTGCTTCATACAGCGAAGTTAAGCATTCCTTCCCGTGATTTAATCCAATTTCACATGGATTTTATCTCTTGGTTTAAAGCGATTTCGTTCAAAAGTGAGCTTATTAAAGCCGAATCAGGTCAAATGTGCGAAGTATTTTTATTTTTGTTGAAATTTCAGACTTGTTCTTATGATAGATGCGATTGAAAAACTTTTTGGAATGGAGCCTCATCACTTAAATGCAGTGATATTTTCTGTGTTAACGAATATTGTTATCGCGCTCATTATTGTTGTTGCAGGTTTTTGGCTTACGGGTGTTTTAACTCGGTTTACTACACGCATTTTAAAGAAAAGCGAAACGGATCCAGGCTTGGTTTCTTTTTTAGGTAGTTTTTTGTCGATGGCTTTGAAAATTATGGTAGTTGTGAGTGCGATTACGCAATTAGGTATTCCGATGACCTCGTTCCTTACGCTTATAGGAGCAGCGGGTATTGCTGTCGGTATGGCTATTTCTGGAACCTTATCCAATTTTGCCGGTGGAATTATGATTTTAGTCTTGAAGCCATTTAAACTTGGGGATGAAATTAAAGCATTGGGCGAACAGGGTAGAGTAAGTGAAATCCAAATTTTCAATACTTATTTAACCATGCCGGATAATAAAGTTGTTATTTTCCCGAACGGTCCTCTTGCAAATGGAAACATTGTCAATTTTACGAGAGAAAAAACGCGTCGTGTGGAGTGGACGTTTACTTTAACACATGAAGCATCGTTCCCAGAGGTAGAAAAAACGATTAAAGGAATATTATTAGAGGACAATCGTATTCTGTCGAAGTCTCCAATTGTTATTGGATTAGATCAAATTACGGAACAAGGGATGCATGTGAAAGTTCGAGCTTGGGTGAAGACGGCAGATTTCGCTGAAGTCTATTTTGATGTAAACGCTTCCGCGGCAATGAATTTTTCTAAAGCGAACATTCAATTTGCTAAATCCTAAGAAATGGATATCATTCAAGCATATATTGATAAAAATAGATTTGGTGAATGGCTCGGAATGTCCTTTGAGATTTTAGAGCCTGGAATCGTTGCTTACCGACTCGTAATCCAAGAAAAACACTTGGCAACTCCAATGAACGCACATGGTGGATGTATTGCGAGTTTATTAGATGCAACTCTTGGAGTTGGTGCATTGTCATTGGTTGCAGATGAACAAAAAGTGGTGTCAACTGTCGATCTATCGATTCAATTTTTGTCGGGCGTCAAATGCACTGATCAATTAATTTCTTACTCGAAGTGCTTGAAAAAAGGAAAAAAACTTATTTTTATGCAGGCGGATGTGCTCAACCAAGACAAACAGCTCGTCGCTCATGCGAACGGAACTTTTATTTCTGTTGCAGCTGACGTTGCTGGATATGAACTATAAACCCAAATAAACCGACCTATGCTTATTACTATTTTACTTTTGATTTTTACGGTAATCGTTGTTCCGTATGTATGTATTTCTTATGGATTGAATCCTAATGATGTGCAAGATGCCATATTATATCAAATGACATTTTCTGTTGGTATCGTGATTGCCTATTGCTTTTTTGTGGGTGAATTAGCAAAGAACAATTCCCAAGTAGATAAAATATGGAGTATTATTCCAATTTATTATGTTTGGCATATGACATGTATGGGTGGTTGGGACCCTCGTATGGTTTTAATGTCCATTTTAGTCACGATTTGGGGTGTGCGCTTGACCTATAATTTTGCTCGTCGAGGTGCCTATCAGTGGAAGTTTTGGGCAGGGGAAGAAGATTATCGATGGGAAGTTTTACGAAGTCGTCCGGGATTCAACAATAAGTTTGTATGGATGATCTTCAATTTATTTTTCATCAGTGGTTATCAGAGTGTATTGATTTTCTTATTTACACTTCCTATTTTGACATCTCTGGGTGATGATGTAAATCATTCTTTAAATTGGATCGATTATCTTTTAGCGCTTGTGTACGTTTCTTGTGTGGTGATTGAATACATTGCAGATCAGCAGCAGTATGATTTCCAAACAGAAAAACACCGTCGAATGAAAGCTGGTGAAGATTTGGGCGAATATGCTCATGGTTTTGTTTCAACAGGACTTTGGTCGATTGTGCGTCATCCAAACTACTTGATGGAGCAAACGATTTGGGTAGTCTTCTACTTATTCAGTGTCAACGCAACCGGTGAGTGGATCAATTGGTCCATCGGTGGATGTGCGCTACTCATTATTCTTTTTAAAGGAAGCTCTGATTTTTCGGAAGAACTTTCAGCTGGAAAATACCCGGCATACAAAGAATATCAATCGAGTGTACCTCGTTTCATTCCTTTCACAAAAAGAAAGTCAAACTAAGTATTTAAGAATAAGAAAGGCTAACGCGAAGAATGCCATCACACTTAAATACCATTGTGAAAGAGCTTTGTGTCCCTTTTGGCGGTTGTATAGGTAGGTGATTGTTCCAATCGAAACACCAATTAATGCCGAGTAAATCAATACTTTAGTCAATTAATCCAAATTGTTTAAAGTGATGAGCGAAGTGTTTTGCATGTAATTGATTCCATTTTTCGAAGTCTAGGTTCCCATAAAAAGGATGTAAGGCTGTGAAAGATGGATTCTCTTCGTATTTCTCCATGAAGTCTACGAATGCCGTAGCGAATTCATCTAATGCGAATTCAATGTTTTCATTTCTAAGAGCTGTGTCAGCATGCGCAAAAGAAACACGAATGTTCTGGGCCATTGGTTTATCAGAGGCAAGGAAAAGTTGCATTTTTTCAATTCGATCTTCTGGCACCTCTAATTCAAATTCACCGATTCCACAAGACATGTATAATGCATCACAGAGGTGTTCAATCATACGTTGTGCGGACATTTCTCCCCAAGCTGGAACGGTTGTTTCTTCTAGCGACTCTAATTTACCTAATAGGTATGCCAAGTCAAATTCAAAAGTTTGCATCTTATTTTTTTCCTACAAGAATGTGCAGGCTTTTAGGAACGACTTGCACATTTAATTCTTTACGCACTGCAACGGGCTCTCCGTCATAATGTGCGATTCCTTTAGACAAAGAAATCTTTGCTTTTTCGAAAGAAATTACTTCTGCATAAATCGACTCGTCTGATCGCTTTGTGAAAAACTGATAGATGATACGTGGGATGCCCCAAACCGAAAAAGGCTTTAAAATAAATAATTCTATTTTCCCGTCTGTTGCATCTGATTTCGGGGAAACAACGAAGCCATTTCCAAATTCAGAGGTATTAGCAATAGTGCAAAGTACAACGGGCATTTTCTTTACTTGTCCGTTCATATCGATGGAAATATTCATCGGATTGTATTTAAAAAACTCTTTTAATACATGTTTGACATAAGTTAGGAACCCTCGTTTTTTATCTTCATCAAATTTTTGTGCAATTACGGCATCTAGTCCATAGCCTCCAACACCTAAAAAGGGATTGTCATTTACTAACACGGTGTCCATTTGAATGTCATTCATTTCATTAATGCATTCAATTGCTTTTTTCACATCTCTTGGGATGAGCATATGACGTGCAAGTCCATTTCCCGAACCAATTGGCAATACTGCAAGTCGTGTTTGGGAACCAATCAATGCTGTACCAACCTCGTGAACAGATCCATCTCCGCCTACAGCGCAAACAACATCGATTTTTTGTTGGACAGCTTCTAACGACAAATCTGTTGCGTGTCCTTTGTGTGTGGTGTAACGAATTTCATAGTCAAAAAGAAGGTGGTCCAAATGGGCATGTATTAATCCAGGAATATCGTCTTTGCGACGAACTCCAGAAATCGGATTAACAATGAACCAAATCGTTTTTTTCATGTTCTTTTTAACGTTTCTGAGCAATTATGTTTCATGCTCAATTTCAAATATCGTCATTTTTTTAGAAACTACCTAAAATTTCTTACTTCGACCATCCAAAAATAATGCCATAAAGCGTAAATTTGATAAAAAGAAGAACTATGGCAAAAGACCCAATGGAAAAGAATCGAGCTCAATTAGTTGATTTACTTATGCATAAATCTGCCTTAAAGCAGGATATCGCGGATGACAGTGAAAAGATTTTTGAGCGCCTAAAAACAACCATAAAAACAGAGATAGAAGAATTGAAAAAATCAATTTCTGACCCTCGAATTCGCTTAAGTTTTCAAGATAAGGGGAAATTTGAGATTCACGCATATGTAGGTAGTGACGTACTGGTCTTTAATTTGCATCAAAATGTATTTCGCTTGCCTGACCATAACCCACTTTGGGGCACAGCTTATTTTAAGCAAAACCAGAACAATGGTTATTTTTCTACGATTCACATTTTTAATTTTTTAGCAGAGTCTTTGTTGCAAAACCGTATGGAGGATGCCGGATACCTAATTGGTAGACTCTTCTTAAATCATGAGAATCACTTCTTAATCGAGGGGAAAGGTAGTTTAGGATTCATGTTTAGAGACCCTCAAAATATGGTGCTGAGCGATGATGCACTGCGACTAATCGTACAATTGTCTTTTGCACATGCACTTGAGTTTGATTTATATATCCCACCTTTTGAATATTTGAGCGAAATCTCTGTCGGACAGATTCAAATGATGGGGGAAAGCTTAAAATTACAAACGGCTAAAAGGCTGGGATTTAAAATGAAACATGAGGAGGATTCAGAAAATTATTAAAAAAAATAAATGAGCCCTTGCGCTTCAAGAATTTCTAACTATATTTGCAATCCAAAAAATTAGGAAATCCTAGTTTACGGCCCATTCGTCTAGTGGTTAGGACGCCAGGTTTTCATCCTGGTAACAGGAGTTCGATTCTCCTATGGGCTACCAAGTTTTTGGCCTATTCGTCTAGTGGTTAGGACGCCAGGTTTTCATCCTGGTAACAGGAGTTCGATTCTCCTATAGGCTACGAAGGATTTTAAAAGAATTTAGAACGTTATTAATTAACAATTAAGTTATGGCAAACCATAAATCAGCAATCAAACGTATTCGTTCAAACGATGCGAAACGTGTATTGAACAAATACCAACACAAAACAACGCGTAATGCATTACGTAAATTACGCGAGTCAAAAGACCGTAACGAAGCGATGACAATGCTACCGATTGTAGTTACGATGTTAGATAAATTAGCGAAAAGAAACATTATTCACAAGAACAAAGCTGCAAACTTGAAATCAGGATTGCAACTTCGTGTGAACGCAATGTAATTGCAGAAATATCCAATAGTTAAGGGGCCTCGAGCCCCTTTTTTTGTTATGTTTGCTTTTATGAAAAAAGGTTTCTTGTGTGGCTTGTTGCTATTGGTTTCCATGCTTACTTATGGACAAACTGCATTTAATCAATATGTAGACACAGTAAAAAGTACGCATCGAACGGGTGGCTTGCTTGATACACTTTCAAATTCAACTAGCAGCTTTCAGTCCACGTTCTATCTTTCCCCAAGTTCTTCTCTTCTTTCTCCTTTTCAACTTTACACTGCGAATGGCAGTGCGCTTCATGACTTAAATGTCAAAGAAACTAAATTGTTGTTTTCGGCGCTTCCGCATCTCGGATTCTTCTATGCTTTTGGTGCGCAAGGATCACAACGGTTGAAGGTGGATTTTCAAGAAGCGTTCAAACACGGGATTTTAGTAAATCTTACTTTTGACAAGACAAAAGGAAATGGATTTTTAAGAAATGATGATTTTTCGTTCCAACATTTTAATGCACACATACTTCGTACCGGAAAACAATACTCATTTGACCTACAAACGGGAAAAGATGTAGTGGCTCGCTCATGGTCGAATGGATTAACGAACGCGCTTCCTTTAGCAGGTGTAGACTTAGATTTACAGTCCGTTCAAAAAGAAAATGCTCAAAGTGACCAAGCGCTTTCAAACCTTCGGTTACAGCATCGTTTTGATTTTGATCAAGATTCCATCAAAGGATTTGGTTTGCTTGCACGTCAAGAATTCTTTGAATCTAAAAGAGATTATCAGGAATTTGATAGCTTAACACAATTGTATCAGAACGTATTTTGGAATCTTGATACGACTCAAGATCGATTTCGAGAGCGATGCTTTTCGAATGACCTTGGTGTTTTTCTAGATCGCAATAAGATGCAACTACAAAGTGCCTTGAGTTATCGCATGCGAAAATGGCACGACAAGCTATTGTATCATGATACAACTGAGCTTTGGTGGAGGAACGATATTCTGTACCACTCTTCGAAAGTTCAATTTGAACACCAAGACGCCATCAACATCTCTGGTGGGGGAAATGGTTTTACTTCTTCAACTAAATTACTACTACCTTTCACTTATGCCTCATTTCGTTTGGAACATCAGGTAAGTAATACTTTGCCGGAGTTGATGCAGCGAAATTACTTCAGTAACAATGTTCAATACCAATTGAATTCACTTGAAAAACAATGGAATCAGTCCCTTAGAATTTCCGCGTTAAAAAAAATAGGATCCATTCAATTGGACGCTTCTTATCAAGCTTTTCAATTTAAAAAGGTTTTTGTCTTTGATCAAATTGGCGGAACATGGAGAAATGATCAGTTAGCAAGCGATGGATTTGGTCAATCTTTTGAGTTAACCGCAAATTGGAATCATAAAGGATTTCAAGTGAAACCGCAATACCGATGGACTCACTTTTCTGAAGGTTTAAATTTTCAGCCGCAACATCAAACAACCCTTCATGCACAGTGGAAAGGTGGTCTGTTTAAAGCAAAAAAACTTCGCATGTTATTTGCAATGGACATTCATTATTTGAGTTCCTTTCAGCAACGCGCATTTATTCCTCAGATGGGTGTTTTTGACCTGATACAAACAAATAATCCAACAATGAAAGGGTTTGTGAATCTTTCCTTTACTACAGCATTGGAGGTGGAAACCTTTCGTTTTTTTGTGCGAGTTGATAACATTGGATCCTATTGGGTACCTTCCTCGACAGCCTTTGTAAGCAACTATGCTTTTCCAAGCATGCAAATCAAAATTGGTTTAACTTGGGACTTTTGGAATTAAGAAACTTCTTAAAATGAAAGGCATAAAAAAAGCGCCATCAGGCGCTTTTCATATTTTGTGGCGTAACGATTATTTGTTTGCCATTACTTCTGCCATTTTAGCTCCAATTTGCGCAGGAGAATCCACTACGTGAATACCACATTCACGCATGATGCGTTTTTTTGCTTCTGCTGTATCATCTGTTCCACCAACAATCGCACCTGCGTGTCCCATTGTTCTACCTTTCGGAGCGGTTTCACCTGCGATGAATCCAACTACTGGTTTCGTACCATTTTCTTTGATCCACTTCGCTGCAATGGCTTCTAAGTTTCCACCGATTTCACCAATCATCACGATTCCTTCTGTTTCAGGGTCGTTCATCAAAAGCTCAACAGCCTCGCATGTAGTTGTTCCAATGATTGGATCTCCACCGATTCCGATTGCCGTTGTGATTCCCATTCCGGCTTTCGCTACTTGGTCTGCAGCTTCGTAAGTTAACGTTCCAGATTTAGAAACGATTCCTATTTTTCCTTGTTTGAAAACGAATCCGGGCATGATTCCAACTTTTGCTTCACCTGCAGTGATCACACCTGGACAATTTGGTCCAATCAATCGTGTGTCAAATCCTTGAATGTATTCTTTCGCTTGAATCATGTCGTTTACAGGAATACCCTCCGTAATACATACAATTACTTTAATTCCAGCTTCAGCAGCTTCCATGATTGCATCTGCAGCAAATGCAGGTGGTACAAAAATGATGGAAGTATCTGCTTGTGTGCTTGAAACAGCATCAGCAACTGTGTTAAATACTGGACGATCTAAATGGGTGTTTCCACCTTTTCCCGGTGTAACTCCACCAACTACATTTGTACCGTACTCAATCATTTGACTTGCATGGAATGTACCTTCACTACCGGTAAATCCTTGAACAATGACTCTGGAATTTTTATTTACTAAAACACTCATAAGGCTACTTCTATTTTTGCGTGGTCAAAATTAATCAATGTGGCGATAATGACAAGTA
>CANHMH010000018.1 GCA_947461635.1 Flavobacteriales bacterium | reverse complement strand
TGTTACTGCTATTCGCGCCTCTCAATTAGGACTCAAAACTGCCATTGTAGAACGTGAAGAGCTCGGTGGAATCTGCTTAAATTGGGGTTGTATTCCTACCAAAGCACTTTTGAAATCTGCGAATGTGTTCGAATACCTGACGCATGCTAATGATTATGGAATTACTGTAAAAGAAGCTACTGCGGATTTTGGAGCGATGATCAAAAGAAGCCGCGATGTTGCCAACGGAATGAGCAACGGAATTCAGTTTTTAATGAAAAAGAACAAAATCGATGTATTGAAAGGTAACGGAGTAATCAAAGCTGGTAAAACAGTTTCAGTTACGGACGAAGCTGGAGCAACAACAGATTATACTGCAAGCAAAGCATTGATCATTGCAACTGGAGCACGCTCTCGTGTCCTTCCAAACTTACCTCAAGATGGTGAGAAAATTATTGGATACCGTCAAGCAATGACCTTACCCACACAACCGAAAAAATTAGTTGTTGTTGGATCAGGAGCGATTGGAATTGAGTTCGCTTACTTCTATAATGCACTTGGAACTGAAGTTACTGTTGTTGAATACCTTCCGAACATTGTTCCAGTAGAGGACGAAGACGTTTCGAAACAATTAGAGAAATCATTTAAAAAAGCAGGTGTCAACATCATGACAAATGCTTCTGTTGAATCTGTTGATACTTCCGGAAAAGGATGTGTTGTTACCGTGAAAACAGCTAAAGGTGAAAAGAAAATCGAATGTGATGTGGTTCTTTCTGCGGTTGGAATCCAAGCGAACATCGAAAACATTGGATTAGAAGAAGTTGGAATCGTTGTGGACAAAGGACGTATCCTTGTAAATGATTACTACCAAACAAATATCCCAGGATACTATGCCATTGGTGATGTTGTTCCAGGACCAGCGTTAGCACACGTTGCTTCTGCAGAAGGAATCATTTGTGTAGAGAAAATCGCAGGACATCATCCAGAGCCATTGAACTACGGAAACATCCCAGGATGTACGTATTGTTCTCCTGAGATTGCATCTGTTGGTATGACGGAAAAAGCAGCGAAGGAAGCTGGTTACGAGATCAAAGTTGGTAAATTCCCATTCTCTGCTTCAGGTAAAGCAAGTGCTGCTGGAGCGAAAGATGGATTTGTGAAATTGATTTTCGACGCGAAATACGGCGAATTACTTGGTGGACACATGATCGGTGCGAATGTAACCGAAATGGTCGCTGAATTAGTAGCTGTTCGTAAATTAGAAACGACAGGAGAAGAGTTGATCAAAACGGTTCACCCTCACCCTACAATGTCTGAAGCAATCATGGAAGCGGCAGCTGCGGCATACGGCGAAGTGATTCACTTATAAGATTTCAGAAACAGCATATTGGAAAGAACGCAATTGCTTGCGTTCTTTTTTTTGTTTAGAATTTTCCTCCTGGAGAGAAAGAAATCATCCATGCGAACATTTGAAAAACAGCCAAACTCACGGAAACAACTTGTGCAATCAAAAACCAGTGAAATGGCTTGCGATCCTTTGTTTTCACAATGAAAATAGTGAGCAAGATTCCGTTGAAGAACAAAACGGCTGGAATCCAAAAAAACAAAATTGGCATAGAGAACAACACGAAAAGTCCCATCCAATAGTTTCGATGTGAATGATTCAAGAGTAATTTCCACATGACCATCCCCCATCCTATTGAGGTCAACATGTTTGAAAGAAGTCCTGAAATGGGTTCGACTAAAAAGGAGTTTTCACTTTGTAAGAAGACCGTTCGATTCATCAAATTAGAAAAATGACTGAAATGAAGTAAATTGTTAAGTAAAATGGCGATTACCAAAAACCAAATAAACCTCAGGTTTTTAAGCTCATTTCGATAAATAACGATGAAAATCAACCATAAAACAAGCAGCAATGGATCAAATAAGATGGACGGAGCCATCCAGAAAATATCCGTGAATCCATTCCAAAACATAAACAACAAAACGAGGGCAATGCTTCGTTGCACCCAAATTCGTTCGATGTTCAGTTTATTTTCCAAGGGCTTCGTAAATGAAATCAAAGGTGGAAAGAATCACTGGTTCACCGTCAACTACAGCGATATCGTGTTCGAAATGCGCACTTGGTTGACCATCCGCAGTAACAATCGTCCATTGATCCTCGAGTGTTTTTACTTTTTCGGTTCCCATGTTGATCATCGGTTCGATTGCAATCGTTAATCCGTTTTGAATTTTCTTTCCGCGTCCACGTCGACCGTAATTCGGCACTTGTGGTTCTTCGTGTAATTCCTTTCCTAAACCGTGTCCAACTAGATCACGCACCACTCCGTAACCATGTTTCTCTGCATGTTGTTGAATCGCCCAACCAATATCTTCGATGCGATTTGCAATCGTCGCTTGCGCAATTCCAAGGTACAGACACTCTTTTGTTACTTCGAGTAATTTTTTCACTTCTGGTTTCACATCTCCGATTTCAAACGTGTAGGCATGATCACCATAATAACCTTTGTAAACCGAACCGCAATCCACGGAAACGATGTCGCCATCTTGAAAAGGACGATCGGTTGGAAGTCCGTGTACGACTTGTTCGTTCACAGAAATCAATAAAGTACTTGGACAACCATACAAACCGAGAAATCCGGGAATCGCATTTTGGGAACGGATATAGTCCTCTGCAAGCTGATCTAAAAACTTGGGCGTCACTCCAGGCTTCATGTGTTTCGCAACCAATCCAAGTGTTCTACTCACGATTTGCGCTGCTTCACGCATGATTTCAATCTCCTGAGGCGTTTTATATTTAATCATTATTTTTTCTAGAAAAGACATGTGCAAAGATACGGAATTGGATTGAATCCACTTTAGTTTATGTTAGCAAGTTGCTAAAAAGTGCATGGTATCCATTCCATCTGCATAATCCATTAAAGACGGACACTGTGCTTGTCCGAAGGGAATGTAATCTTGTCCAACAACACATTGAATTAGAGAGCTATGTGCATCTAAAAATGCCATTAATTCTTCTGAACTTTTATAATATTGATAATGAAGCATGGACAAGGGAGAGAACAATTGATCAGACTCTTTCATGAGTAAAAAGTTATTATCCAAGAACTTACTCAAATTCATTAAATGTACAGCTTTGTTGTAATCGTAATTATTGCCGTATTTTTTATTGTTGACCACATCGGACAAATCAACAATCGCCTCAAAAAAGCGGTTTAAGTCAAATCCTTCTGGAAAAAGCAGGTGTGTTACATTTCGACAACCACGTCCGAAATAAGTCAAACAATCGACACCAAGCGCACGCAATTCCTCTTTCGATTCGTTCCCTGTGAGTACGGCAACAGAGGTGCGGTGTCCACGAAATAAATGTGGGACATGTGAAAAATATTGTTCAAAATGCAGCATGCTATTGTTGCTTCCAGTAGCAATGACAGCGTGGTAATCCACTAATTTTCGGTCAGAGAAACGAATTCGTTCTGACAAGTCAGGTTCAAATAACAGCAACAGCTTCACGAGCGACGGAAGAAGACGTGCATCCTCCGAGCTTTGTTTGCAAATCACTTGATGACCAGACAACAACACACACAAGAAATCATGAAATCCAACCAACGGAATGTTTCCAGCCATGATAACAGCAACATTCTTCTTGTCGTTGTTTTCATTATACCGATTGGTCCATTCGGTCAGTTTTTCTGCTGTCAACCAACTTGCTATTTCGCCAAAAGCTTGACGAATAGAATCCTCCGTAAACCATCCATTGTAATGAAACTCTCGCTGAATCACCTCATTGACTTCGGCATATTCTTCCTCGGTCAGCATCGAAACTGCAGAAGAGTATTGATTATTTTCACTGAGTTCCTTTAAAATTGTCCCGAGGACAACAAATGCATTGATTATTCTTGACTTTTCCACGGTACAAAAGTACATAACTTCTCTTTTTTTACCTCATCAAACAGAACAATCCAACTAGGCTTATTATCTTTGTACAAATTTTTGATTTTTATGGCAATCATTATCACAGACGAATGTATCAATTGCGGGGCTTGCGAACCTGAATGTCCAAACAATGCAATTTACGAAGGTGGCGCAGAATGGAAATATGCTGATGGCACGTCCTTAAAGGGAATGATCACTACTTTGGATGGAGAAGAAGTTTCAGCGGAGCATCAATTTGAGCCAGTGAACATGGATGTTTATTACATCGCTCACGACAAATGTACCGAATGTGTTGGTTTTCATGACGAACCACAATGCGCAGCTGTTTGTCCAGTTGATTGTTGTGTGGATGATCCAGACTACCGTGAATCAGAGGACGAACTTTTGGCTAAAAAGAACTTCTTACACTTGTAATTTCATACAATGAAACAGGTTTCCTGCCTTTTCTTGGCAATCTTCCTGTTAGCATTTTCATTTTCCTCAAGAGCTCAAGAAGGAAAACGCAATACATCGTATCAATTAACCATTGTTTTTTCGGGAAAACAAGCAACGAATCAATTTCAGTCGCTTGAATCCACATTTAAACAAGCTGGGATTGAACTTCAGGTAATTACGAGCCATCAAAAAAAACCATTAGTACACTCTGAAAATTGGGAATTCCCTTCAATCGGGACGCATCAATTCACACCACAGCAAAAAGAATTAAGGGATTTGTATTTTACCGATTGGCCTCCAAAAGACAATCAACAACTGTACATTTATTGTGTCCCAGCAGACACTCAAAAGTACTTTGCCATCCCTCATAAATCCGTTGGTTTTATTGGAGAAGATCGTGGCTTGCTTTCTTTGATTCAATTAAAAAAAATACTATTCCTTCAATTCGGAATGTCACCAAGTTTGATTGATCGCATTGGATGTGATGATCAATTGGATCAAGAACAAATTAAAGCTCTTCAGAGCAACACTTTTCCCTTTCGTACTGTCGATGACTATGAAAACATCCAAACATCAAATGGACGTGTAGCCTACTATTTTTGGGGCGAGAATCCTGATGGGACTTTTCTTGTTGATCCAAATAACCCCATGAATGGAATCGTTCGTCCTTTTAAACAAAATCATTTCTATGTTTATATGGATGTAACAAATCCCTTTTTCAAACCTCGTTTTAATCTACTTGGTTATCACATTTGTCTGGTCCATTTACTTTCAGTGATTCTCACACTTGTTTTACAGTTTTTAACCTTTCGTAAGATTAATAAGCGCATGCTTGATAGTCGTTTTTTCAAACGCATGTCCTACCGCTTTGCCAAGATGATCATTTGGTCATTGGCGATAAGTTCGAATGTTTTTGCCTTTTACGCAACCGAGTTTTATTACTCAAACTACCACATGAAGTTTCATGAAATCACTAGTTTTCATGGTAAAAATCAATCCGTACTTCAGCACAGTTTAGAGAACTTTGATCAATTTAATACGCAAGAAACATATTATTCCAAAAGTCAAGTTTTCCGACAGATTCATTCAAGTTGGTATGCGCAACGGGAAGATCGTGTACTCTACTTTGACATTAAGCCAAATAATCAAGCACGCTTCATGTTTTCTCGCAATGTTTTGGAGTTAACAACGATTCCTTTTCGAAAAAGAACTCAAAGTCATTTTGTGGTTTTTCGTTACCGCAATAAAGAAAATCGAATTATTGATGAGAAGGTTTATAATCACATGGGATTTGATTTAACAAAAAAACTGCTACTACCTGATCCAGCGAAAAGAATTTTAGTTTTTGTAAACGGATATCGTCCCGTATCTACCAATCAATCCATGTCTGAATTCTTGAATACATTCCAAACGAAGGGTGTGGAATTTCCAAATTCAAAGAATCACGTTTATTCAATCGATCGATTTGATTATTGGGAACCATGGAATCAGTTCAATATGCGTTTTCAAGAGCGCATTTCTGCGGATGAGATTTGGTATGCCGATGGACACCATTCGGTTTCTACTTCAAACCATGGGTCCGTCATTAAATTTGCTGGAACTGCAGCCATTTACCCTAAATTATGTAAAACAACAAAGCATCATTGTTTTGAAACAAAATTACCTTCCAATGAACGCGTTGCAACTATGAGTTTACTTGCTACAAGTCCAAATTATGAAGGATTCAACCTACGTTTTAATCGAGGTAAAATCGCAGCAAGGAATTTACTTCAAGTTTTGAACGAAGGGCCTAATTATTCAGTTAACGATACCCTTTACATTGTTTCTCACAGTATGGGACACGCCTATGCAATGGGAATGATGTCGGTTTTATCTGGTAAAATCAATTTTGGTGATTACTATTCTATCGCTCCTGAAAATCCCATCGGCAAATCATTTGATGCAAAAAAATGGCGCAATGCTTGGCAGTACGGAACTTCGCGAAGCGGAAAAACAAAACAGTTTCCTTGTCAACAAGATGGCGTTGCACCACAATCGCTTGTCAAAGGTCTACCTGCAGCTAATCGCATCATTTTCCCGAAGTCAAGTTCCAGTAAAATGGGATTCACCGAAAGTCATTTTATCGGATACTACACTTGGATTTTTGATATCTCAAGAGGAAAACCGGGATTCGTACCACAAAATTAAAATGGTCTGGCGATTGACGATTGAATTTCAATTAAGGAAGCTCCAACTTTTCCTCTAGTAACTTGATCGTCATGCATGGATAATCCGTCTTTTCCTTGAACCAAGGTGCGAAGTTCCATTTTCAGTTTCCCCTCGCCTATTCCATGAACCACACGAAAGCGTTTCTTTTTCGTCTGAATCATCTGATTGCAAAAATATTTGAATGCATTCAATTGAGCTGTCAAGATATCATGTTTACTCAAGAAACGTTCATCCAAATTCAATTCATGGTGATGAAGATCTATGGATGGAATCACTTCGTTTTTAACTGACTTCTTTGAATGATTGATGTTTACATGATCCTTATTGGGAACTTTGTGCACATTCATTTGAACGCGCCGAACGACAAATTCCAAGGATACTTTTCGTTCAAATCCATGCTCATCCTCCAAGCATAGAAAAGCGCCTTCTGCACGAATCACTCGGTAAACACCGGATTCATTCAAGATACTAACCTCTTCGAATTGTTGGAAATTCATGCGTTAATTGAATCGAATTGCTTTTGTTGGACTAATTTTCGTCACGACATAACTTGGAACAATCAAGGAAATCATGCACACAACAAATGTCACTAGGTTGACTAAAAACCAAGACATTGGATTTATTTCAACAGGCACCTTATCCAAATAATACACCAAGGGGTCCAATTTTAGCACAGCAAATTTCACTTGAATGATGCAAAGTGAAAATCCAATGAGATTCCCATATAGTAATCCGCGTCCAATGAGGTGAGCCGCTTGAAACAAGAACAATTTACGAATAGACCAATCCCTTGCGCCCATTGCTTTGAGCATTCCGATTAAGTTCGTTCGGACAACAATAAGTACAAGCATTGCCGAACCAACGTTGATCACACCAATCAGCAACATTAAAAAGATGATGATATAGACGTTGTAATCCAGAAAACTCAACCAAGCAAAAAGATCTCGTTCCGTTGTTAAGATGCTGCTGACTTGCATGAGTTCATTGTTTTCATTTGGACGCATTTCAATCGTAGAACGAATCTCTTCTTCCACACGTTTTAAATCCTTCCAATCATTGATTTGCACTTCGAAACC
This sequence comes from Flavobacteriales bacterium, assembly GCA_947461635.1. Lineage (GTDB taxonomy): Bacteria > Bacteroidota > Bacteroidia > Flavobacteriales_D > Crocinitomicaceae > UBA952. The sequence goes on along the minus strand of CANHMH010000018.1, from coordinate 18,769 downwards.
TGACACAAAATTCTTTCCTGTACCGAGACCTTCTGTTTCCGTGACATTCAGTACTGCCGATGCCGTTGACAATTGATAACTATCTACTGAAATTGGCTCTTTCAACAAGGCGCCACTTTCATCCTTCTTAAGGTCCGCTGATGACACAAAAGGTGCGGAGCAAGTGACTTTTAAATAGCTTGTGTCAATGGGGAATTGTGTTCCTTTTTGTCGGTCCGACTGATAAACAATCAAACGGAAATTCGTATCAGTCAAATAAGACAAATAGAATCCACCATAGATGTCTGGTCCGGAACCCCAATCGTAAAGCAAGTCCTTTGTTTTTCCCTCAATCGCTGCTTTTAAGACGATCTTCCCGTTGACCAATTGATCATCGATCACAATTTTCGTTTTGATACCAAAATCGTTCATTTTTTGAACCTCTGGCAAGCGACAAAAAACCAATTTTTGATCGTATTCTTCAAGACCAGTTTGATAAATGCCAACAACCTTATATTTCCGTAAAACGGGTTGATTTTTCACATAATAAACCGAAATGGTATCATTGAGGTGATAATTCAATTGATCCGCCATTCGTTTAGAAAGTACCAATTCTTCTTGTTTTGCTTGAAAATTCAATGTGCGTCCGGACACCAAATGTTGCTTGATAAAAGTCCAGTCATACGACATCTCCACACCTTTCATGACCACTCCAAGGATATCCTGGCGATTGATCAGTGAATCTTTCCCATTCGCTAATTTTACGGTATCCGAAAATCGTGAGGATTGCAGCATAGCCGGTTTAAAGACGACGGGAGAAATTCCTTTTAGTCCGATAATCCCAGATAGTTCATTTAGTGCTTTTTGATTTTTCAGAACGGCATCACCTTCAAAAATCTGCTGTGTTCCTTTCTTTGAAATAAATAAGGGTGCATTAAAACCCGTAATTTTATTTCGTACTTCATGTTGGAATCCCGTTACTATAGCTACAGTTACAAGGTTAACAACAATTGCTAGTGCAATACTTAGGATAGATATACGCACAATCGGTTTAGAAACTTTAATACCTTGTAGCTTATTTTGGATGAGACGACGTGATATGAAAATTTCGAAAGACAAATTGTTTTTATTTAAGGTTCAAAAATACACAAAGCTTCTGTGCTTGAAAACAATTTCTGTGTTTTTACTTTTTAGCTGTGCTCAAAATGCAACTGGTGATAACGGGATAACCGGAAGCCTTTCACTCGACGCGAGCCAAAAAATGGGAAAAAATCTTTTTCCAAACGATAAATTAGATGTTAAAAAACCATTATTAGGAATTGACCGACTTCATTTGTTTGTCGATTCATTGGCAGGAAAACGTATCGCCGTAGTAGGGAATCAAACATCGGTAGTGAAAGGCGTTCATTTGGTGGATACCTTGCTTTCCTTAAAATTAAACGTCGTGAAAGTCTTTTCTCCTGAGCATGGTTTCCGAGGTGACGTAGATGCAGGGGAAAAAGTAAATCATTCCGTTGATGAAAAAACCGGACTTCCCTTGGTTTCTTTATATGGCAGCAACAAAAAACCAAGTCCACAGCAATTGGCAGATGTTGATGTTGTCATTTACGATATCCAAGATGTTGGCGTACGCTTTTACACATTTATTTCCACTTTGCATTACGTCATGGAAGCATGTGCCGAGAATAACAAAAAAGTCGTGGTATTGGACCGTCCCAATCCAAATGGACATTACGTCGATGGACCCATTTTGGAAAAAGAATACAAATCCTTTGTAGGAATGCATCCAGTTCCCATTGTATATGGAATGACGATTGGGGAATATGCCTTAATGATCAACGGGGAAAAATGGTTGAACAATGGCATTCAATGCAATTTATTTGTAGTTCCGTGTAAGAATTACAAACACAAACTAAAGTACACTTTACCAGTAGCTCCGTCTCCTAATTTACGCACTGACGGTGCGATTTCCTTGTATCCTTCTTTGTGTTTGTTTGAAGCGACAACGGTGAGTATTGGCAGAGGGACAGACATGCCATTTGAAGTTTTTGGTCACCCACGCTTTCCAAAAACAGGTTTTTCCTTTACTCCGATGCCAACGCCAGGAGCGAAAACCCCTCCACAAATGAACAAATTGTGCAATGGATATAACCTATCAAATTCCCCAGCGAAAAGAAATTATGAAATCAATTTAATTTACCTTATTCAAGCAAGGGATTTATTGGGTGATTCCGCTGTTTTCATCGATCAAAACTCCTTTTTCAATCGTTTAGCAGGAACGGCAACATTAAAAGAACAACTTTACAAGGGATGGTCAGCAAAAGAAATCAGAGAAACTTGGAAGCCAGGAATCGATGCATTTATGTTGACGCGTAAAAAGTACTTACTTTACGATTAAATCTCTAGGTTTTTACCGCTTTCTTCCACCATTTCTTTCATGGAAACAGCGTAAGCATCCATTTTTGCTTGGACTTGCTCATCAAACGCTCCGATGATACGAGCGGCTAAGATTCCAGCGTTTTTCGCTGCATTTAAAGCTACTGTAGCAACTGGAATTCCATTTGGCATTTGAAGAATACTTAGGATTGAATCCCAACCATCAATCGAATTAGAAGATTTTATTGGAACACCAATTACAGGCAAAGATGTCATTGAAGCAGTCATTCCAGGAAGATGTGCAGCACCTCCAGCTCCGGCAATGATTACTTTTATTCCTCTTCCTGCCGCTTCTTTCGCGTAAGCGACCATTTTCTCTGGTGTGCGATGCGCTGAAACGATTTCCACTTCAGATTCAATTCCAAATTCATCTAAAATGAGTTTTGCTTCCTTCATAATTGGCAAATCTGATTTGCTCCCCATGATGATTCCAACGTGTACCATTATTCAACTGGTTTATTAGGTTCTATGCTCTTATCCGCAAGGACTTCTGTCGCTTCCGTCTCAATATGATTATTCTCTTCTACGACTGGTGCTTCTTCAGAAGTCTGAAGTTCATCTTGTGCTGATGCTTTTTCGATGGGCGTTTGAGGTCGTCCGGTGTAATGCATGCTGTTTTCTACGTCAGAATACATTTGATCGAGTGGCTGTACCAATTGTTCCTGGGATTCTTTCAGGATGGAATTGATGTTTAACTCTTCTTTAATTCCTACACCAGATTTTTTGATTTCATTTTGCAGTTCACTTGATGCATTTCTAATTTGATACATGGCCTGCCCCATTGTTTTCGCAATTCCAGGAATACTTTTCGAACCAAAAAACAATAAAATCACGATTAAAATGACAACGATTTCAGATCCAGCAACATCTCCTAAAAACAATGGTAATAAATACATAAAACAAAGGTATGATTTATAGACAATATTTCTCCAACTTCAGAAAAAGTAATTTACTTCGAAAAGTAAAAATATTGGATTCCAAATAACAAATTCTTCTTCATCCAAAAATCTAATCAAGCCCATCTGAAACCTTTCTTTCAAAGGCATAGGCCTCTTTTAATTGCTAAAAATTTATTTTTTCTTTACATTTACAATGTATATTCGATTTATTCTTATGAAAATATCAGTTTTTATTTTGTCCACTTTCTTTTCTGCATTTGTTTTCTCTCAGAAATTTGCTGTAATAGAAAACAAAGGAGATAATGCGAAGCACTTTAATTACAATGACCCTAATTCTTTTGTTGGGGTTTTGATGAATAATTTGGTTCTAATTCCTGAAATGATTGCAAGTAATCAATTTCAAGGGGCCTATGATGAATATTCTTTAGAAAGTTTGAGTATTTCAAAAGAATCTATGCTAACCTTTGAAAGGGCTGATCACTTTTCAATATACATTCCATCTTTTGAACAATCAATCTTATTGACAAAAACGAATCAATCGTTGGACGTTTTTTTGGATTCCTTAAAACCTAATTTAGATTATGAGGAATTATTCTTAGTAGATAAAAATATTCTTCAGATGTATTGGGATAAAAGTAATATCGGTTCTTATTTATTTAAATATCAGACATACTATTTCGATATCAGAAACATTACAACCTTTCTTTTGGAAGAAAAAGAAAAAGAGATTTGGATTCATTTTATTAAACAAAATTCAAATGGAAAAAATTTCATTTCATTATCATTGAAACAAGATCAATTAAAGGAAACTAGCTGTTTTAATTTTTGGGAATTTCTAACTGAGGAAGAAAGTAAGGAATTTATTTCAACTTATAAATCTGAAGCTTTCGGGCAACTAAACACGAAGGAATTCAATCTTTGGTCAAAAGGTATAAACCCTTTATTTTATATGATGAATGAAGAAATCCAATTTAATGAAAAATCTTGTTGGAATACACCTGAAATAATTAAACTCAAAGACGTTGTGCAATCCCCATTTTCTTTGAAAAATATTGAAAGTGAAAAAATTCAAAAAACAATGAAAACACAAGAATTAGGGACTGTAATTCGTTTGCAAAGATTTGATTTTGGTGATGAGGTAACAATGTATAGAGAGGAAGGATCTTGCAAAGATTTTTTAAAAAGAATTGAGTCAGAGGTGGATATAGAATTATTATTTATATATCATCCTGATTTAGAAAAATTATGGGATGAGACAAAAATAGGAGATGAAGTGAGGAAATCAAAAGAATCTTTAATCGTTTGGAAAGAAATTCCTAATGCTAAAACAGCAATATCCTATACAACTGATACAAAGAGCCGATCGAAATTGGCGAAAAATGTAAACAGCGCAGTAATTTACCAAGATGAAAATTACCAAAAAATCGCATATTTGGATTATAACAAAGAAGACCAATCGCAGCAATTTCCATTAACCAATTCTATTCTGGATAAAATAGAAGTAGACCTAACCAACATTTCCAATTGGAATTCTATCATTTACACGAAAACAATGAGTACTTCATATTCGGAAATTCAAAAATCACTTAACTTAATCAACAATTCAACTGACTTATATTAAACTTATGAAAACAATTATTTTATCTTTCTTTTCAATCCTTTTTTCAACTGGGATATATGCACAGTACGGTGTTATTGCTCAGCCTGAGTTGGCAGTAATGTATCTAGGTTATGACAATTTCATTGTTCCCATGATTTCAGACGAAACAGCATCAGTCAGTGTAACAGGAGGGACATGTACGGCGTCTTCTCGCACAGTGAATGGCATTCAATACAAAGGTTACCTAGTTAGACCAACTTCTGGCGTGTCATTTGTAACCTTAGCATTATCTGGTAAAAGTAAAAACGGAACTGTAAAAAATTATGGCCAGTTCAAATACAAAGTAAAACCTTTTCCAATGCCACAATTAGAAAATTATACAATTTCTAAATCTATAGGATCAAAATTAACGGTTGGACTTGGTGCAGACAGTCCTTTAGACGCCAGTTTCGAAGTACTTGGCGGCAGCATCACTATAGGAGATGAGGAGTTTTTATTTAACGGAAATAATGTACCTGCATCAGCCCTTCAAAAAGCAGAAATTGATTTAAATATTGCTATTTATCTAAATTACAAAAGAACTGGAAGTGAAGGTGTAAGCATTATTCAAGGCGTCGTTAAGGTTGTTGAATAACATCCAAATTCCAACAACACTAAAATCTATTTCTAAAAATTTCTCTTTGAAGCAGAGTTCATTATAAAAAGAAAGGTTTATCCCCTTGGATAAACCTTTCTTTTTTTATGGGTTCATTCTATTTTAGTTAAAGTACTTAAATGCACTTTATTCAGAATCAAGTTATTTCTTCGGGACCGTTTGCATTTTTTCAATCACTGCAGAAAGCATTTTTAAAGGTACAAATGGTACCATTTTAATTAAAAATGCGAAGGAAAACTCAGAAATTTGAATCACTTTTCCTTTCATCATTCCATCATAGCCTGATTTTGCGGTTTTATAAGCGGATGCTCCTTTATCGAACATGGTTCCACCTTCTAATCCGGCAACGTGTTCAAATTCTGTTTTTACCGGACCCGGACAAAGTGCTGTTACCGTTACCCCAGTATTTCTTAGTTCATATGAGATTCCTTCCGTGAAGGAAACAACAAATGCTTTTGTCGCAAAGTAGGTTGCTTGTAAAGGACCAGGTAGGAATCCAGCTGTGCTCGCTGTGTTTAGGATTTTCCCGTATCCACGTTCTTTCATGTCTTGAAGGAACAGGTGTGTTAATTCAACTAACGCAGTTACATTTAACTGAATCATCTCCAAATCTTTCTCCAAAGGACGATCAACGAAATTTCCATGACCACCAAAACCAGCATTGTTCATCAAATAGTCTACTTCTAAACCTGAGTGATTCACAAAATCATACACTTTTTTCGCTGCGTGTGCTTGCGTTAAGTCTTGCGTAAATGTGGAAACCTGCACCTTGTAAGTGGACTCCAATTCCTCTTTCAATGCTTCCAATGCGTCTGTTCGTCTCGCAACTAAAATCAAGTTGCCACCTTTCGATGCATGGATTCTTGCCAATTCTTTACCAATTCCACTGGATGCTCCAGTTATAAGTGCTGTTTTCATATTTTTGATTTCTGTTTTCATAATTATTGATCCGAATAGGTCGTTTTTACTTTTGTAAAAGAATAATTTGCATCCTCTTTGTTTCCAATTCGAATGATTTGATCCACTTTTGCTGAATGAATCCAACCTGTGTTCTTATCCAAGGACAGATGAAGGCTTGCCGATCCAAGTAACTTCTCTGATTCCGTTTGCTCATGGGAAATCATTTCAGATTCACCGTTAACTTGTAAATAGTCCTCACCGATCCTGGACTGTTCCAAGTGATAATTCGTTATCAAGCTTGCCTGAATATTCTTTGAGTAAATCGCCGTTTCTGTTTGCCATGATTCATTTAGCTCAACAGCTACTTTGGGATAAATCAAGGTAATGATTTCAAAGTTTCCTTTGAATGCTTTTTCACCATACGCTTCGTTCAAACCCAATTTGATCTGTTCCACTTTTTCCTCAGGAAGGTCTAATCCTTTTATGCCATTGTCGACAAGACGACCGATGCCTTCAACGGAACTAATTTCGCCTAAGGAATTCATCGTAATATAAAACGGGGTACGACACATTTGGTAAAAATAATTCGATAACACATCTTCGGAAGGCTTGTCGGAATTAAACTTCAATTCTTTACCATCTGATTGAACAATGGAAATGTTCATGTTTCTATATTGTGTCTCGAGGTAGTATCTATTTTTTTTTACTGACTTGACCTTGTAGGTTATTTTCGCCGTGACAAGCATATTGATTTTCAAGGTCTTCCCGTTGGTCTTTTGAAATATCTCTGATTGTGAATTCAGGACATGCGTGTACGTTTTTCCTTTCTGTAATTGCAATTGAACGGTAGTTTTCTGCGCGAACAAGGTCGAAAAGCAGAGCACTACAAAAAACAATACAAGGGATTTCATTCGGTCAATTTGGGAGTCAAAAATACGCAATTCTTAAAGCAAAAGATCCATTCCTACGCGAAAGGTTTGTGCATGGGCTTCCACGATGTCCTTGATTTGAGGACTATATCCACCTCCCATGGTGCAAACAACCGGGACACCCAATTGACGCACGCAATCAAATACGATTCGATCTCGTTCCTTGCTGCCATTCATGGAGATTGCTAATTTCCCCAATTTATCTGTCGCTAAAATATCCACTCCACATTGATAAAAAACGAAATCCGGATGAAACTTATTCAAGATGTCATGGAGGTTTTTCGCTAAAAGGAATAAATATTCTTGGTCTTGAATGCTGTCTTCTAATTCGACATCTAGGTCCGATTGCTCTTTTTGAAGTGGGTAATTATTTCGTCCATGCATGCTAAACGTGAACACGTTTTCGTTTCCTTGCAATAAAGCGGCTGTTCCGTTCCCTTGATGCACATCTAAATCGATGATGAGGATTTTTTGAATCCCACTGTTATTGAGTAAAAAGTTAGCCGCAATGACTTGATCATTCAACAAACAGAATCCTTCTCCCCTATCCGCAAACGCGTGGTGCGTTCCTCCGGCAATATTGAATCCGATTTTCTTTGTCAAGGCGAATTCCGCAGCTCGTAGCGTTCCTTCCATGATGCATCGCTCACGTTCTATCAAGGCTTTTGAATGCACAAATCCAGAAACTCGTTGTTCGCGTTGACTGATGTTCAATTCGCTTAAATTTCTCCAATAATTTTCATCATGAACAGCCAAAATATGTTTTTCCGAAAGCAGATTTGGTTCAAAAAAATCAGATTCCGCGACTGTTCCCTCGTGCAATAATTGCTTTGGTAATAAATCGTACTTCTCCATGGGAAAACGGTGGTTTTCCGGCAAAGGATGAACATAAATCGGATGAAAAGCGATCATGGATTCGTGATTTTCTCTACGATGCGTGCCACTGCCGGACAAACGGTCGTATTTGTGGCAGTGAGTTCCAAAATTTGAAACATGTTTTTTCGATCCGTATGCGGGTATTCACGACATGCCAAGGGACGATCCTCGTAAATGGAGCAGGTATTGTCGTCGTACAAAAAGGAACAAGGTGATTTTTTCAGCACGTAGTCGCTTTCCTCATCCATCTTCAAATATTGATCGATCAGTTGTGCTTCCTTCATGCGTAAACGTTTGGCGATTCGTCGAATGTCCGCATCGCGAAAAATAGGACTTGTCGTTTTACAGCAATTTGCACAGGTCAAACAATCCATCTTTTGGAATTCTTGCGTATGTGCTTGATGAAAGCGTTGATCCAATTCTTTCGGTTTGCTTTGCTTCCATTTGCGGAATGTCTTTTTCGTCTGCTCAAGTTGCTGTTTTGCTAACTCCAACGCATTTTGATCATTTTCCTTCAATTGACTCATCTCTTTTCTCTGTATCTTTGACGCGAATTTACACATTCATGGAAGAATTTGACTTAATAGTGATTGGAGGAGGTCCTGCAGGATATGCAGCGGCCATGCGTGGAATTGATTTTGGCAAGAATGTTTGCCTCATCGAAAAAGACCGAGTTGGAGGAGCTGGCGTATACAATGGCGCTTTATCTTCAAAGACTTTATGGGAACTTTCGAACCGAGTATCCGATATCAACGACATGATCGTTTCGAAAGGGAGAACAAAATTCGAATTATCTTGGGACGACGTACGTAAAAATCTTTCCGAAGCAATCTTTGAACGTAAATTTCAATATGCAGCGCACATCAAGCTCTTGCAAACAGAAACGATGAAAAAACTACTTCAATATGAGCGTGGACAAGCAAAATTATTGTCCAAGCACGAAGTAGAGATAGACCACGAAGGAGAAAAAAAGATCATTCGCGGAGAAAAAATCATTTTGGCAACCGGAAGCCGTCCAAGATCACTTCCAAATATTGAAGTCGATGAGGAAATCATTTTGACAAGTAACGGCATTGATCACATCAAAGATTTCCCAAAAAGCATGGTCATTGTCGGTGCAGGTGTAATTGGCTGTGAATATGCGACCATTTTTTCCAATTTCGGAAAAACGAAAGTGTATTTGATCGACCGACAAGAACGCATTCTGCCTTTTGAGGATGAAGATATTTCTACGTTAGTAGAGAGCAATATGAAAAAACATGGTGTAACCATTCATTCAAATGCGAAATTAGAGCGTTTAGAAAAAATCGATGGGGAAGTCGAATACGAACTTTCTTATCCAGATGGTAGCCGTGAAATCATCCGCGTGGAGAAAGCTTTATTATCCGTTGGTAGAATTCCAAATGTTGAAGGACTCGGACTCGAAAACGCAGGAGTTGAAATGTCTCAAAGAGGCGTACACATTGGAGACGACGATACGGTAACCAGTGTTCCAAATATTTATGCCGTCGGAGATGTTTCTGGCAGAATTGCACTTGTGAACATGGGTGAAATCGAAGCACGTCACGCAGTGGAAAAAGCATTTGGTAATATTCCAGAACGCTTAAACTACGACAATGTGTGTACGATCATGTTCCTTTCACCAGAAGTTGCTTCAGTCGGACTAAACGAACAACAATGTGTGGAGCAAAGCATTCCGGTAAAAGTGGTGAAAATCGATTATTCGTTGATTACGAGAGCTATCGCGATGCGTAAAACACAAGGATTCTTTAAAATCATTGTGACAAACGATAAGGATATGCGCATCCTTGGAATGCGTGTAGTTGGTGCGCATGCATCGACAGCGATTCAGGCAGTTGGACTCCTCATCAAGTTGAACATGTCGATTGAAGTTCTTTCGGAATTAATCCACCCACATCCATCGATTGTGGAAGGAATTCAAGAATGTGTGCGCATGTTGTTGAATCGATCCATCTTCAAATCTTCGGTATTCAAGGATAAATTAGCTTGTTATTCCTTGGTAGATGGCGTTAAAACCCCACTCGAACGACTGTAATGTCTGATTTAGATTTTCCGCAATACCGTAAATTAGCTAATGAGAAATCGCAGTACGAAATTCGCGATGATCGTCATTTCATAGAAAAACAAATCATTGGCAAACAAGTGTTTACTATCGAAATAGAAGCAAAACAATATCCCGAAATTTTGCGCATTCAAGACATGCTGAAATGTGAAGAAGGATTCTTGCTTTCTACCAAAGAAGTGTTTGAGTCCATTGGAACGGAAAACATAGCTCCTGACCAAGTATAGACTCCGTTAAACTTCGTTTGGATTTCATCCCTTTTAGTTCCCGAAAATCAGCTTTTTTTGCGTAGTTTTGTTCATCAAACAACACGTATAAATAGCATGGAACAAGAAGCTCCTTACATCCCAGTTAATAAAATCCGCATTGTAACAGCAGCCTCCCTATTTGATGGACACGACGCAGCCATAAACATCATGCGCCGCATCATACAAGCAACCGGTTGCGAAGTCATTCACCTCGGACACGATCGTTCTGTCGAAGAAGTAGTGGATTGTGCGATTCAAGAGGATGCTCAAGCGATTGCAATGACATCTTACCAAGGTGGACACATCGAATACTTCAAATACATGTATGATTTGCTTCAAGAAAAAGGAGCGCCACATGTGAAGATTTTTGGTGGTGGTGGTGGAACCATTCTTCCATCTGAAATTGCTGAATTACAAGGTTACGGGATTACCCGAATCTACCATCCTGATGATGGAAGATCCATGGGGTTACAAGGAATGATAAACGACCTCATTCGTAAATGTGACTTCCCTGTTGGTGAACCAAGTTCATTACCGAATACTCCAGAAGTTTTAACGAAGTTGGCTGATAAATTCGTTCCAACGATTGCTCGTGTCATTTCAGGAGCAGAAAATTTCCCAACAGAAAACAGTGCACTTTTGAAAGAAATCCATGCGATTTCTGATAAATCCAAGATTCCCGTACTCGGAATTACTGGAACAGGTGGCGCAGGTAAATCATCCCTTGTTGATGAATTGGTTCGCCGTTTCTTAATTGACTTTACAGACAAGCAAATTGCAGTCGTTTCTGTGGATCCATCGAAACGCAAAACGGGCGGAGCATTGTTAGGTGACCGTATCCGCATGAACTCGATTAAAAGTGAACGTGTGTACATGCGTTCGTTGGCGACGCGTCAGTCCAATTTGGCCTTATCGAAACACGTTGCTGAAGCCATCAGTATTTTAAAAGCGGCAAATTATGATTTGATCATCCTAGAAACATCTGGAATTGGTCAATCCGATACAGAAATATTGGATCACTCAGATGTTTCCTTGTATGTAATGACGCCAGAATACGGTGCAGCCACACAATTAGAAAAAATTGACATGTTGGATTTCGCCGATGTGATCGCTTTAAATAAATTCGACAAACGCGGTGCGTTAGATGCATTGCGCGATGTACGCAAACAATACCAGCGCAACCATAACTTGTGGGATTCCAATGTGGATGACATGCCAGTTTATGGAACGATTGCTTCCCAATTTAATGACCCAGGGATGAACTCCTTGTACAAAGTCATTATGGATAAAATGGTGGAGAAAACAGGTGCAGCAATGCATTCGACCTTCCAAATCACGCGTGAGATGTCTGAGAAAATCTATGTGATTCCACCGGAAAGAACACGTTACCTTTCTGAAATTTCAGAAAATAACAGAGCGTACGACAAATGGGTGAACGAGCAAGTGAAAGTGGCGGAAAAACTACAAGGACTTGAGTCATCTATTGCAACATTGGAAAATACAACAATCGAGGACAAAGACCGCTTGATTAAAGGATTACAAGAAGCGTTTGAGAAAGAAAAATTAAACTTCGATCCACGTAATTGGGAAATCCTTCAAAACTGGGAGGCGAAGAAACAATCCTTCAAAAATCCAGCTTACGAATTCAAGGTGCGCGACAAAGTTTTAAGCATTCAAACACATACTGAATCACTTTCTCATTCCCAAATCCCGAAAGTAGCTTCCCCTAGATACAGCAGTTGGGGAGATATTTTACGCTGGGTTCTTCAAGAGAATTTCCCAGGTGAATTCCCGTATACCTCCGGATTGTTCCCGTTCAAACGTGAAGGTGAAGATCCAACACGTATGTTTGCGGGTGAAGGTGGACCAGAGCGCACAAACAAGCGTTTTCACTACGTGAGTTTGGGCATGCCAGCGAAACGACTTTCTACAGCATTTGACTCCGTTACTTTATATGGAAATGATCCAGCGATTCGTCCAGATATTTATGGGAAAATCGGAAACTCAGGTGTTTCCATATGTTGTTTGGACGATGCGAAAAAATTATACTCCGGTTTTGACTTAAGTCATCCAGCGACCTCTGTTTCCATGACGATTAATGGTCCTGCACCGATGTTGTTGGCCTTCTTCATGAATGCAGCCATCGATCAAAATTGTGAGAAATACATCATCGCTAACGGATTGGAAGCAGAAGTGGAAGCAAAAATTGCAGCCATTTACAAAGCAAAAGGCGTTGAGCGTCCAAGTTACCAAGGAGAATTACCAGAAGGAAACAACGGATTAGGTTTGATGTTACTCGGTGTAACAGGCGATCAAGTACTTCCTGCGGATGTTTATTTGGACATCAAAACGGAAACCTTGAAACAAGTTCGCGGAACCGTTCAAGCGGATATTTTAAAAGAAGATCAAGCACAGAATACCTGTATTTTCTCGACTGAATTCGCGTTACGTTTGATGGGAGATGTTCAACAGTATTTCATTCAAAATGGCGTACGTAACTTCTACTCTGTATCCATTTCAGGATACCACATTGCAGAGGCTGGAGCAAATCCAATTACACAATTAGCATTTACCTTGGCGAATGGATTCACTTACGTTGAATACTATTTAAGTCGCGGAATGGACATCAACGACTTCGGTCCAAACTTGTCCTTCTTCTTCTCCAACGGAATTGATCCAGAATACGCCGTGATTGGACGCGTTGCTCGTCGTTTGTGGGCGAAAGCTTTAGCGAAGAAATACGGTGCGAATCCGCGTGCACAGATGTTGAAATACCACATTCAAACATCAGGACGATCCCTACACGCACAAGAAATTGATTTCAACGACATTCGTACGACACTTCAAGCGTTGTATGCGATTTACGATAACTGTAATTCCTTACACACGAATGCATACGACGAGGCGATTACAACTCCTACAGAGGAATCCGTGCGTCGTGCCATGGCAATTCAGTTGATCATCAACCGTGAACTTGGATTGGCGAAAAACGAGAATCCATTACAAGGATCATTCATCATTGACGAATTAACAGATTTAGTGGAATCAGCTGTTTTAACAGAATTTGACCGCATTACAGAACGTGGTGGCGTTTTAGGAGCGATGGAAACCATGTACCAACGTTCGAAAATCCAAGAAGAATCCTTGTATTACGAGACATTGAAACATACAGGTGAATTTCCAATTATCGGAGTCAACACTTTCTTAAGTTCGAAAGGATCTCCAACAATTTTACCAAAAGAAGTCATCCGAGCTACCGAAGAGGAAAAAGAATACCAAATCACGATGTTGCAGCACCTTCAAAAAGGAAATGAAACACCTGCTTTGAATGGAATTGCAAAAATTCAAGATGCGGCGATCAACAACCGAAACATGTTTGAAGAATTAATGGAAACGTGTAAGTTCGCTTCTCTTGGACAGATTACTTCAGCATTGTTTGAAGTAGGTGGTCAGTATCGACGCAACATGTAATTTGCACATGCGCATAGACATTCCACGATCTTCCACGCCATTTTTCAGCGAAAAACAGCGACTTTTCACCGAAAATCAAGCGGCATTATCTACGTGGATTCAACGTCCATTTTCGAAGGAAGCATTTCTGGAACAATTGACCGAAAAGCAACACGTTTTTGGTCCTGCGCAACGTGATTTGCTGCAAGAAGGACTCGAAGAATTGTACGAAGATGTCCTTCGTTCTAAGCAAGTTCAAGCGAATATCGAGAAACTAGGTCAAGACAATTGTTTTACGATTACAACAGGCCATCAATTAAGTTTAGCGACTGGACCTTTGTTTTTCATTTATAAAATCCTTCATGTCATCAAACAATGTGAGGAACTAAAAGTAAGTTATCCAGCATACGAATTCGTTCCGGTTTATTGGATGGCATCCGAAGACCACGATTTCGCCGAAATTCAATCGTTTCAATTGTTCCAACAGGTCTTGAAATGGGATCGTTCAAATGGTGGTGCTGTTGGACGCATGAACCTAGACGGACTCGAAAAAGTTGTTTCGGAGATTCACACGAAATTCCAACATCATCCTGACAGCGAAATTCACACTTTGATGGATGCGCTATCCGGCGAAACCTACGGGAAAGCCTTTTTTCAATTCGTCAATGAACTATTTGGACATTACGGCTTGATCGTTATGGATGGCGACTTACCACTGTGGAAAGAAGCCTTCTCCCCTGTTTTTAAAAAAGAACTGCTCAGCGGATTTTCAGTGAAAGCAGTGGGACAAACGAATCAATCTTTAAGTCAAGCGGGATTTCCTTTGCAAGTTGAAGCGAAGGACACGAATTTGTTTTATTTGAGTCCGGAAAAACGCGATCGCATTCAACGAACAGAGACTGGATTTCAAATTGGTACCAAAGAAATGGATACTGAAAGCATCCTAGAAGAATTAAAAAACCATCCGGAGTCTTTTTCACCGAATGTGGTTTTGCGTCCAGTTTACCAAGAATTTCTCTTGCCGAACTTATGTTACGTTGGAGGTCCCGGTGAAATCATGTATTGGTTGCAATTAAAAGACGTTTTCCAAGAAGCAAACGTATTATTTCCGTTAATTCAAGCGAGAACAAGTATTCTTTTGTTGGAAGAAAAAAACTGGAACGATTGGCAAGGAATGGGATTCTCTACCCACGATCTGTGGCGCAATCCACAAGAATTAAAGCAAGAATTTCTAGCACGCGAAGGAAGCCAAGCCATTGATTTCAGTGAACTAGATGAATTGACCTTGAAACTGAGTTCCAAATGGACACAATTGACGCAAGAAGTTGATTCCAATCAAGTGAGCATGGTAGAAGCTGAACTGACACGTATCTCGAAGCAATTGTTTCAGTTGAAAGATCGTTTAGAGAAAATTCGCAAAGGAAAATTCGATAAGCAATTAAAAATGATTGATGTCATTTCTGCCAAATGCTTACCAAAAGGAGAACTACAAGAACGCAGCTCTAATCTTTTCTCTTTTTGCGCAGACGGACACGTATATGCACGCATCGAGCAAATCAAAAGTGAAATGGATCCATTTTTAAGTGATTTTCAGTTCATTCTGCTCTAACGAAGCAAAGAAATTACGACCTTTGTGTCAAATTGAACCCATGAAACAAAATAAGATCCGCGAAGTACTTTCCAAACACCCTGTAATTCCAGTGGTGACTTTTCACGCTGTTGAAGAGGTGGCGCCTAAAATGGAACAATTAATTGCACGTGGGATATTCTGTATTGAAATTACATTACGCACACCTGCTGCATTTGAGTGCATTGCAGAAGCGAAAAGAATGTATGGAGATCGTTGTTCAATTGGAATGGGGACGGTTGTTTCCGTGAGTCAAATTGACAAAGCCGTGGAATTAGGGATCGACTTCATGGTGAGTCCAGGATTGAATGCGACACTTGCACCAGCATTTGAAGCAAGCGGAATCGCCTTTATTCCCGGAGTTGCAACACCAAGTGAAATCATCGAAGGATTGCAATTTGGCTGGGATACGTTTAAGTTTTTCCCTGCAAATTTATTCGGAGGTCTTGCAGCATTAAAAGCATATGGACAAGTATTTCCAGCAGTGAAGTTTTGTCCGACGGGTGGAATTACGGAAGAAACACATCCAGACTATTTGGCTTTAGACAATATCATTTCTGTGGGTGGATCTTGGATGTAATTTAAGACGATTTCAAACAACTTATTTCTCTCCAATCAGTTCACTTCATGATTTTTCTTTTTTCTCTCCTCTTGATTATCGCCTCTGAATGGATTTTCCTTCACGGACTCATCGAGCATTCCTTGTATGTGCTAGCTGAATTCCAAGGATTCGTTTTTATTGCAAGTGTTGGACTATTGTTTTTCAACTTTCGCCGCAGAACTCAAAACGCTGACTATCGCTTAGTTTTTACCTACATGGGCTTGTTCATCGCTTCCGGAATTCCTGCGCTTGCTTATTTACTGCCAGGACTTTCCTATTTACTTCTTGGACTCCCCTATTTGCAGTACATTGGATGGATTTTCTCCGTTGGAATCTTCCTAGGAATTTTATACGGTATTCAATTTGGACGATGGAATTGGAAAGTTCACCATGTGACGATTTCCTATCCAAACCTACCGAAAGCATTTGATGGACTGCGCTTTGTGCAAATCAGCGATGTACATGTAGGAAGTTTTCTACACCGTTACCACAAAGTTCAGAAAGCAATCGATTTGATCAATGCACAGGATGCCGACTACGTGTTTTTCACAGGCGATTTAGTCAATAACAAAGCAGATGAAATGCTTGGATGGGAACCCCTTTTCTCCTCCATCAAAGCAAAAAAAGGAAAATTCAGCATCCTTGGAAACCACGATTACGGTGATTATGTTCAGTGGAATGAACAGGATGAAAAACAAGCGAATTTAGCCAATCTCATTCGCATTCACCAGTCCATTGGATTTCAACCTTTGCTAAACGATGCCGTGGAATTAGGTGAAGGATGTTGGCTTTTAGGCGTTGAAAACTGGGGGAAAGCACCATTTCGTCAAAGTGGAAAATTGACCGATACGCTATCGAAGGTCCCAGTGGATGCCTTCAAAATATTATTGTCACACGATCCGAGTCATTTTGACGCGCAAGTACTTGACACGGACATCGACTTAACACTTTCTGGTCACACCCATGGAATGCAATTTGGCATTGAACGTTTTGGAATTAAATTCAGTCCCGTTTCTTTCAAATACAGGAAATGGGCAGGCCTGTATCAAGTTGGCTTACAGTATTTGTATGTCAACCGTGGATTTGGTTTCCTCGGCTTTCCAGGACGTGTGGGTATTTATCCAGAAATCACACATTTCACCTTGCGAAAAGTGAATTAAAATTCCATTTGTTTCAAAGGAAGAATATACCTACATTTAACTAAAATTTATATTTATGACTGCTCTTTACATTATCCTAGGACTTGGACTTGCCATCGTTTTCAGCTCCTTACTTACTGTCACACAAGGCACAATTGCCGTTATTACCCTTTTCGGGAAATATCAGCGTATTTTAACACCAGGATTACGCATGAAAATTCCATTTTTGGAACAAGTGTACCGACGCATTTCCATTCAAAATCAAAGCATTGAAATGGAATTCCAAGCCGTAACCATTGACCAAGCCAACGTGTATTTCAAAAGCATGTTGTTGTACAGCGTCATGGATGCACAAGAAGAGACCATTAAAAAAGTAGCATTTAAGTTCATTAGCAATAAGGATTTAATGCAGGCCTTGATTCGTACGATTGAAGGATCGATTCGTGCGTATGTAGCAAGTCAGAAACAATCCGAAATTTTAGGATTGCGCCATGAATTAGTGGAAAGTGTGAAGAATCAAATTGACCACACCCTTGAAACATGGGGTTACCATTTATTGGACTTACAAATCAACGACATCACCTTTGATCAAGCGATCATTGAAAGTATGAGTAAAGTAGTCGCATCTAACAACCTCAAAGCAGCGGCAGAGAACGAAGGTCAAGCTTTGTTAATCACCAAAACCAAAGCAGCTGAAGCAGAAGGAAATGCGATAAAAATTGCGGCATTAGCAGAGAAAGAAGCAGCGATGTTGCGTGGACAAGGAGTGGCATTATTCCGTCAAGAGGTAGCAAAAGGAATGAGTGAAGCAGCAGAAGAAATGAAGCAAGCGAACTTGGACACAAATGTGATTCTTTTCTCCATGTGGACAGAAGCCATCAAGAATTTCGCAGAATACGGAAAAGGAAACACCATCTTCCTGGACGGCAGTGCAGAAGGCATGCAAAAAACCATGAAGCAGATTCAGGCGATGTTATCTTCTGAACAAAATCAAAAATAGATTCGCTTATTTCCTTTGACAAAAGGAAGAAATTACTATTTTTGCCATCCAATACGTTACAGCAATGTAACCCGGTCCTATAGCTTCCCGTAACGTCGGGACAAGCAACTTCGCTAAAGGACAAATAAGATTTTTAACCGTTACTTTAATGTAACTCGGTCCTATAGCTTCCCGTAACGTCGGGACAAGCAACTTCGCTAAAGGACAAATAAGATTTTTAACCGTTACTTTAATGTAACTCGGTCCTATAGCTCAGTTGGTTAGAGCAACAGACTCATAATCTGTGGGTCCACAGTTCGAGCCTGTGTGGGACCACAACCCTGACGATACTGTCAGGGTTTTTTTTT
>CANHMH010000017.1 GCA_947461635.1 Flavobacteriales bacterium | reverse complement strand
TACAAAAACATCGAAAAAGAGGCTTTTGAGTTAATGGAAAAAAAGAACCATGATTATGGTGAGGCATGGCGTGAAATGCGTGTTAGCTCCTTAACAGATTTGATTCTCACAAAGGTTTTACGCATTAAACAAATTGAGGATAATGCTGGAATGACACTTGTTTCCGAAGGGATTGAGGGGAATTACTTTGATATGTTGAATTACAGTGTCTTCGCCTTAATTCATTTACAGTAATTTGTTAAAAGGCTGTTAATTACCAAAAGAGGACTAAATCTTCTGTTAATTTCACAAAAAAAATATGCTGTATGAAAGATAAATTAACCATTAGTTCTTGGTCCATTCGAATCATAGTCGCTGGACTTTTCATCGTCTCCGCATTGGGTAAGATATTTCCAGATCCATCGATGTATGGAACTATTTCAACGTTTGAAGTTCAACAGTTGTATCCGATGGGATTCTCTGAACTTTTGGCGAAATACTTCTCTCGAACCTTGATTGGTGTCGAATTTGCACTGGGATTTTTACTCCTTTTTCCTTTTAACTTGAAAAAATGGGTCATTCCTTCCATTATTTTGATGCTGGCCGTTTTTTGTGTGCATTTAACCATTGAAATTGTAACGAAAGGAAATGTAGGGAATTGTGGTTGTTTTGGTAGTTTACTTCCAATGACGCCATTTCAAGCAATCATGAAAAATGTCCTTTCCATTGGATTACTTGGACTTCTACTTTGGAAACACGATGAAGTATTACCGAAACAATCAAATTATTTAGCCATGATAAATATTTTAACTGCGTGTGTTTTAGCAATGTTTATGCTGATTCCAATTTTTAAAAAACCAACCGATTTTGTTGCGGTCGCACCAATTGGTCCGGATACAACAATGGTAAAAACGAAGACAATCCCTCCAGTAGTCGATGGAAAGGCACTAGGTGTCAATCCGAAAGACACTGTGAAAACGCCTGAAAAGCCAATTGGTCCAAAACAAAAGAAATCAGGTTTTGCCAAATACTATGCAAACATCGATGAAGGGAAAAAAATTCTTTGCTTTTTCGCACCGTCATGTGAACATTGTCAAGCAACTGCGAAAGAATTAACCGAAATGCGTAAAGCGAATCCAGATTTCCCTGAGATTCAGATTTTATTCATGGATGAAGCGCCGGAGGAGATTCCTAATTTCTTCAAATTTGCGGGGGCAAGCTATTCGTACAAAGTGATCGAAATCATTGAATTTTGGAACGCAATTGGAAATGAGAAAAATGTGCCGGGTGTGTGTTATTTATGGAATGGGAACATCATGAAATTCTATGAAGGAACAGAGGGAAAAAATCAGTTCAGCAAGTCTGATCTTAAACTTCAATTGCAGAAAATAAAGAAATAGTTTTAGGTGTTATTTCCTGATTTTTTGGGCTCGCTTCCGCTAATTATTACTATTTTCGACCATGAGAAAATTTATTCTTGCGGCAAATTGGAAAATGAATTTAACTGCTGCTGAAGCTCAAGATTGGCTAAATCATTTTACTTCGATTAATCCTAATAAGAATCACGTCGAATTTCGCTTGTATGCAACGAGCGTGCTTTTGTCTGATTTGGTGAGAACAAACGTGCTTCACATCGGCTCACAAAATGTTCATCCTTCAGATTCCGGAGCTTACACAGGAGAAGTTTCCATTCCTCAATTGAAGAGTATTGGTGTGCAATCTGTACTCATTGGACACAGTGAACGCAGGAACGATTTCCATGAATCAGCAAATTTTATAAAGGAAAAAGTAGATGCGAGTTGTAATCACTCTTTCCCTTTTATTCTATGCTGCGGTGAGGATTTAAAAACACGAGAGAATGGAACACATTTGTCGTTTATTCGCACTCAATTAACATCAGGTCTTTCTGGATTGGAAAATAATCATGTTCCATTATTAACAATTGCCTATGAACCGATTTGGGCAATTGGAACGGGTCAAACTGCCACTACAGCTGAAGTAACCGAAGTTCACACGTTCATACGTGCGGTCTTACTTGAATTTTTTGGTGAATCTGGCACATCCATTCCAATTCTTTATGGTGGAAGTGTCAACTCTTCGAATGCCGCAAGTATTTTTGCTTGTCCACAAGTGAACGGCGGACTTATAGGTGGTGCATCCTTGAATGCATCGAATTTTCTTGAATTAGCAAGTTCTTTATAAATGAATTATTACGAATTATCTGTTCAATTATCAAATTTTGATCAGTGGAACGACATCCTTGTGGCTTATCTAGCCGAACTTGATTTCGAAAGTTTTCAGGAAGAATCCCCGAATGTAAGAGCCTACATACAGGAATCTGCATATAACGGAGCATCTCTACAGGCCTTATTCAATCAGCTTCAAGCTGATGAGCAAGTAATTCAATCATTTCAAGTGAAATTAATTCCGCGGCAAAACTGGAACGCTCAATGGGAATCTCAGTTTGAACCTGTTTTCATTGGGGAGGACATCCGTGTTGTCGCGCCGTTTCATCAACTAGCTCCTTTTGATGGTATTGAAATCATGATTGAACCTAAAATGTCCTTTGGAACTGGACATCATCAAACAACACATCTCATGTGTGAAACAATGTTTGAGATGGATTTCTCCTCCAAACGAGTATTAGATATGGGTAGTGGAACAGGTGTTTTGGCCATTTTAGCAGAGAAACGTGGTGCGACAGATATCGTGGCGATTGATATTGAAGAATGGTCAGCTGAAAATTGCGCAGACAATGCTTTAAGAAATTCGTGTACTAAAATTCAATCATTACACGGTGGATTAGAAGTTATCCCTACACAAGAATTTGACGTCATTCTTGCAAACATCAATAAAAATGTTCTCACAGCACAAATGGCAACATATGCGGCGCGAATGAATTCTGGCGCACATTTACTATTGAGTGGATTCTTTGTTTCTGATACGGATGAATTAAAAATGTTAGCATCGCATTTAAACCTTCATTTCACCGGCCAGCATGAACGTGAAGGTTGGGCAGTTTTAATCTTTAAAAAATAGCAGATGAAATTCCTTTTTTCTCTTATCGTTTCCTTTCTTTTCATCGGGCAATATGCTGCTCAAACCTTTCCAAAAGAACGAGATAAATTTGTCAAAGAATGGCAGAAATTAGTTGTGGATGAAGGAGCAGTCACATTTCTAAAAGAGGATCTTCCTCAAAAAATTAAAGGAAGCTTGTTAAATGAAACACAATTTCATCGACTTGTAGATAACTGTAACAAGTATGCTCAAAAGGAAATCCCTCTTTACCCAGAGGTTTATGATTACATGATTGCTAGTATTTTTCAAGTTGAAAATAAATTCCCAGGTGATTTGGTGAATCCTTGGTTTAACTATGTGAATGATTTCGCAAAAGAACCAGGAGAAAAATTGACAACGTTTTTAAAATTTTCCGCTAACTTTTTCCGCTACAACTCATTTTATAGAGAACAGAACTATCGTTGGACCTACTCGAATGGTCAAGTTTCTTGGGAGGAAGGAAAAACCTTAAAATTGAAGGCGACTGGAATTGATTTGAAATGTTTACAATATACTGGGAATAGAAAAATAGAAGACTCTGTTATTGTTTATGGAACGAGTGGTTCTTTTGATATACTTCAAAACAAGTGGATTGGGGCTAAAGGAACGGTCACATGGGAAAAAGTAAAGATTTCCAAAACGGAAACATTTGCAAATCTCCGAGGGTATAAATGTGATTTTTCCACAGCGAAATTAAAAGTAGATACTGTTGAATTAACAACACCTTATTTCGCTACACCTATTTTAGGGAAATTGCAAGACATGACGAACATGGATTTGACAGAAGGGGAGTCCGCACCTCAGTTTAATTCCTACGAAAAACGCTTAAAGATTACAAATTTACGTGAGCAAATGGACTATGATGGTGGATTTACCTTGGAAGGATCCGAATTCATCGGTCGTGGCACTGTAGAAAAGCCTGCAATGATCATATTTAAGCGTCAAAACATTCCTTTATTCGAAATAAGTTCTGTTTACTTTGAAATGAATCCACAACAGGTAATTGCTCGAAGTGCTCGTGCAAAAATGAACTACAAATCAGGTGATTCACTCATTATTCAATCTTGTTTTTTCTCATTGAATCAAAAAAACAATGAACTAAGTATTAGTTCAGTTAAGAAAGGGTATGAATTTTTACCTTTTATAGATTCCTATTTCAAATTCTACGTCTATGCACCCGTTTTAAATTGGAAATTAGGAACTCCGGATCCTTACTATACGTTTGAGGTAGGTACGGCTCAAGAACAAAAAGTTGCTAGTTTTCAATCCATGAATTATTTTGACGCTGTGACTTTTCAAAAGTTTCAGAGTGTCGGCGGTGCTCATCCATTTACGTCGATTGCCGCGTTGGTGAAAAAAAATAACAAATACGAATTTAGTGAGGGTGAAGTAGCATCGGCTCTTAAAAAGACAATCGATCAAGTAAAGCCGCTTTTAGTTGATATGGCCTCTTTTGGGTTTTTAATGTTGGATTCAGATTTAAAAAAAGTGCGTATCACACCAAAATTGATTGCCTATTCCGAGGCAAGTACTGGAGAAAGTGATTATGACAACATTAAAATCCTTTCTGATTTACGTCCACAAACCATGTCGGAAACCAAAGAGCAAATTGAAGCGGATAGCTATCTTACAGAGGTCTCAGCTCGCATGAATGCACAAAATAAATTGAAGCGTGCCACCATTGCATACGCATCGATTCAATTGGATAAAAATGAAATGCGCTTAAACCAAGTTGACAATGTTTCTTTATCTACGGTACAGCAAACAACAATCTATCCTGATTCAATGTACGTCATACTGCATAAAAACCGTGACATGAGTTTCCATGGATACGTAGTTGCTGGGAAAATGGAGTTTTTCACCAAATTCTCTAAGTTTGATTATGACGCATTTAAAATTAACTTGTTGTCAACGGAAGAAGCAACACTTAGAGTCAAACCTTTGAAGAAAGAAGATGGAACTGAGCCAATTTTGATGTTTAGTTCTTTCAAAAATATCAAAGGAGAATTGTTAATTGATGACATTGGTTCTAAGTCTGGGCGAAAAGGAAATAACGCACAATATCCAATGTTAGTGTCTATTGCAGAATCTAAAGTGTATTACAGTTCAAAGGAAATTTTAAAAGGCGCCTATGACAGTACTCGATTTTATTATGCTGTGAATCCATTCGAACTAGATAGTTTAGATAATTTCTCCGAAGCAAGTTTGCGTTTTGAAGGAAGTTTGAATTCCGCTGGAATTTTCCCAAAAATTCCCGAGTCATTAAAAATCATGAATGATTATTCCTTAGGATTTGTTGCTCAAGCTCCGGAGGAAGGTTATCCATTTTATGAAACAGATACCAAGTATCAAAATAAAATAGTTCTTTCAAATAATGGATTACAAGGAACAGGGACGATTAATTTCTTGCAATCGAGTTCTATTTCAAAGAAATTAACCTTTCTTCCAGATTCAACTATTGGCATTGCTGTATTTGATAACAAAGAGGTTTCCTCCGGAGTGAAGTATCCTAATGTTCATGGTGAGCAAGCGATGATTTCCTATCAACCGAGAAAAGCATTAATGAAGATTTCAAGTTATGGGGAAAATCCATTGATTATGTTTAGTGAAAATATTGTGATGAATGGAACACTTCTTCTGGATAAAAAAGGAATGACCGGTATGGGTTCCATTGAATTTAAAGAAGCAACGCTTAATTCCAAAGCATACTTATTCACAAATGAAGATATTCTTTCGGATAATTCCTCGTTTAGCCTTCGAAATCGATTTAGTAATTATGGAGAAAATCCTTTGGCCATTCAATCGGATGAAATGAAAACCAACATCAGTTTTAAAACGAGAATTGGGGAGTTTAATTCAAATGGAACGAAACGAATCATGTTCCCAGCGAACCGTTATTATTGTCAAATGGATAAATTCACGTGGTTTATGGACGGGGAAAATCTAGAATTTCAAAAGAACAAAGGGGGTGAAACTAGTTTTGAGAGTGGTGCTGATTTAACACGAAATAATTTCTTCTCAACTGATGAAAAACAGGATACATTGCAGTTCAAATCTTTAAGTGCTAAATACGACTTAAAAACTCAGTTGATTTTGTGTAATTCAGTGGATTACATACAGGTTGGAGATGCACGAATTTATCCGGATAGTTCACGCGTACGTATCCGAAAAGCTGCAGCAATGGATTCCTTGTTGAATGCAGTGATCGTCGCGAATTACATCACAAAATATCATACATTTAAGAATGCTAAAGTGAAAATATCTTCCCGAAAATATTACGAGGGAACGGCGAATTATCCATATTATGACCGTGACAGTAATTTAACTGTTCTGCCAATGAAATCGATCAAGTTCGTGAATTTAACGACGACAGCACAAGGTGAAGTAAAGGAACAAGATAAGTTCAAATTGAGTAAGGAATTCGACTTTTATGGTGGAGTGATTGTTCGCGCATCGAATCAAGGACTCTTTCTAAACGGATCCACTCGCTTAAATCACACGTGTCAATACGATAAATCATGGATGACTTTTGAGGATACTGTTTTGGCGACGAATATTCAAATCCCAATTAAAGCAGAGCCAAAAAATGCAAAAGGAGATCGTCTTGCGGCTGGATTCTTGTGGCGTCAATCTGAACGAATGGATAGTGTTCGGATTTACCCAAGTTTTTTATCGAAAACGGAAGGTGCTAATGATCCAAGTTTATTTAATTCGTTTGGCTATCTACAATACAATCAAACATTGAATGAATATCAAATCGCTTCTAAAAATCGCTTAAATAAGTTAGATACTTTGAGTAGTATGTTAACGCTTGATGTGAATACATGTAAAGTTTCTGGATTTGGAGACATTCAATTAGGGATCAATACCGGAGATGTTCAAATGGACCTCTACGGAAAAATTGAGTTTGATCAAGAAACAAAGAAAACACGCATTGCAGCGAATGCACGTGTCACGATGCCAATTGCATCAAATGTGATGGAAAATATCGCTTCAAAAATCAAACTTCAAGAAGGAGCAAAAGAAGTCGACATCAAAAAACCGAATTATGGACTTAAGAATACCTTTGTTCATTGGTATGCAATGAAGGATGCTCAAGAAGTATTTAAGGATTTTGATGAGGATAAATTAAGAAAGATGCCATCATCCATGGAGCAGACTTTTATCCTTTCAGATATTGTCTTAGAATCTTACGGGTCAGTGAAGGCAAGTGCTAAAAAAGCAGATAAAGGATTAATTTCAGTCAATAATCAAGTTGGTTTAATCAGTATAAATGGAATTCCAATATTAAAGCAGGTTGAATGGCATCAGTTTTATGTGCAATCATTTTCAGATGAAACCGCAGCAGGATTTACTTGGGACTTGAGTTTAATGGATGATACAAAGTATTTTATGCATTACGCAATGGATAAAAAGGATGGTGATTTACAGATTTTCACGAATGATAAAGTCGTTTCTGATGGAATATTAGCAATCAAACCTGATAAACGTAAAACGAAAAATTTTAAATTTGATGTCATGGATGAAGTAACAGCCAAGAATTTGCTTTCTAAATTCAGGGGTTATTTCCTTTACAAATAAACAATGCTATTATTTATAATTATTATTCTTGGGTATTTCATTGGTTCTATTCCGACTGCTGTATGGGTGGGAAAAGCTTTTCGCAATATCGACATACGCGAACATGGTAGTAAGAATGCCGGTGCGACCAATACGTTTCGTGTTTTAGGAAAACGATTTGGTTGGTTCGTATTGCTTATCGATGTCTCAAAAGGTGTTTTAGCAGCCTGTCTACCACATTTCTTTACACACATGCTTCTAGGTTACAAGGATGAATTTTTAATTCTTCAACTTTGCGGAGCATTTAGCGCTGTTGTTGGACATGTCTTCCCCATTTTTGCTAATTTTCGAGGTGGAAAAGGCGTGGCAACATCATTAGGAATTGTCATTGGAATTAATCCATATGCAGCAATCGTATGCTTAGCCATTTTCCTCATTGTTTTCATCAGTTCTAGGTACGTTTCTTTAGGAGCCATTACTTCAGCACTCTGTTTTCCATTCATTAGTTATTTCATGATTAACGAAGATGCGCGAATCATGATTGTATTTACCGTTGTTCTCGGTGTTATGGTCATACTTGCACACCGAAAAAACATCGATCGTTTATTGAAAGGAGAGGAGAACAAAATGAACCTTTTTGCTAAGAAAGCGTAAGTAAGCAAGTAATTAAAATACTTAGTTGAAACAAAAGTCCATTTCGTATATTTTTGTTTGTTTTTTGCTGTGCTTTTCAGTGCCGCTCGCTCGTGCGCAATCTATTACGGCCATTAAAAAAAGAGCGGATGCTGCATTCACTAAAAAGGATTTCGAATCTGCCAAAGTAGATTACCGTCAGCTTTTGGCTCAGAATCAGAAAAACATCGAATTGACATACAAATATGCTACGTGTATTTATTACACCGAGGACATTAAAAATGCGAGAAAGTACTACGATCTCATTATAGCAAGAAAAGATGCAGAATTTCCACTGGAGACATACTACTATTTAGCTAAGATATACCAACATCAGTATTATTTTGAAACCGCCATTCAATACTTCAATCTACTACAAGAAAAGGATGTCAAATTAGCGCTTGCATTTAATGTGTCAAATGAAATATTGGCTTGTAAGTCGGCAATGGATGGAATGAAGGACATGCGCACGTTGCAAGTCATCAAGAAATCGGAGCCCTTTGGAGCGGCATTCTACGACCATTACACTTTCCTTGATGATACTTATAGCTTCTACAAGGCGAGTGAAGTCTTTTCAAAGGAGAATGCGAAACATCAATATGAACCTATTTACGCGTTCAAAAAGGGAATGAAATTTCGAGTGTTTGCTAGTTATGGACCAGAATCCCCGAATTTAGATGTTTACATTCAACGGAAAAATTCAGCAAATGAATGGGAGAAACCACTGAGGATTCTTGGTGCAGTCAATACAATGCAAGATGAAGTATATCCTTTCTTTGATTCAGAAAATGGGTATTTGTACTTTAGTTCAATGGGACATCAATCGATGGGTGGTTTTGATTTATATCGAGCGGTTTATTCGCTAGAAACAAATACCAGTTCCAATGTGGAGAATTTACATTTCCCCTTTTCCTCTCCGAACGACGACTATTTTTACATTCCGGATTTATCCAATGGAAATGCCAATTTTGCCTCCAATAGAAATGGAAAATTGTCTACCATTCAAACGTATCTCGTCAGCGCGGCTGAAATCCCAAAGGAACTTTACTTTTTTACCGGCGTTTTGTCCGATAAAATTGATCAGTCCAATTCGACGGTTAAGTTAGAATTTATCGTTCCAGAGACGAATGAGCGCTTTGGACCATTTATCAGTCAAGCTGATGGCGTTTATTTGGTAGGACTACCTGGCCCAGGAAGCTATCAAATGGAAATTAGTATCACCGGATCCAATCAACTGTTTAAAGAAGAACTGATTTTCCCAATTATTGATGAAGAAATGGAATTGCAGCAAGAGCTCATTTATTCCATGGTGGACTCAAAAGAACAATTGCAAGTGCTCAATCGCATCCGATCAAAACAAGTGGAGTCCATGCAAATGCTTAGTCAAAAAATGAACTTAGCTGCAAATCTCGATGTGAATCTAGCTTCGTTTAATCGAAAGGTAAACGTAACAACTGAACAAAAAATCCAACAGGATTGGGGTGTTTCTGCCAAAGACACTAGTGCTTTGATTGCAATTTTAGCAGATTCTTTGTTGGCAGCTGAAGTCAACTTGGAAAATCAAGTGAGACTAACGAATTATTTGGCCAATGAGTTAGAGCAAGCAAATGATCAACTATCAAAAGAAATGCAAATTTTGGATGAAAGACTAGTACAGGGGAGCGGGACAATTGATCCAATTGAAAATGAGCGTTGGTTGGAAGATACGAAGCAATTTGAATTGAAAGTGTCAAAGTCCGAAGAACAAGTTCGTTTTCTTGAATCATGGATGACAGCCAATCAGCAACGAGGTATTCCTAATCTCGATGTATTGAAAAGTCTGGAGGAAATAAACAAGCAAGTAGCAATGTTGCAGTATCAGCAAAATTCGGAAGGAATCATGGATTTGTTGTCAGAAAACAAAACGATGATCAAAGAACAACTGTCTGTTGCAGGAGAGGATTTAGCTGCGGTTATTAGAAATCACACATTAGAAAAACAAGCAATTCTTACGGAAGAACGAAAACAATACGAGGAGCAATTAGAAAATAAATTAGCGCTGGATAAACAAATTATACGTTTGAAGGACCAAGCGAAAATTGCCAAAACAAAAGAACGAACGGCAATTGAAGCAGAAATTCAGCAGAAAGAGGCCTTAAGTACATCCATCAACAAAGAGTTAGCTGAAAAGTCCCAGCAATTGAACCTTCGGGAACAAGGATCTCGCACCTTTGAACAAGTAGAAAATGTAGTCCAAGAAAAAATCGTGGCTTCCGAAAAAATGCCTTTGCCAACAACCACAATACCGTATGATGTTGTCAAGGAACAGGCGCGACAAGACCAAATCACACAAAAACGACAAGAGCAGCAAAAGGAACTGATTAAGCAAACCGAAAAAGTAAAAGAATGGCAGGCTGTAGACGCAACATATTCATCAGATATTACTAGAATAAATAACGAAACAGATACAATCGCTCGAGCAAAATTATTAAAGGAAAGAGAGGTACAGCATTTACAAGCCTTGAAAGCAAAGACAGCAACGGCAAATGAGGCTGATCAAGGATTTATTGCAGAACAAATTCAATTAAGCGAAAATAGAATTGAGCGTCAAGAGGAAATACTTCAAAGTCTTACAGTAGCAAATACGATTGAAACAAATATCACCGGTCAACAGGGAACAAATCGTTCGAATGCCAATCAAGTTTCGCAAGAAGGCAATGTTTCAAGCGAGGCGTCAACTGGTACTCAACAAGAAACAAACGCAGCTGAGAACAATGGAACTTCTACTCAAGGAACGAATGCCACTCAAGTTTCGCAAGAAGGCAACGTTTCTACCGAGGCGTCAACTGGGAATCAACAAGAAGCAAACACAACAGAGACAAATACTGGAACTTCGCAGGAATCCAATTCAGTGAATATTGCTCAACAAGAAACAAACGCAGCTGAGACCAATGGAACTTCTACTCAAGGAACGAATGCCACTCAAGTTTCGCAAGAGGGCAATATTTCAAGTGAGGCTTCAACTGGAAATCAACAAGGAACAAACACAACGGAGACAAATACTGGAACTTCTCAGGAATCCAATACAACGACCATTGCTCAACAAGAAACAAACGCAGCTGAGACCAATGAAGCTTCTACTCAAGGAACGAATGCCAATCAGGTTTCGCAAGAAGGCAATGTTTCAAGCGAGGCTTCAACTGGAAATCAACAAGGAACAAACACAACAGAGACAAATACTGGAACTTCTCAGGAATCCAATACAGTGAACATTGCTCAACAAGAAACAAACGCAGCTGAGACCAATGGAACTTCTACTCAAGGAACGAATGCCACTCAAGTTTCGCAAGAAGGCAATGTTTCTACCGAGACGTTAACTGGGAATCAACAAGAAGCAAACGCAACTGAGACCAATGAAACTTCTATTCAAGGAACCAATGCCAGTCAAGTTTCTTCAGAAAGCGCGAATGTTTCTGAATTAAACACAACGATTCCAGAAGTTTTTATGGTGGATCAAGTGAATGAAACACCACGCATGAGTTCTATCGAAGCAGCGCTGCGTCAAATTGATCAAGTTGAGCCAAAAAACATGAGTGCACAGGAAAAGTCGGGATTGAAATCGGAATTGGATGCACTATTGGCACTTGAAAAACGTCGCGCAGCCATTGAAGAATCACTTGAATTATTGGGTGAAAATTACCCAAGTATTCTTGAATTGAAAGAATCGTTCAATCAAGGTTTTTCGCAGGTAAACAGGTTAACAATTCAGGACTTGGAACAAAGACTGCAGTCAGAGGGGAATCCTGAAAAGGCGAAAGTACTCAAAGCACAAATTGAGTCCTTGAAGTCCATTCAAAACACGGATGAGACTCGACCAACTTCTCAACAGCAACAGTCGACAGCTAATTCAGCACTTCCAATAGCTACCAACGAACCAGCTAATTTGAGCGAGTTACAAACGCAAAGCTCCTATGTTCAATATGCCAATCTTCGAATTTCTTATCAACAAAATTTAAGGAAATTAGATTCACTTATTCAAGTAAAAGAACAGGTGGAGGATAGTATGCGAATTCTTCTGACTCAGGAAAACGAGATTCCATTGCAAGAACTCCAAAAAAACGCGGAAAGACATGCGAAATTAACGAAGAACATTGAGGAAAGTAATTTTCTTCTTCAAGAGCAACAAGAACGATTGGTGGATTTTATCGAACATGAATCATACGAATGGATGATGCAAAATGGAGTTCAAGCGAGATCAGCTGTTTCGGCTGTTAACGGTTCCACAAATCTTTCGACAAATGCACCCGTTCAAGTTCCATTTGCCGTGACAACTGTTGGAACAATGAATCAAGTATTCCCAACACATCCGATCAATGTTCCTTTACCGGAAGGCTTAATTTTTCGTGTCCAAGTCGGGGCCTTTAGAAAACCAGTTCCCAATCAACTATTTAGGGAATTTGGACCTGTATCAGGTGAGGTGTTAACAAATGGATTAACCTGTTATTTAGCGGGATATTTCAATGGTTCTTTAGATGCAGTGGAGGCTAGAACAATGATTCGAGGTCTCGGGTATGCAGATGCATTTATCGTGGCTTATTGCGATGGAAAAAGAATGACCTATAATCAAGGAAAAGCTTTGGAAGCAAATGGTCAATGCCGCAAACAGTCAAAAGAGGAAATGCAGCTTGCTTTAACGCAATTGCTGTCGCAGCAGAACAATCCACAAGTTCAAACACCTGTTGCCATTCCAGTTGCTGTGGATCCAAATAGTACGGAGGCTAATTTAGATTTATATTACACTGTTCAAGTGGCCGTTTATAATAAACCACTGATAAAACCTACGATTCAAGGTGTAAGCGAATTATTGGTAACAAAAACAGAAAAAGGACAATTCCGTTATTCTTCTGGAGAGTTTACCAGTTTTGCGGAAGCCCGAGACCGCAAGAATTTTGTCGTAGGAAAAGGAATCCCTGATGCATACGTCGTTGCATATTACCGCGGAAAACGTATTTCAATTGGCGAAGCAAATAAACTTCTTGCTTCTGGCATTGTTCCAAAGAAACGAGGTGAAAATACTCCTTCAATGGAGATAAATACCCCTCAAGTTTCAGCTATTGTGGAAATTCCTCCTCTGATTCCTGTTGTGAAAAAAGATTCAGTCGTTCAATTTGAATTAAGGGTGAATGAAGACAATTACTTAGCACAGCTTAAAAGATTTAATCGTGTTGGAACCTTTACCTATCAAGCAGAGAAAAACCGCATTATTTCAGAGAAATATTTATTCAATAACATATCGGTCAATCAACAATTGTATCTTACCGATATGAAACGCATGCGAGAAAATACAAGTAAGATTCCATTTCAAGAATTTATTGTAGACCCCAATCGCAGTGATTACTATGATTGGTTATTGCGACAAGCCATTAGCTATGATGCAAGGAAAGAAAATGATCTTTGGATTTTCCGTTTCTATCCAGAAAACAAAGAGCAGCAGGAGATGATTTTGCATACCTCAGAACAATTTAAATGGACAAAAAAACAATAAAAAATGAGTGTAGTTGAACCAAAAGAACGAGTTAAACGAAAAGAAAAAACCGTTGAAGAGCGAGGATTGATTTTGTACAACGATGATGTCAATTCTTTTGATCATGTGATTTACTGTCTCATGAAAATTTGCGATCATGAAATGGTTCAGGCAGAACAATGTGCTTGGATTGTTCACACGAATGGCAAATGTTTGGTGAAAACAGGGCCGATAGATGAGGTTCAAGCCATGTGTTTGAAACTGGTGAATCAAGGTTTAAGTGCGAAAGTAGATTAATATGAAAATTACATTTCAATCCAAGGGTACGCTTTATTTGTCCCTCCTTTGTGTTTTAGGGAGCTTCATAGTAATGACTACGCCTAAAACGAATTTCAGTCATGTTTTCATGTTGAATGGAGACGCACAATTTACAGAGTGGGAATGGTACATCAGTTTAGTGGCCTACATTTTTGGACATTCTTCCATCGAGCACTTATTAGGAAACATGTCCTTGCTGTTGATTTTGGGTCCAATTATTGAATTAAAATATGGCACAAAGCGCTTTGTATTCATGAGTCTCATCACGGCTTTGATTACCGGGATTTTACATACCTTGTTGTGGGACAATGGACTCCTTGGATTTAGTGGGCTCGTTTTTATGTACATTGTTTTGTCCACACTGTTAAACATCCGTAAC
The DNA here is from genome assembly GCA_947461635.1 of Flavobacteriales bacterium. Taxonomy (GTDB): domain Bacteria; phylum Bacteroidota; class Bacteroidia; order Flavobacteriales_D; family Crocinitomicaceae; genus UBA952. The sequence continues at coordinate 13,420 of CANHMH010000017.1, read as the reverse complement.
AGAGAAATTCCTTTTACATTTATCCTAGTGGTGGTTTTATATTTCGGAATGGAAGTTTTATCTTCTTTAAAAGACACTCAAATCTCACATTTTGCTCACCTTTTTGGAGGTGCAATGGGCGCATTTTGGGGATTTTACAGGAGGTAATTGCTATTGCCTAATGGTTGCATTAAAAAACCGTTCAATGGTTTCATAGCGTCCATTTGGTGTTGGACTTAGAGCTGGTGAAGCATACAAAATTAGGTTTGGATCAAATAAAACATATAAAGGATAACTGCTCAATTGAAGGCTTTTTACAAGGTCATCGTTTTGGTTGAGCGGAAATTTGTCCCAAGTAATGGCATCCAAAGTGCGTTGTTCTGCTTTCGTGTAGCTCTCTTTATTCGGATAGATGGTGATAAATTGAAAAGTGTTTCCATACTTCAGCTGTAATTTTTTCAATGCAGAAATTTCCGTAATACATCGTTCGTTTGAAGGATCGAAATGGTGTAAATAAACCCATTTACCTTTGTATTGGTGAAAATGCTTGGTAGGGGACAAGGTATAATCCGGAGCTTTCATTCCGATCTGCATTTGCTTAAATAGATTGAGCAATTCACTTGCAATCATTTGATGTTCGATAAACTCACTTTGCTTTGCTAAGGTAACAATGAACTCAAAAATCAGTGATCGATCAAGGTAGCCCTGATAAAAGGCTTCTTTACACATAATCAAAGTAACAAATTCAGCCCGCTTTTTGGATTGAATAAAAGGATCTTCCATTAGAGCGGAAGTAAACAAACGCAACGAACCTTGACTCAAAGCTTCCTCCGCTTTCGTTCGGGTGTCTTTGTTTAATTGATAAAGGTATTTTTCATAAAATGAAACCGCATATTCTATGAACTTAGGGTTTTTGTAAAGAAGGCTGTCTTCTGTCAAGTAGAATTCAAATTTATCGATCTTTGAAGGTCCTCCAATAATGTTGAAATTATCCACGGATAAACCAACACTGTATTTCACATAATTAAAAAAGAAGGGATCATCTGATTTGTCATAAAGTGTAGATGTTTCTTGTTTGAATGAACGAACCTTGGAAATAAATTGTTCGGGATGAATGTCCTTCAATTGATAAACGTCCGCAATTGTTTCATCCATCCAAGCTTCAAATCCAAGAATTTTGTAATTGATGTCTAACGAATCCAAACGAAAAAACAGCATTTCAATTTCTTTGTTTTGTTCCGTCGAACTGACAAAATCTGTTGGTTCCGGTAATTCGATATAGTATTTGGTCTTCGGTTGGATATAAAGCCAAGCGTAGAAGTTTGCGCCTCTTAAAATCACTTTTTCAATTTCGGTGCAATTGATTTTAAATTCAAAAATCGAATTGGAATCAACCTTAGACCTTCCAATCTCTAGCTCAGTTTCAGAAATAAAATCATTCACGCGATATGCTCGAATCTCTGTTGTTTTCCAATTGGAAATGCCACGAATGAATGTTTGACTTTGAATAGAGTTCAAAAGTCCAACGGAGATTAAAAGTAAAATGAGGTATCGATTCAAGTTCATTGAATTTAGTTAACGAGCATCCAAGTAGAAGTTACAAATGGAGAAATATCCGCATTGTTTTGATGCATTTCTCGCATGATGGATGAGTTTATGGCACTATGCTCTTGACTTGTTAGAAAAAACACCGTTTCGATTCCCGAAATGGCATGGTTCATATGGCCGATGGTTTTTTCATATTCAAAATCTTTCGAGTCGCGTAATCCACGAACAATATGTGTTGCTCCGATTTCTTTACAAAAGTCTACAGTGAGCTTTTGATACTTGCACACGCGAACCGCTGGATAATCAACGAATAAGGAAGCAATGTGCTCCATGCGGCTTTCCAAAGTGAAATAGCTTTGCTTTTTACTATTGATACCAACACCGATAATGATTTCATCAAAAACAGCTAGTGCTTTGAGAACCACTGCTTCGTGTCCTTTTGTGAATGGATCGAATGATCCAGGAAATAAACCGCTACGCTTCATCGCTTAAAAAACTAAAGTGAACATTTCCAAAGTTACGAGAAAAGCTGAAAAATGGAGAAGAAGATAAATCCGTTTGTTTTCCATGTTCAACGATGAGTAAACCTCCTTTTTTCAATAGTTGTTTATCGAAAATGGTTTGAATCAATTCTTCGTGAAATTGTAAATGAAATGGGGGATCAGTGAAAATTAAATCGTACTGTACATTTTGAGCATTTCGACAATAAACGACACAATCTGACTTATATACTTGCATTTGCGCTTCGATTTCTAAATCTCGAATGTTTCCTTTTAAGTATTGAACACATCTTGGATGGCTATCAATGGACAGGACATGTTTCGCTCCTCTCGAAACGAATTCAAAAGATATGTTTCCCGTTCCAGCACATAAATCAAGGATTTCCATGTCGTCTATATCTACTCGGTTTTCGAGGATGTTAAAAAGTCCCTCTTTCGCGAAATCGGTAGTTGGACGAGAAGGGAAATTTGGAGGCGTTGCGAAACGCTTTCCTTTTAAGAAACCACGGATGATGCGCACAAAATAGTTTTTTGGTAAGCTGCTTGAGAATAGAAGTGTGTATTGAAATCCTTGAAATCTTTAAATTGACACCAGAGGGCTTCAAATGCTTCTTGATCGAAATGTGTACCTTGTACATATGCCGAAAGTGTGTTCGTATTTGACAAGTTCATCTTTTGATGGTTTGACAAAATAAAATACAGAACATCTGTTTCTGTTTGATATTCCGCAGGTAGGCAAAGTTGAAGTTTACCTTGTTGTTTTACTGAAAGCACAAAGAAATGGTCGAACAACACCAAAAAGGTACTATCCGGAGTATGATCAAGGAATTGTTTGTACAGAATAAAGGTGATTTGACTGTGAACTGTTTTTTGAAGTAAAGGACCTTGAGCTAGTTCTAAAATCCAAGAAGGAACGGAATAAACAATCACAAGTTGTAGTTCATGCATTTTTTCAAAAACAAGGCTTTGATTCCCATCCAGTTTGCCAAAGTTCAACGTGTAGTAAGTCTCTAATTCTTGTTCTGAGAAAAGAGACATTGGAATTAGCGTAAAATTTGGATCGAACCAGGTTACATGTTGTAAGTTGGCATCAGACAACTTTCCTCGAATACGGTCTTTCACTTCTTCGATGGAAAAAGGTCTGCTCGTATCAAATGGAATCTGCTCACGACTTAACTCACCATGCATGTCCTCCGTGATGATCTGAAGAACATCTACTTGGAAATCAAGAAATAGTTTTTTAGTCATGTCCAATTTACTTTTCACAATCGTTTTTGAAATCCCCCTGAATTTGTGTGAATCAGGTAAGATAAATCATGCTTTACAAAGCTACAATATTTAACTTTATACCCATGACTTCTATTTGGAAAAATCCGTGTCGTCATGAATGTTCAAATGGATCAAAGAAGAGAAACATACCTCAAGTCAGTTCAAGCTAATTTTGGTTTCGAGTTCACCTCGAATCAATCGGATGCCGTACATACTTTTTTTGATTTCGTAATGCATGAGCATGGACGCAAAGTTTGGCAGTTGTCCGGATTTGCAGGAACAGGAAAGTCGAGTTTGGTTTCTGCCCTCGTAAAGACCTTGAAACAAGAAAAAATCGGGTTCAAATTATTGGCTCCAACTGGACGTGCGGCAAAAGTACTCTCTAATTTCGCCAAACATCCAGCAAGTACGATTCATAAACAAATTTACTTTTCAGGAAACGAATTAACCAATTCGAAAATTACTCCGGCAAAGAATTTATTTAAAAACACCTTGTTCTTCGTCGATGAATCTTCGATGATCAGTAATGAGTCTGAATTCGAAGGACCGAATGTTCTGATGGACCTGATGAATTATGTTTTTCAAGGGGTAAACTGTCAGTTGATTTTTATTGGTGACTTAGGACAGTTACCTCCCGTTGGTCAGGAGGAGTCCATCGCATTGAATAAAGAAGCCTTCGAGTCATTTTTCCCAACGGTACTGGTTTTCTCTAGTCAATTGACTGAAGTGGTTCGTGTGCAAGAAAATTCAGCCATTTTAAAGAATGCGACATTTATCCGCGAAAAGGAAAACTACGAATTACCGTTTATTTCAGAAATTGACGAGCAAAGTACCTATCGTTGTGAAGGTGCGGAATTTCAAGAATGGATCGAACAATCGTATGATCAAGTAGGAGTGGAGGATACAATCGTTTTAACGCTATCGAATAAACGTGCGAATCAATGGAATCAGGAAATTCGACAACGTTTGTTCTACAGGGAAGATGTCTTGGAAAAAGGAGATCTACTCATGATTGTTAAGAATAATTATTTTTGGTTGGATCCGATTTCTGTCATGGGATTTATAGCGAACGGAGAGTTAGCAAGGGTTGAACGCGTTAGAAAAGTTGAGCAGCAATATGGATTTGAATTTGTTCATGTGGACTTATCTTTTGTTGATTATCCGGAGGTTCCAAGTGTAACAGTCATTGTTCATACAGCAAGCCTGACGGAAGAATCACCTAATTTAAAGCGCGACAAGTTGAGTCAATTGTTTTATGCCATTGAAAAAGATTTTTCGGACGAGAAGATCAAATCTAAACGCTACCAGAAAATCATGAAGTCGCCTTATTTCAATGCGCTACAAGTGAAATATGCGCACGCGGTGACGGTTCATAAAGCCCAAGGTGGACAATGGAAGCATGTGTACATCGACTATGGTTTTATTCCAGAAGAAATGAAGACAAAAAATTATTTGCGTTGGTTGTACACTTCTGTTACAAGGGCTACTGAAAAGTTAAGCTTTTTAAACTTCCCGAAGGATGCGTTTCGTCAACTAGTCGAGTAACAAATTCGACCAATATTTAAATGCTTTTCGTTGGTGTTTATCCAAGAAATCCAGTTTCTTAATACGGTGTGTTTGGTAAAAGAATCGATCGACTTCTGGCAATGATTTCTCCATGAGACGTCCACCTCGATTGATCAAGACGGTTTTCATTCCTTCCTCGGCGTATGTCAACCATTGATCTAAATTATTTTGCAGGCGCATGTTATCAACTGCGATTATTTCATCGTTTAGCGCTAGTCCACCAATGTCAGCTGGGGATCCTGGATAAATGGCGATAATTTGTGCATCTGGTCCTTTTGGTAGTACTTTCATTCCCAATCTTGCTTCCGCGTAACTTGTGGAAGGTACTTGATTGATTTCTAAACCGAAAAACGTACAGGCCTCAACCAAAATGGATTCATAAGGTTCAGTGCCGAAGATGAATCGGTCAAAAAAGTCTTTGGAAGAAATGCCACTTACATTTTCTAATGTCTGTTGGTAATCCTGCCAAGTGTAGCCCATTCCTTTTTCCGCGAAATTGAAATAGAGTTGTTTCATGACCTCTTGAATCCCGTACTTATCTTTAGTTGCTTCGCGTATTTTCATATCGGTGACAAACGCGAGTAAGCATCCTTCTGTATAAATGGAAACTTTACGTCCAGGTGCACCAGGTGTGTATCCGTCTAACCAGGTATCAAAAGAAGATTCTCCAACAGAATAATTGAAGCGCGCTGGATTATCAAAATGTTTTTGAAGTTGTTTAGAAAGTTCCACTAAATATTGTTCCAAGCTAAACACGCCACTTCGAAGCAAATATAAATCACCTAAATAGGTGGTGATTCCTTCGTAAACAAATCCGGAAACCGAGTAATTTTCTTCTTTGAAATTGTAGGGAAGCATTTCCGCTGGACGAATGCTTTTTACGTTCCAAACGTGATACAATTCATGGGAAGAAACACCGAGTAATTCTTTGTACAAGGACCCGAAAACATCGTAATTGGGGCCAAGTGTGATGACGGTGCTTTCTAAATGTTCAACGCCATGATAAGCAGCGTAGGGAAGTGTTTGAATCAAGAAATGAAAATCTTTGACCGGAAATTCAGTGAAATCCTCAATTTGTGCACGCGTAAATTTCTCAAAATCGACCAATACTTTCTCCCATTGAATGAACGTTTGATTGTTAAACCAAATGTGAAAATGGTATCCTTTTACTTCATAAGATTCTTTTTGAAGCTTTGCTGAACAAATAAATGGACTATCAGCAAGTTTATCGAAGTGCGCAACCGAACACCGATTCGATTCAAAGTTCAAAGAAGAAGCGATTTTCCAGTTATTGGGAATATCGAGTGAGAGTTCGTAGCGATGTGTTTGATCTGCAAACAGAAAACAATTCACAGGATTCACATATAATTGCTGGTCATCCAAATAAGTTGAACCGGCATTTAATTCACTGGCATAATAGGCGTATTCCACACGAATAAACTGGGTGTTCGTGGTTTGAATTTGCCAAGTGTCTTTAGTTGATTTCTCAAATGAAAGTACTTTATTTTGATCGTCATAAACACGAAATCCTTTGATGTTTTTAGCGAAATTCCCCAATTCATACCTTCCTGGACGCCATGAAGCCAAATGCAAACTCAAGTGATCTTCCGAACAAGGAAAGGTGGCCGAAAATAGAATGTAACGCTGTTGCGCGTTCAAACAAGAAATGCGGTATTGAATCGGAGTGGACATTACGCGTATAATTCGTGCTGTAACTGTGTGATTTTCTCGTCTGCTAAATATTCATCGAAAGTCATCATTTTATCAATAATACCATTTGGTGTGATTTCAATGATGCGATTCGCAACGGTATTCACTAATTCGTGGTCATGCGAAGTGAACAACAAGGTTCCTTGAAAATCCTTCATGGCGTTATTCAATGCTGTAATGGATTCCAAGTCCAAGTGATTGGTTGGCTCATCCATCAATAATAAATTAGCTTTCGCTAACATCATTTTGGATAACATACAACGTACTTTTTCTCCTCCAGATAAAACAATTGCGTGCTTCATCGCTTCTTCACCTGTGAATAACATGCGTCCAAGGAAGGTGCGCAAATACACTTCTTCACGTTCTTCGTCGGACTGCGCATATTGACGTAACCAATCAATCAATGAGATTTTCGCATCAAAATAATGGTGGTTGTCATTTGGTAAATATGCCGTGGTGATGGTTGTTCCGAAGGTGAATTCACCGGTGTCTGCTTTAATATTCTGAGTTAATACCTCGAAGAATGCTGTTAGTGCAACCGATTCTTTTGAAACGAAAGCAATTTTATCACCTTTATTTACGGTGATGTTTATTTCTTTAAACAAGGTTTTTCCATCAGCTGTTTTGGACAAATGTTCGATGTTCAAAATTTGGTTTCCAGCATCGCGATCTTGGTGGAAAGTAATTCCAGGATATCTTCTTGATGATGGTTGGATTTCTTCTAAATCTAAATTGTCGAGCATTTTACGACGGCTTGTTGCTTGTTTGGATTTCGATGCATTGGCAGAGAAACGTGCAATGAAGTCCAAGAGTTCTTTTTTCTTCTCTTCTGATTTTTTGTTTTTGTCTGAACGTTGTCTTGTTGCTAACTGAGACGATTGGTACCAGAACGAGTAGTTTCCGGTAAACATATTGATTTTGCTATAATCGATGTCACAAATATGTGTACATACAGTGTCCAAGAAGTGACGGTCATGCGATACAACGATCACCGTATTTCTAAAGTCTAACAAGAAATCCTCTAACCAAGAAATTGTTTTCAAGTCAAGGTCATTTGTCGGCTCATCGAGAATCAATACATCTGGATTTCCAAAAAGAGCCTGTGCAAGTAAGATACGTACTTTTAAATCGTTCGAAAGATCTTCCATTAATAGGTAATGTTTCGATTCATCGATTCCTAAGTTACTTAGTAAAGTAGCAGCATCTGTTTCGGCATTCCATCCTTCAAGATCGGCAAATTCACCTTCTAACTCAGCAGTTTTCATTCCATCGGCTTCCGTAAAATCTTCTTTTGCATAAAGAGCGTCTTTCTCTACCATGATTTCATACAGACGTTTGTGTCCCATGATCACAGTTTGAAGAACTTGAACTTTATCAAATTCAAAGTGATTTTGTTTCAAGAACGCCATACGTTTTCCAGGCTCGAGTTCTACACGTCCTGTCGTTGGATCTTGATCACCCGTTAAAATCTTAAGGAAAGTAGATTTACCCGCTCCGTTCGCGCCAATGATACCATAGCAGTTGCCATTGACAAATTTTACATTTACTTCGTCGAAAAGAACGCGTTTTCCGAACTGGAGGGATAGGTTATTTACACTTAACATGCTTCAAATTTTGCGCAAAGATACGCAAAAGAAATCAGCTATTCGAACAGCAATAAACGAAGGCTGGTGGAAAGTTGAAAGCAGCGTAATCGATGGAAACGTGTTTGAATAAACTTTTGAAGTGTTTTTTGGATTGCAAGGTGTATTGAAACTGAATAAAGGTACCCGTTGGAATCAAGCATTGAAGTACTGCTTGCATGATGCTGACACGTAATTCTTTTGGGAAATTTGAAAGTGGGAGGGAAGAGACAACACAATCCGCTTTGCCCAATCCTAAGTCAGAAAGTATTTTCTCTAAATCACCGGCTGATCCATGAACGATGTGGCAATTTTCTTGTTTTGTTTTAGCCGCTAGGTTGTTATAAAAAACGTCGTTTAATTCGATCACCACAAGATGTGTGTTCGGATTTAAGCGTTTCATGATTTTCTCCGTAAATATTCCTGTTCCTGGGCCAAGTTCTACGATGACTTTTGCCTCATCAAAAGGTATGTTTTTTAGCATTTTTACAGCAAGAAAACGCGAGCTCGGAATCAGGGATCCAACCATTTTGTTTTCTTTAAAAAACTGATTGATGAAAGACTTCTTCGACACCTTATGCGATTTGTAGGCTTGCTTGAGCGCCGTGTATGATTCCAAGGACTTTCCCTTTCATCTCTTTGTTTTTAAATGGACTGAATCGCTGATGTTTTGATTCAGCTGACCATTCAAATGGCAGACTTGGATCAAAAATACTTAAATCAGCTGTATTTCCTTCTTCAATGCTCGTTAGTTCAATGCCTGCAATTTCTCTACTGCGTTGACTCAATGCTGAGATAAACGTCGTTAAGTCAAGCTCTTTGCTGGAATTGATGGCTGCAAAGCACGTTTCTAATTGTGGCGCACCGAAATTAGCAAGGTCAAATTCAAGTTCTTTTTCTTCGGTATCGGCTGGACGATGGTCAGTCACAACAGTGTCAATTGTCCCATCGTTTAATCCTTCCCACAATGCCAATCGATCAGATTCTTTGCGCAATACGGGTAAAACTTTCATGTGCGAGTCAAAGTCTAACATCGCTTGTTCTGTAAAACATAAATTCATTACATGGACATCAGCCGTAACATGTAATCCTTGTTTTTTAGCAGCTCTCACTAGACGAACACTTTCCGCTGTGGAAAGTCCGCTTAAGTGAATGCTACCGTCCGTATATTCGAGTAAGCGTAAATTTCGTTCGATTTCAATGATTTCAGCAATTGCTGGATCAGCTTTTAATCCGGTTCTTGTCGATGCTTCTCCTTCGTTTACTTGTCCTTTTCCTGCTAATGATTCATTTCGGCTAAATGCTAACACTTTTCCACCGAAGTTTTTCGTGTACAATAATGCACGGTACATAATCCCTGATGATACGCTGTGTGTATCGTCTGTGAATAATTTTGCTCCGAATTGATACATGTCATAAAGTTCAGCCAATTCTTCACCTTTCAAGCCCTTTGTTAAGGCTCCTAATGCATGAATCCTTGTGCTGTGTCCTTCTGCTTTTTGATACAAGTAGGCAATTTGCGATTTTCCATCGATGCACGGTTGTGTTCCGGGAACGACATGAACGTGCGTATATCCTCCCATGGAAGCAGCATCAAGTCCACTTTGAATGGTTTCTTTGTGTTCCATTCCTGGGTCGCAAAAATCTGCCTTCAAATCAACCCAGCCCATGGAAACATGTAAGTCAGTGGAGGCAACTTGGATGGCATCGGAGTCCACAATGTTTGTGTCGATTTTAACAATGTGACCATCGACAACAAGAATGTCCATTCTATTTCCATAATGGGAAGAAGTCTGGTCGATTATTTTTGCGTTTTTAATTAGGATTTTCATTTCCAAAATTTAATTAATGTCATTTCTGTTAAGATAAACAAGAGTCCTAAAAGCAAAAAGATGCGCCAATATTCAATTGGCTTATCGATTTGAATTTGAGCCAGGCTTTGTCCGTCTTTCACGCTGTTAAATTTAATGTTTTTGATCCCTTTTTCTTCAAGACCATTGATTATTTCATCAGAAGATTGCTGCTTCATGATCGATTCTTTTCGATCGTAATTTACAGCAAGAAGTCCGAGTGTGTCTTCGTTTTGAATGTAATAGGTGCCAGCTTTCAATCGCTCAATCGCCTCCATTCCGGCAATGGATATTTTCGTTTGTCCATTTGCTTGACGTGTACTTGGTATAAATGAATTTTTTCCACTGACAAGTTTTAAGGGCTGTTCCTTGCTTACTTCTTGTTGAATTGGAATACTGGCATCAACTCCGATTGTTGCGAATAATGGAAAGTTTTGTGAAGAAAATTCACCCGCACGCAATAAGATTGTTGGGAAGATGGCATTCGCAGTAAAATTGCCAAAATCTTCTTGTAAGGCAGTTGTTAAGAGGAATGATTTCATTCCTGAACGCAATAAAAGCGGCGCATCACTTCGGAAATTCAGAAGTTGAAAACCACTAGTTGAATTGACACGGTAAGCTTTTCGAACGTTTGGTAAATTTAAGGATTGATTTTCCTTTTCAAAAACCCCAATGAAAAAAGGATCTTTATAGCGGATATCGTCAAGTTTTAATCCATCTGTCATCACATCACCCAAGGAAGGTAATTCTAAACCTGACAACAAGTCTCCATAGTCGTTGCGCTTAATTTGATTTCCAGGAATCACAAAAACTGTCCCTCCTTTTTCGTGGAATTCCTTCAGGTCAGTACTTAAGCCAGATGGTATTTCGTTTAGACCATTTAAAACAACGAGGTTGGTGTTTTTTAGTAAATCCTTGGTGTAATTGTTACTTGAAATGGATGATGTATGGTAGAATGGTTCGACTGAAAATACTTGAGCTACTTTTTGATTGGCATTTTCACTGTTTAGGATCAATACTTCAGCACTTTTGGCTACTTCATAGGCGAAATAAAAATCATCGTCCCAATATAGTTGCTTATCACTGATACTTACTATTCCTGTCTTGAATCCAGGTTCCTTTTCTGTAAACGGAAAGCTCGTTGTTCGCTGTTCATTTGGAGCAACATCTAAAAACATGGCTCTATTCTGCGTGCCGATTTTCGCGCTTAATTCAAGGTTTACACGTTCGGATTCCGAGTCGTTTTTTAAGCGTACAAATAATTCATTTGGTTCCCCTGCTTTGTGAACAGGTGTCGCAAACCAAACGGAATCAATGAATAAATTCCCTGGATCTTGAGGGACTAATTGAAATGCGTAGTAATTTGAATTCTGATCTTCTTTTAAATTATCCGTTTCAAAAGTACTGGATTGAAAATCAGAAAGGAGAACGATTTGACGCGTTTTGATACGTTCCACTTCGGCGTTTTCTTTGTCTAAAAATGACTTCTGCCAAGAGATAACATCGTCTAAGTTTCGACGAATCGACGTCGGTTCAATTTTATCGAGGTAAGAAAGAGCTTCCATTTTTGTCAAAAGGCGCTGTTCGATACCGTCCATTTTATTCGTAAACAATAAAATTCGTGTTTCCAATGGTGTTTTGTCGAGCATGCGTTTTGCCATTTCCCTCGCTTCAGAAAGTAGTTCTCCTTCTTCACCAATGGCAGTCATTGAAAAGGAGTTGTCAACATAGATTGCCAATACATTTTTTCCTCCGCTGTTTGCATTTTGATTCAAGGGGATAATCGGAAGTGAAAAGGCTAAAACAATAAATATCAGGGCTAAACAACGACTGATTAGAACTAATAAGTGACGTAATTTTTGAGTTGATTTATTTTCTTGCTCAATGAATCGAATAAATTTTAGCGAAGAAAAGTAGAGTACCTTTTGTCGTCGAAAATGAAAAAGGTGGATGATGATTGGAATCAGCAATAAAGTAAGAAGCCAAAGGCGTTCTGGATGTATAAATTCCATAAGTCAAATGTAAGAAAATAAATCCATTATTTACTTTCTAAAATGCCTTTTGCAATCAATTTGGCCTGAGCTCGAAGTTCCCCAACTGCGGTACTTTCCCACAAGGTTCCTTTGCACAGATTTCCAATTGCGTATATTTTCATTGGGGAATTCCCGTGTGCAAGGTGAGTGTCTGCTTGTATATCAATTCCTTGACGGATCAAATCGGGTAAAATCCATTGCCTAGAAAGCAGTTCTTTAATGGTGGGATTTGTCATTTTCGCAAGGTCTGTTTCTGGACCCGTGCAATTAATAAGACAAGCGAAATCTCCATTTATGACTTGGTTGTCTGAAACATATTCGATTTTTGCGCATGGGCCATTTTCCTCCAGTGTCAACAATTTTCCAGCTTGCACGACTAATTGACCACTCACACGTTCTTCGTTGATTTTTTGAGCGATTTGAGCGGGAATGCGGTGTCGAATCGTCCCCCAAACATGACGGAATTTACAAAGAAATAATTTCTTTTCTTCGAGTGAAAATCTTTGCCACCAGGTGGAAAAGATTGGTCGAAAAGAGTCGACTAGCAATAAGAATTGTGTGTGAGAAAGTGCTTTTCTTTGGGTATTGAAAAAATGAACCAGGGAATGTAAATCTTGTTGTACTGGTAGACTAACTTGTTCAGTGAGTATTTCATTTTCAGGATGAACAAGCATGTTGAATCCATGGGTTGAGATTGCGACGATTTTCTGTTTGAATCCGGCATGTCTTAAACTTAAAACGGTATCGACCATTGTCAGTCCATTTCCCAATATGAAAATTGGATGTTCGTGCTGCATGCTGTTATAATCAATTTCCCAGGGATTACCTTGGTAGAAAGGGGAAGTAATGACTTTTTCGGAAATACCGCTTGGAATTCGTGGTAGTTCATTGCCGGTAGCTAAGACAATCGCGTCGTATTCCTCGGAGTCTACTTGAAAAGTCGAAACTAATTGTAATTGGATTTCAGCCTTTTTTGACAAGTCTTTTGTTTCATCCCAAATGGTTTTCAAATAATGGCCATAAATGGAGCGTTGAACAAAGTTATTTGGCAAAGCAACTTCAGGATAACGCGCTTCAAGAAAGCGAACGAAATGAGATGGGTCATCCGGAAAGGCACTCATGTTTTGATTGCGAACATTAAGAAGTAGAGGGGCGGAGTTGTTTTTGTATGCCGGTCCTAGTGTCTCGGAATTCTCTTGAATAAAACGGTGAATCGTACCCTTGAATCCATGGACAATTAACTGACGGATAACCATTGTTCCGGAGAAACCTCCACCGATGACTGCGATTTTTTTAGGCATAAAAAAACTGCCCGAAATCGGGCAGCCTCCTTTTATTTATTA
>CANHMH010000016.1 GCA_947461635.1 Flavobacteriales bacterium | reverse complement strand
GGTTGTTCAGCAACATCTGCTGCTACAAACGTTACAGTGAATGCTTTACCAACAGCAACAGCGATTACAGGAACTACAGCTTTGTGCGTTGGAACAACAACAACCCTAAGTACAACAAGTACAAATCCTACATGGACAAGTTTAAATGCAGCAGTTGCGACTGTGAGTGCTACAGGAGTGGTTACTGGTGTAACAGCTGGAACAGCAACAATTACTTATAGCACCACTAATGCAAATGGATGTTCTAATACGGCATCTACTTCAGTAACGGTAAATCCATTACCATCGGCAACAATCGCTACAATAGGTAACACAACGTTCTGTCAAGGTGGAAGTGTTACATTGCTAGCAGATAATGCTCCTTCAGGTTCAATATATGTTTACCAATGGAGATTGAATGGAACAGCAATTACTGGAGCAACGGCAAATACTTACGTAGCTTCTACATCTGGAAATTACAGTGTGACAATTGTCGCAAATAATTTATGTCAAGCAACATCAGCGAATACAACGGTAACAGTGAATCCATTACCGGTATTAGCAGCAAACACAGGTGCAACATCCGTATGTCAAGGTTCAACCACTACACTTGCTAATTCAACAGCGGGTGGAACTTGGACAAGTTCAGATAATACAATCGCCACGATTAATCTTGGACTTGGAATCATTACAGGTGAAACAGCAGGAAATGTTCAATTTACTTACACATACACAAATGCAAATGGCTGTACAAGTTCAAGAATTACGAACTTTGTTGTGAATTCACTTCCAACGGCAGCAATAACAGCAAATGGACCAACAACATTCTGTCAAGGTGGAAATGTAACCTTAACAGCAAGTACAGGAACATCTTACTCATGGAGTAATGGTGCTACAACAGCTTCCATTGTGACAAGTACAACTGGAAACTATGTTGTTACTGTAACAAATGCGAATGGTTGTTCAGCTGTTTCGGCTCCAATGGCAGTAATGGTCAATCCATTACCGGTTGCCGCAGTAACTGCAAATGGACCTACAACATTCTGTCAAGGTGGAAGCGTAACTTTGGTTGCTTCAACTGGTACTAGCTACTTGTGGAACAATGGTCAATTTACTCAAAGCATTACAGTAACAAATTCAGGTACATATAGTGTAACGGTTACAAGTGCAGATGGATGTACTGCAACGTCAACTTCGACAGTTGTAACTGTAAATCCATTACCAACTCCATCAATCACAGCAAGTGGAGCTACAACGTTCTGCCAAGGTGGAAGTGTAACTTTAACAGCAAGTGCTGGAGCTGCATACTTATGGAGCTCAGGTGAAACTTCGCAATCAATCATTGCAAATGTAGACGGTCCTTATTCTGTACAAGTGACAAACGCTTACGGATGTAAAGCGACTTCAGCAAACACAAACTTGGTAGTTTATCCATTACCAGCAGTAGCAGCCATTACAGGTGCAAATGCGGTATGCGAAGGATCAACGGTAGTTCTTGCAACAACAACAACAGGTGGAACATGGTCTTCAAGTAATGCATCAGTAGCAGCAATTAATTCTACAGGTGTTGTAACAGGGTCTTCAGCTGGAAATGCTGTTCTTACTTATACAGTTACAGATGCAAATGGATGTTCTAATTCAGTGAATGCAGCGATGACAGTGAATACTGGAACTACTGCGACAATTTCTGCATCTGGATCCACAACATTCTGTGCTGGAGGTAATGTAACATTAACAGCGAGTCCTGGTACTTCTTATGAATGGAGTAATGGAGACTTAAATCAGTCTATTACGGTATCTGCAACAGGTGCTTATTATGTAATTGTCACTAACGCATCTGGATGTTCTGCAACTTCTGCAACAACTCAAGTGGTGGTTAATCCACTTCCAGTTGTAGCCGCAATCACAGGTTCAACAGAGGTTTGTCTTGGCAATACTACACAATTAGCGGATGTAACAACTGGTGGTGTATGGTCATCATCTAATAACAACGTGGCAACAGTTGATGCAACAGGATTGGTTTCTACATTAGCAGCTGGTTCATCAGTGATTACTTACACAGTAACAAATGCAAATGGATGTTCTTCAAGTGAAACTACAAACGTAAATGTGAATGCATTGCCTTCAGCGGTAATTTCTGCAATAGGCGCAACTACATTCTGTGCTGGTGGTTCAGTGACTTTAGTTGCAACAACGGGTACAAGCTACTTATGGAATAATGGTCTATTTACTCAAAGTATCAGCGCTGATACTTCCGGAACATATTTTGCAACAGTTACAAATGCTGCAGGATGTTTCGCAAATTCAAATTCAATCAATGTAACTGTGAATGTTCTTCCAACAGCAGTAGTAACTGCAAATGGACCAACAACATTCTGTCAAGGTAATAATGTATTACTTACAGCAACAGGAGGTACTAGCTACTTATGGTCAACTGGAGAGACAACATCGTCAATCTTGGTTTCTACAAGTGAGAACATTCAAGTTGACGTAACTAACGCGAATGGATGTACATCTGCTGCACAAAACACAATTGTAACAGTTCTTCCGGTTTCTCTAGCAACAATTACTGCGAATGGTCCAACTACGATATGTTTAGGTTCAAACGTTACATTGTCTGCAACATCAGGGACTGGTTTAACATACCTATGGAGTAATGGTGTAACAACTGCAAATACTCAAAACATTACAGTGAGTAACGCAGGTGTTTATTCTGTTACTGTAACAAATACTTCAGGATGTACATCAACTGCTTCTCAAACTGTCTTAGTTAATCCTAATCCAGCGGTAACTGTTACTGCTAATGGACCAACATTGTTCTGTCAAGGTGGAAGTGTAACATTAACGGCTACAGGTGCTGCTTCTTACCAATGGAACACTGGAGATTTCACTCCAAGTATCACAGTAAGTACAGCAGGAAGCTACTTTGTAGTTGGAACAAGTGCAGCAGGCTGCGAGACAACTTCAGCGACAACTGTGATCTCAACGAGTACAATTCCGACAGTAGCGGCGATTACTGGAGCAAACAATGTGTGTGAAAGTGGAACAATCAACTTGACAAGTTCAACAAACAATGGAACATGGTCAAGTACGAATAATTTCATTGCAACTGTTTCTAACTCAGGAATTGTAACAGGGCTAAACGCTGGAACAACAACAATCACTTATACAGTAACAAATGGGGCTTGTTCGAATGCAGCAACGGCAGTAGTGAATGTATTGAACAACCCAGTTGTTCCAATCATTACTCCAAGTGGCGCAACGACAATGTGTCCTGGTGGCACGGTAATCTTGTTCGCTTCAAATGGAGCTAACTATGCATGGTCAAATGGACCATCAACACCTTTCATTACTGTGAATCAATCTGGTAATTACGCTGTTACTGTAACGAATGCTAGTGGATGTTCTGCTACTTCATTACCAATCAACGTATTCATTGGTGACAATACTAATCCAGTAATTGTTCCACCATCAAACATTACAATTGCTCCAAACTTCGGTTGTGATGCTATTGGAGTGAATTTAGGAACACCTACGGCTACGGATAACTGTTCAGTTGCAACGGTATCTCATGATGCACCAGCAATTTTCCCATTAGGATTAACAACAGTAACTTGGACAGTAGTCGATGGATCCGGAAATACTTCAACTGCAACACAGTTAGTAAATATTGTTGACAATATCCTTCCAATTATCAATGTAAATGACATTACAGTAATTATCAACGACAATGGTTCTACAACCATTACATTTAGTGACGTAAATACAGGAACAACGGATAATTGTGGCATCGCTTCAATGATATTAAGTCAATACACATTTGGATGTGCTGACATAGGCGACAACAACATCACAGTAACCGTAACTGATAACAACGGAAACGTCGCAACAACTACAATCGTAATTACAGTTGTAACATCAGGAACGGACACGGATAATGATGGAATGCTTAATGCTTGTGACATGGATGATGACGGCGACGGAATCAATGATGCTAACGAAGTAGTAGGTGATACAGATGGAGACGGAATTCCAAACAGTCTAGATCCTGATGATGATGGAGATGGTATTCTAACAAGTGTAGAAGGAACAGATGACATCGACGGTGACGGAGTTTCTAACTATTTAGATACAGACAGCGATGGTGATGGAGTTAGTGATGATTTCGAATGGGACTTCGGTGGGCTTGGTGAATCAGGTCAAGATTGTGACAATGATGGTGTGTATGATTTCTTAGATACAGATCTTTGTGGTCCAGTTATTCCAGAAGCGTTTACTCCTAATGCAAATGGATTCAATGATAATTTTGTTATCCCAGGTATTGAAGGATACAAAACACGTCAGGTTACGATCTATAGTCGCTACGGAACGAAAGTGTACGAAAGTGCAGAATACAATAATGATTGGGATGGTACTTTATTGAGTTCAGGAAAACAAGTTCCAGATGGTACTTATTATTACATTTTCACATTCGACAACGGATTAGTTGTGAATGGATATGTATACATCAACCGCGTTCAAAAATAACATTCATAGATAACAATTGATATGAAAAAGACAAATAGCATAATCGTCGCATTGGGAATCGTAGTAGCTTCATTTCAAGCGCTAGGACAAGATCCAAACTACAGACAAAATCAGTTCAATGCGTTGATGCTGAACCCGGCACAGGCTGGTGCAAACTCTTACAATGATGTTTCAACATTGGCAAATGCACAATGGGGAGGATTTAAAGGTGCGCCAAAAACCATGACGCTTTCAGGAAATTTCAATTTATTGAAGAATTTTGGACTCGGAGGAACATTGTTACAAGATGAATTAGGTCCTGTTAGCACTACTCAATTTGCAGTAAATGGTGCATATCATTTAAAATTGAATAATGCTTGGAAGTTGTCCTTAGGCTTACGTGCAATCGCTGGTAACACTTCAGTTAATTTGACAGAATTGGATATCACACAGCCATTTGATCCAGATATGTTAACCAATTTATCAACTGGTTTGACGTTTAATGCAGGTTGGGGTGTTTTATTATACCACAAGAATTTTTATCTTGGTTTTTCTCAACCTCGCGTTGGACAAACGGTATTTAAAAATAGAAATACAAACTTGTATGTTGATGCAAAAGGTGGTTACGTAGGTTACATGGGTGGAACGGTAACAATCAATCCAATGTGGCAATTACGCCCGAATGTTGTGGCGCGTTACATGGAAGGTTTACCTTGGACTGTTGACTTAAATGCAATCATGACTCATAAAATGGGCTTAGATTTCGGAATTAGCTATCAGTTGAAAAGTTCAATAGGAGCGATAGTAGGTTACGATATTAACAATCGTTTTTACCTTGGTTATTCCTATTCATTCCCAACATCTAACATGAACAAAGCAACTGTTCAATCCCATGAGATTGCTTTGCGTTGGAAATTTAATAATAACCCAAGTCGTTGTCAAGGACCTCGTTTCTTCAACTGATAAATAGATACTAGCTGATGCGTTTTGTTTTAATCACTTTTCTTGTTTTACTTGCTACGGGTAATCTTTTAGCTCAACAAGACGTACAATTAACTCCTGCATGTTTCAACACATCGTTTGATGATTTTGGAACGAGAAAAATAGGGGATAAATTGTATGTATTGTCTGCGTCAAAAGATCCATGTGAGGATATCATGATGGACCCGTTTACAAAAAAACCATATTCGGATTTATACGAGGTTGAAGGTTGTAAAACAAAAGATGCAAAACTTTTAAGTGAAGAGACAAAGGGATTATTGAATGTAAATTCGTGTTATTATGATGGTCCGATTAGTGCAAATGCGGCAGGAAATTTGTTGTTTTTCACAAATAATTTTGGATCGAACGAATACGAAAAATTAACGATTCATTATTCCGTTAAAAACGATAAAGGAGAATGGAGTAAACCAGTAGCAGTTCCCTTTAATGATGATAAGTACAATGTTACTCATCCATTCTATGATGAAAAGAATAACACCTTGTATTTTGTTTCAGATATGCCTGGAGGTGCAGGTGGAATGGATATTTACCGCGCAAGTTTTGACGGAAAAAAATTCGGCGTAAAGGAATCGGTTCGTAATGTTAATTCAGCAGGTCACGATTGTTTTCCCTATGTCATGAACAATAAAGTTTATTTCACGTCTAATGCATTTAATACATTAGGCGGTTATGATCTTTTTGTTTTGGAAAACATGGAAGTGAAGAATTTAGGAGAAAAGTTAAACTCAAAATTTGACGATCTTGCCATCATGTTCTTAGATGAAAAGACAGGTTACCTGACTTCTAATAGAGCAACGAATGGATCAACGGATGATGTTTTTGAATTCCGTTTTGTCGATATGTTTACAGATGTTAATCTAACATATGTTGTGAAAGACAATGAAACATTGAAAGATCTTGCTTCCGTAAACCTTAAAATCATAGATGATTCAACGGGTCAAATTTTGTTTAAAGGATCAACGGATGAATACGGGCATTTCTTGCAGAAAATGGATAGTTTATCTATTGGAAAACCAATGAAACTTACTGTTTCATTGGAGAAAGAAGGATATATTTCAAAAGATGTATCTTTCACTTTCACACCTGTAGATTCAAACAAAATAAGTGTGGCTAGTTTGGTTGATTTAAACTTAACTCCGCTTAAAGATGATCTAATCCTGAATGATTTGCTTGGTTTAAAAACGATTTATTACGATTTTGATAAAGCAGATTTACGCGCAGATGCAATCATTGAATTGGATAAAGTAATTGTTTTCATGAACAAACATGAAAAGATTGAGCTTGAACTTGGTTCTCATACGGATTGTCGAGGCCCAAGTATTTACAACCTTGACCTATCTAACCGAAGAGCTATTTCAGCTGCTAATTACATAAAGGCACGTATATCCATGCCGGAAAGAATCTCTTTCAAAGGCTATGGTGAATCTACCCTTAAAGTTGATTGTCCATGTGAAGGAATTAAAAAATCTAATTGTTCCATTAGCGACAATCAATTGAATCGTCGTACTGAATTTATGGTGAAAAGCCTTAGCATCTCTACTGGAGATAATAAGTAATTGTCGCTGTAAGATTCATGTTAACGTTATATTCACCGTTCTGTTAAGTTTAGTGATAAGCTAAGTGAAATCCAAGTTACCAAATGTAGGAACAACAATATTCTCAGTCATGTCTTCTTTGGCAGCTGAATATAATGCATATAACCTATCTCAAGGTTTTCCTAATTTTCCTGTAGAAGAACGATTATTGAACATTTTTAAGGAACAAGCATCTTTAAATGTTCATCAGTATTCTCCTATGGCGGGATTACCTAAGCTTCGTCAAGAAATTTCTCTTAAAGTGAAAGAACATTACAGTGTGGAAATCCACGAATCAGATGTTTTGATTACCGCAGGAGCAACCCAAGCGATTTTTGCAACAATCCAAGCCCTCGTTCATCCAGGTGAAGAAGTAATCATCTTGGATCCAAGTTACGATTGCTACGAAAGTCCAGTAATCCTCTCAAATGCAAAAGCAGTGAGAATTCCATTAACTGAAGATTTCTTACCCGATTGGGAACGTATTCGTTCTTCTGTTAACAAGAATACACGATTAATTATCACGAACAATCCTCATAATCCGAGTGGACGCATATGGAATATGGATGATTTCCGTGAATTGCAAGCACTTTTAAATGATTTCCCAAATCTATATGTACTTTCTGATGAAGTGTATGAATTTATCACTTTTGAAAAAAAACACATTTCAGCTCATCAGATTGATGGACTAAAAGAACGGGCAATTATTGTTTCCTCTTTTGGTAAAACTTTTCATATCACAGGGTGGAAAATCGGATATTTAGTTGCTCCACCAGCAATAATGAAGGAAATTCAAAAGGTGCATCAGTTTTTGGTTTTTTGTGTGAATAGTCCATCCCAAGCCACGTTAGCTGCCTATTTACCTCAGAAAGACCTATCTGAACTCGGTCCATTCTATCAAGAAAAACGTGATTTCTTTCAATCATTATTAAGAAAAAGTCGATTTCAACTATTGCCTTCTGAAGGTTCTTATTTTCAAGTGGCATCTTTTAAGGAGATATCCAATGAATCAGATGTGGATTTTGCCATCAAAATGACCAAAGAAATCGGAGTAGCAAGCATACCACTGTCTGTTTTTAACGCGGATGGCACAGATCGAAAATTAATTCGTTTTTGTTTTGCAAAAGATAATGAAACGTTACGTAAAGCCGCCGAAAGATTATGTTCGATTTAAGAATAACGATTGTTCAATTCGACCAAATTTGGGAAAATATTTCCGCTAATTATGAACGGATAGAACATTTATTGCAAAACCTTCCAGAAACTGATGTCATCGTTTTACCAGAAATGTTTCACACCGGTTTTTCAATGAATACCAACTTTGCATCAGAATGGAACAATAATGAAGCGCTTTCTTTTTTAAGAAATTGGTCATCAAAATTAAATGCAGCAATTTATACTTCTTTCATGGTTCGTGAAAATGGGCATTTTTTCAATCGCGGGGTGTTTGTTGAGCCTTCATCGAACGTAACTCATTACGATAAACGTCGCTCATTTGGTTTAGGCGGAGAGGACAAGGTTTTCACTGAAGGCACTACCGAGACAATAGTTGACTTCAAAGACTGGAAATTCAATTTACAGATATGTTATGATTTGCGCTTTCCTGAACTGATTCGCAATCGAATTGAAGCATCCGGAGAAGCAGCTTACGATGTGCTCTTATATGTGGCGAATTGGCCCAATAAGCGCGTGTTGCATTGGAACACCTTACTTCGAGCGCGTGCAATAGAGAACCAATGTTATACAATTGGTGTGAATCGCACAGGAATTGATGGGAATAATCTAACGTATTCAGGTTCATCGGCAATCTACAACGGACTCGGCGAAACAGTAATTGAATTAAATGACCAAGAATCTGCTCAAACAGTAATACTCTCAAAGTCTGAAATTCAAAATTTACGTATTCAACTTCCTTTTTTGAAGGATAGGAAATAGTTTGTATATTTGATAACAAGAAAAACCCTTACAAAATGAAAAAAGTTTTACTCTCTGCTGTTGTGATTGCCTCTTCTGCGATGGCGCTTGCACAAAAAGCACCTAAATTAGCAACGTTCCAAGATTTGGTAAAAGCACCAATTCATGCTGGAGCAATTCAACCAACTGAAAAAGCACTAGGTGTTACCATTTGGTCTGATGACTTTTCTACTCCAGCAAACTGGACAATAGACAATAATGGTCAAACAGGAATCGACTTTGGTTGGAATATCAATAGTGCATCTGACGGATGGTGGGCATCATCAGGGATTAACTCAACATCAGGTGGAAACTATGCGGAATTAGTAAACGGTGATCCAACTGCTTCTCCTGCTTCTCAAGCGTTGAATGTTGTTTATACAATGACAACTGCAACTCCAATTGATGTTGCTGCGCTAGGTGGTTCAAATCAAATCTCATTGCAATTTAAACAATACGGTGCGCGTTTCAACGACTTGCAAGAAATGTTGATTAGTACCGACGGAACAACTTGGGTTTCTGTTGGAGATAACTTAGATAAATCTGTTTTATCTGCTGCTGGTGGTTCTGCATACACGAATCCAGATTCAAAATCTTTGAATTTGGCACCATTCTTAACAGGTGCCCCAAGTCAACTTTGGATCCGTTTCCAATGGACAACAAACTATCCTTCATCTGCTACGAATCCAAATGTATGGATCACATATGGTTGGTACATTGATGACGTGAAATTGGTGACAAATCCAACAAACGACCTTGCTGTAACTGGTTCAGATTGGGGTTCAGTTGGACTTCATTACTACCAAATCCCAACGGCACAAGTTGCTCCAATTGATTTCTCTGCTGACATCTTCAATGGTGGTGTGAACAATCAGTCGAATGTGAAATTAAATGTGAATGTTAACAGTGGTGCTTTTGTTGGCTCAAGTGCGCCAGTTTCAATTGTATCGTTAGATACCATGAATGTATCTGTCGCTACCCAATTCACGCCAGCTGCTACAGTGGGTTCATATACAGTAACACGTAATATTACCTCAGATTCTACTGACGATGTAACTTCTAACAATCAATTGTCTGATATCACATTTAATGTATCTAACTTCATTTACGCACGTGATAACAATGTTGTTTCTGGAAGCACATCTAATGGAACAAGTGGTTTCGAAACAGGAAACTTATATGATATTTACCAAGACGCATTGTTAAAAGCAATCAACGTTCGTCTTCCAAATGGAACAAGCGGCGCGACAGTTGGAACAGAGATCTACACAAAATTATACTCTATTGATCCAGTATCAGGAGACTTTGTATATGAATCAGAATCTGCACCATTAGTGTTAGCAGCTAGTAACTTAAACACGAATTTGGTCGTGGAACTTGAGCCTTATGTAAATGTTACTGCAGGAACAACCTATTTAGCTGTTGTCGGTTCTTATACAAGTGGTTTGAAAGTGTCAAATGCAGGAACTTCGCCAGCGCAAACATCTTTCTTATTGGATGGTAATGATATCACAACGTCAACATTGTTTTATCAAACATCAACTCCTTATGTTCGTTTGAATTTTGATCCAGTTTTAGGTACAGAAGAAATCGAACAAGTACAACAAGCGGTGATTATGCCAAATCCATCAAACGGTGTTGCTTCTTTGCAATTTGAGTTATTGAATGCTTCGGATGTAACTGTTACTGTTTTGGATGTTACGGGTAAAGAAGTTCAGAATTCAACGATGAACCAATTGTTGGCAGGAACTCACAATGTCGTTCTTGAATCAACAAAATGGAATAGCGGAGTTTACTTTGTAAATATTACTTCTAACGGAACGGTATTGACAAAAAAATTCGTTAAAAAATAAATAATGAGTTAAAATCTTGAAAGGCCGGTCTAACCGGCCTTTTTTTGTTATGTGGGAATTCGAAATAGGGTATGTAGGGTTATTTTTAAGCGCTTTTTTTGCTGCTACCATAATCCCTGTTGCTTCAGAAGCATTTTTGCTCGGAATGCTTGCCTATCATTACGACCCACTTATATGTTTAGTAGTCGCTTCGACCGGAAATACACTTGGGGCAATCCTGAATTATTACATTGGTTACCTTGCCAAGCCAATCTGGTTAAAGAAAATAAAGGTAACAATCACGCAAATTGAACAATGGAAGGAACGCGTTCATAAATATGGCGTCTGGCTCGCTTTATTTTCTTGGCTTCCTTTAATCGGTGACCTGATCGGGGTCGTGCTTGGTTTCTTTCGAGCGCCTAAAGTGTTAACGTTCTTGTTTTTCGCTATCGGTAAATTATTACGATACGCAATCGTTATATTACTTTACTTTCTTTTTTGAATCTTTTCGAATATTCAAATATTCTAAAACTGGATCTTGTTGTTTGATCAATTGCTGAAGGTTGATCGAAATAACTTGGTCGGGTTCTATTGGATTTAATTCTATCTGTGAAAGCGCCTTTGGTGTAAATTTTAATGTGGAAACCATCAGGTGAATGTTTGAATGATCCAATAAATAGGGTGCGCTGTTTCCAAAAGTGCCGCCAATACCACCCATACATTGTGTCCCTATAATTTCTCCTCTATTGTTGCTTTTAAACCAACCCGCAAATAAAACAGAGGCGGACATGGAGGATCCATTGGTAATCAATGTGCATTTACCTTTGTAACGATAATTAAGATTATTTTTCGGTGTGTAATCGTATAAAATTGTTCGTGTAGTTCCTAACGGGGATTTGTAAAAATCATACTCTTGACTAATTAATCCGTTTGGATAAACACGTTCAGCTCGGTTCATGAATTGCCATTCCTGGTAGAATGGAAGGGAGGCAAAACGATCGAAATGGCTTCGTTTGTACAAGTAATTCATTTGTAAAGATGTCCCGTTTTGATTCAAGTAACTTAAAACATACTCCTGTGCACGCAGCATTCCGCCTAAATTGTCACGTAAATCAATATATATTTCCTGAACATTTTTTCGCTTAATTTCACTAAAACAGGCATCGATTTGTTTTTTAAACCTTTTGAGCGTAATGTTATCAAATGACTCAATCGTTAACAGGCAACGATTATCCTTATCAATAAAATAGTGAATCGGACCTTGTCTTTTTGCCCCTCGGTCTTTCAAATAATGTGAGGATTTTACATAATGCGCCTTTACATCAGTCGTATCCCCAGTTAAATCGACAATTTTAAAGTTCGCGACATCAGAAATATTCGCACGGTGGAGTAAATTGAACGTTGCTCCTATCATTCCTTCCGCAATTTCTTCTCTTGCTTTCTCGGCGTTTCCTTCTGTAAAACTCAATCCTTTACTAATAGTAAATAAACTATCAATGCTGTAAGAATCAACTTGAAGAATTTCACTCCCAACGGGAATGTCATTTTTATAGATGCTGTGTAAGTAGAAATGACCGTTAATGCGCACGACGAAAAAAGGGAGAACTGCACGGTCTTTTGGACCAAAATATAAGAAATCTCTCGGATTTAAATTGGTATGGGAATCTTTCATCACCCCCAAATAACCTGTAACAATTTGTAGAAATTCAAGCATTGTTTTCTCACTAGAACAGGATGCTAATGCTTTTTTATAGGCTGTAACAAAGGCTTCAACGCCACAATACAAACTTGGATTTGGATGCGTTTCAAGGATGTGCTCATGTAATTGTTTCATGTCCGCTTTCATGGCTTCTGGACATAATTTCACCTGACTAATTTCATCTTTTGTGTAACGAAAATAAGAGACACAGTCTTGTGAACTTCCAAAAAAAGGAAAAAGGAACGTAAGTGCGAGTATCAGATGGTATTTATGCATGAAAGAGTTGCTCGAAGTTAATAGATTTAGTTGAATAAATACTACATTTGATTCTCAAATTATATGGTTGAAATGAATCAAAAAAGTATTTTTTTATCCCTACTAACGCTTGTCCTTGTTTCTTGTCACAGAACGGATGAAAAGTTCTGTTCCTGCATGAAAAAAAGTGAAGAAGTAAATTCTTTGACGGAGAAAGTTTGGCATTTAAAGGCAACAAAAAGAGATACGACTACTTTAAAGAAGTTGATTACTTCTAAGAACAAAATGTGTGAGGCTTATTCGGATATAAATGGCGAGGAGTTGTTGAAATTGAAACAAGACTGTAAGTAATATGGACACAACTAAAACCGTTTTAATTGCAGGTGGATCTGGTCTCATTGGGAAACAATTAACCAAAATGCTCAAAGAACGTGGATACTCCGTATATAAACTCTCACGAAATGCTGGAAAGCAAGGATACATTCAATGGGATCCGAAATTAAAAAAGGTTGACGATAAACATTTGGACCGTATTCATATATTAGTAAACCTTGCCGGGGCGAATATTGGCGATAAAAATTGGACCAGCGCTCGCAAAAAGGAACTCATCGATTCTCGCGTTCAATCAACAGCGTTTTTGAGTGAAATTGCTGCTAAAATGCCCAAATTAACCTATTACATCGGTGCATCAGGAGTAAATTGTTATGATGTAAGCGAACAAAAAGTGTTTCAAGAAACGGATCACTACGGCACTGATTTTCTCAGCACCCTTGTTCGTGACTGGGAAACTGCAAGCGACTGTTTTCAAGGGATTTGTCCATACATGAAGTTGCGAATCGCTATGGTTCTCTCTAATAGAGGTGGTTCGCTCAATGCGATGAAAGGACCAATAAAATTCGGTTTAGGATCTCCTTTGGGAACGGGGAACCAATACCATCCTTGGATTCATGTTGATGACTTATGTCGAATGGTTTTATTTGGGATTGATCAGAAATTAGAAGGAACCTATAATGCTGTTGCTCATTGTGACACAAACCGCACCATGATGAAAGGAATCGCCAAGTACATGCACCGTCCTTTCTTTTTACCGGCTGTGCCGAGTGGCATCCTTAAGTTCATACTTGGTGAACGTTCCATGCTTGTCCTTTCGGACCTACGCGTTTCCAACGATAAAATAAAAAATGCTGGATTTGAATTCAAATTCGAATCCCTCAACAAAGCGTTAAAAGCGCTATTCTCAAAATAATTATTTATTATTTAACATTCGAATCCTTTCTTTGAAATTGAAAAAAAAGTACTTTCAAAGAAAAAACGAATGGCTAAATCTCAAAAAATCTTCGTCTTAGACACTTCCGTGTTATTGCACGACTTCGATTCCATCTCAAATTTTGATGAGCACAATGTCGCTATTCCAATCACGGTTTTGGAAGAACTAGATAAGTTTAAAGTAGGCAATGACACTAAAAACTTCTCTGCAAGAGAGGTGATCCGGTTTATTGATAGACTTTCTGGAAACGGTTCCTTGCAAGAGTGGATTCCACTTGGTCCTGGATTGGGTAATTTTAAGATCATCATGGAACATTCTCCCGCTCAATTAAATGCAGAAGAAATTTATGGGGCCTATAAAAACGATCATAAAATCATCAATTCGGCTCTTTTCTTAAAAGAAAAAGAAAAACGTAAATCAGTGATTCTCGTTACCAAGGACATCAACCTCCGAATTAAGTCTAAAGCCCTAGGCCTGGTTGCGGAAGATTATCAAACTGGAAAGGTTCACTCGGACGAAATTCAGGCCTCAAGCACCTACAATATCGAAGGACTAGAATCGACTTACATTCGTGAAATCTTTACCAAAGGAAGTGTTCCAGAAGATGGGAACCTAGGTGAAAAAAAGGAGGTGAACGGATACTATATTCTGAAAAACGGAAAAACCTCGGCACTGGCTTTTTACAACCACTTAACAGATCGTGTTGACCGAATTGAAAAGGAATTCATTTACGGAATTAAACCAAAAAACGCGGAGCAAGCATTTGCTTTTCATGCCTTATTAAATAATGACATTAAATTGGTGGCATTACAAGGTGTGGCGGGAACAGGAAAAACATTACTCGCTTTGGCGGCGGCTTTAGAACAACAAAAATTATATAATCAAGTGATATTGGCGCGTCCAATTGTACCGCTTTCGAATAAGGAAATTGGATTCTTACCTGGCGATGCAAATGATAAAATTGGACCTTACATGGAGCCTCTTTGGGATAATCTAAAGTTTATTAAGTCTCAGTTTGGTGAAAATGAAAAGAAACACAAAGCCATTATGGAGATGCAGGATTCAGGGAAAATCATCATTACGCCCCTTGCATTCATCCGTGGAAGAAGTCTTTCTAATATCATGTTTATCATCGATGAAGCACAGAATTTAACACCTCATGAAGTGAAAACAATCATTACACGTGCTGGTGAAAACACCAAAATTGTATTTACGGGAGATGTGCATCAAATTGATACGCCATATTTGGATGAAAACAGTAATGGATTGGCCTATTTGATCGACCGTTTAAAAGGCGAGTCACTTTTTGCTCATATAAAATTAGAGAAAGGTGAACGATCTGAATTGGCTAACCTTGCGAACGATTTACTGTAAGAAAAACTTATTGAATCCGAACTAATTCACCGAAATACATGGTTTTTTCAGTCTTGGACTCCATGTATAGTTGGGATATTGAACTCTTTTTAGTTGGGAAATAAATATCGATTAACTCTGTGAGAAAGTCTGTGTCAACAGTTGGCGAATAGGTATTCATAATCAGGAAGCCATCATCTGCCAACAAACTCGAAGCAGTCATCATTAATTCATCGATTTTATCTTCTAATTTCCATTTTTCGCCACTTGCACCAATTCCCCATGCAGGTGGATCCATGATGATTCCTTTGTATTTGTTTTCACGTTTGACTTCACGTGCGGCAAATTTTAACGCATCTTCGTGCACCCACTTGATGTTTAGTAATTTGCATTCTTCCATATTTCTTTTTGCCCAATTCAAAGTTGATTTTGCAGAGTCCACATGAAAAGTATCAGCACCTTTCAAACGTGCCATGCACGATGCTGCGCCTGTATAGGCGAAAAGATTTAAAAAACGATCGTCAGCTGAAATATGTTCTTCAATAAAGCGCCAATTTACTTCCTGCTCGGGAAATAAACCAATATGCTTGAATTTCGTTAGTGATAAAGTAAAGTTTAAACGCTTGTATTTGATGGTCCATTCACTGGGAACATCTTTCTTCAAACATTTCCATTTTCCTTGTTGACCCTTTCCTTCAATGAATTCCCAATGAGCGAGATTTCTCCATTCCGTAAAAGGCATGCCACTATGGAAATAGGCTTGAACTTCTGGACGAATCGTGATGATTTTACCCCATCGTTCCAACTTCTTGCCACCACCCGCATCTAATAGTTCGTAATCTGCCCATGGTTCGGCATAAATTCTTGGTATTTCACTCATCAATTAGCGCATTTTAGGCGTTTTCCTACGTCCACCCATCATTTGAGCCTGGCGCATTTGGTTTTTTGATGGCGCCATCTGTAATTGACCTTGCATCGTTTTGATTTGGTCGCGCATCATTCCGTTTTTATCTAATTTTTTTGCTTCTGCTAATAAGGCAACAGCTTCGTTTTTTCTTCCAGTTTGCGCGCAGATTCCTGCTAAGTGCATTCGAGCCACAGCGTTATCTTCACCCGTTCTCAAGCCAAGCTCCATCGCTCTTCTCAACAATTTCTCGCTATTCGCAAAGCCCATTTCTTGTCCGCCCATCACGGCTTTTAAAAACAGTACATACGCATGTTGTTTCTTTGGCAAGTATTCGGGATGTGAAATTTTGTCAATGTATTTCTTCGCTTTGTCGGTATTCCCAACACGCATTTGATTTAAAGCTAACAACACATTTTCGTTTCTAAAAAAGGAAAGAATGATTAAAGCAGTAACGAAAATGAAGGTAATTCCCCAGCCCCAATGTCCAGTGGTAAATAGGTAAACGTTGAATCCAGTAGCAACTACAGCTAAAACAATACGGATGATAAATGCAGTCATAAATTATTTTTAAAAGTCAAGAATTAGTCAATTGTTGCGATACATTTAAGTTCTATCGCAATTGGAGTGGGTAAAGAGTTAATTTCAACCGTTGTTCGACAAGGTAAATTGTCTTTGAAATACTCCGCATAAACACGATTGTATACGTGAAAATCACGTTTCATGTGCACTAAAAACACGGTTACATCTACAAGTTGATTCCAACTAGAACCAGATTCTTCAAGGATGATGCGAACGTTGTCAAAAACACTTCTGCATTGCGCTTCGAAATCGAACTCAATGAAATTTCCGTTTTTATCTAATTTCAATCCAGGCACTGCTGAATCTGTATCATCGGAACCGGCAACTCTTGGACCAACACCTGATAAAAAAAGTAGGTTTCCTACGCGACGTGCATGCGGATACAATCCAACTGGCTTGGGCGCTTTATTCGTGGAAATTCGATTTTGTTCTGACATTTTTAATGCTTTGCGCAAATATACTAAAAGCAATCGATTTTGTCTGCAAGATCCAAGTACAACAAGGATACATGAAGATAATTGTGTAACTTCGCTCTACATGCTGAATAAATCAGAGCATATTGAACTTTCAATCGTAATTCCCACTTGCAACGAAGAAGGGAACATCGTTCCAATGTATCAACGTTTGTTGGCCGTTATGAACGAGATTCAAGTGTCTAATTTTGAGTTTGTCTTCGTGGATGATGGGAGTTCTGATCAATCATTACTCCGCATACAAGAGCTGCGTGCAACTGATAGCCGCGTTAAATTCATTCAATTAAGCCGAAATTTCGGACACCAAAATGCACTGAAAGCTGGACTCGACCATGCGAAAGGTGCAGCAGTTATAAGTATGGATGCCGATTTACAGCACCCACCAGAACTCATTCCAACGCTTTTCGAAAAATGGAAGGCTGGATTTGAAGTGGTGTATACCATTCGCAAGGATGATCAAAAAGTTCCTTTATTGAAGAAATGGACATCAAAAGGATTTTACCGTCTGACAAATAAACTAGCTGAGATTCCCATGGAGGAAGGAACAGCTGATTTTCGTTTATTGGACCGCAAAGTAGTGGATGCGCTCAAAAAATATACGGAATCTCATTTGTTTTTGAGGGGAATTATTCCATCACTTGGATTTAAACAAATCGGAATACCATACACCCCTCATGCACGTGTTTCCGGACAAACAAAGTACTCTTTTTCAAAAATGCTCCGCTTTGCATTGACTGGAATCACGTCTTCCAGCGCAAAACCACTCTATTTTTCTATTTATGCCGGATTGTTTTTTGCGCTTTTAGCCTTTTTATATGGAATGTATGCCATTTACATCGCGGCGTTTACAAATGAAGCAATTACGGGATGGACTTCCATCATTGCTTCGATTTTATTTATTGGAGGCATTCAATTAATCATGATTGGAATCGTTGGAATTTACCTCGGTAAATTATTTATTCAGAGTAAAAATCGTCCACTTTATCTGATTACTGAAAAAGAATTAGACTGATGATCAACGCACTACGAAATTTGCCTATAAAGTATCAAGCGCTGCTTTTACTCATGGTGCTTTTTTCGCTGTATGGTGTATTCGATCATTTTTTTGACGGCATTCTTCCCATTCATGAATGGCGAAAAACAGATTCTCTTTCCATCGCCTATAATTATGCAAAGGGTGCTCCTTTTTTAGAACCTCAAACACAATGGATTTCAGCAAATGGAACAAGAAATGCTGCTGCAGAATTCCCAATTATATACTTTATTCTCGGAAAATTATGGCAGGTTTTTGGTCATCACGAATGGATGTCAAAGGCACTTTCTATTTCTATTCTTTTTATTGCCATTTCCTTGTTTAGTGAGGTCATGGAATTTCTCTTCCAACACAAAAGAAAAGCCCTACTATTTGTCTTTTTGATGGCAAGTTCTCCTGTTTTGATATTTTATGCTGATTCCATATTACCGAATGTTTACGCCTTTGCATTTGTGCTATTGGGAGCCTATGGAACTTTTAAATTTATTCGTTCGAAACAAGTGTTTTGGTTGGGCTTCCTCACCTTGTTTTTCGCCCTTGCCGTTTTAATTAAAATTACTGCATTGATTTGTTTACTCTCATTTGGCGGTGCTTACTTTTTCTTCGTACTCATAAAACAAGGCCAGTCATTTAAAGCTCAAGCTTACTTTTGGTTCTCTTTCCTCTTGTCCTTTCTTTTCATTTTAGTGACTACTTACCTTTGGTATTCTTATGCCATTCGGTACAACGAAAAAGTCGGTTCAGATTTGTTTTCGACAACAGTTCGACCAATTTGGGAAGTGGATGCAGAAACAAGAAAAGCTATCTGGCAGCAATTTTGGAAACACATGTTACCAGGATTGTACCATCCAAGCATGT
This sequence comes from Flavobacteriales bacterium, assembly GCA_947461635.1. GTDB lineage: Bacteria > Bacteroidota > Bacteroidia > Flavobacteriales_D > Crocinitomicaceae > UBA952. Next base: position 9,168 of record CANHMH010000016.1, on the reverse strand, counting down.
TGATTTTAGCAACGCTGTTTTTCCTTTATGCCGCAAGGAAAAAATGGATCGAGCCATATGTCATTTACGTAATGATCATGGGAGGTTTAGGTTTGGTGGCTTATTTCATCCTTTGGTTCTGGGTCTTTGATGTTCATGATTATTACCTAATTGAAATGTTATTTTTCCCGTTGGTACTTTTCTATGTATTGATTCAATATGGTAGTCTAATCAACCGCTCTGAAAAAAAACGACGCATTGTCTTTTCCACATGGATTGCCCTTGTTTTTTTACAAGCAATATCCTTAGCTCATTGGTCCTTTGGAAAAGAAAATATACTAACGAAAAACACCCCGTTTGTCAGTCAATATGTGAAAGGAAATTGGGGTTATTTTCATTTTTATCACCGTGAGCACCTCGGGCAATTGCAAACATGTGCCAAAGAACTTCAACAAATAATTCCCCATAACGACACCATTCTTTGTTTAACGGACCCTTCTCCTAATATTCAATTGTACACGTTAAAAAGAGTTGGATTTACGCAATATAGCTTTCACCAACCTTTCAACGATGAAACGAATCAAATCATACAATTTATTCGAAAAGGCGCTAACTTTGCGTTAGTTATCCATGAACCAAATTGGGAGCCGAACAAGGACTGGGAGCAATTCTTGATTAAACCGATTTTTCAAAAGGGAAACATCTATCTATACGATTTGCGAACTTTATGAATAAAATATTCATCGAATGAGCCAATTTAATTAGTAAAACTGCGTTATACGGACATTATGAAACGGACCATCCTATTACTCCTTTGCCTTTCCACCTTTGTTTTAAAGGCCCAGATTGGCATGGGGACTTGGAAACTCCATGTGGCCACTTCGAAAGCGATAGATGTGGTAGCCTCAGAGAATGAAGTATTTACAGCATATGAAAACGGGATGTCGATTTATTCAATAGCGACAGAAGAACACAGACTTTTAACGGCTCTAAATGGCTTATCGGATATTGAAATTTCATGCCTTTACTACGATGAGGTACAAAATGCTGTTTACATCGGCTACACAAATGGAAACATAGATAAGTATCAAAACGGTCAGGTAACCAATATTCCCGCAATTAAATTAGCCCAGCTATCCGTTTCTAAACGCATTAACCGCTTTGAAAGAAATGGTCCATATGTGTATGCTGCGAATGACTTTTCAATTGTACAACTTGATGCAACTAAAGACGAAGTAAAGGAAACGTTTTATCCTACGAATTCCATCGAACGAATTGTCGATGTAACGATCTATCAAGATACCATCTATGCACTGACTCCCACACAGCTTTTCAAAGGCTATTTGCCCAACCCAATTTTACCTGATTATTCACAATGGGTAAGGGATATCCGCCTTCCATATCAAACAGCGAATAAATACACTGAAATGGAATTGTTCAACAATCGCATCGTCGTGTTAAAAAAATCGGAAGATTATGGGACAGATTCAGTTTATCGCTTAAATGCTTCTGATTTAGAATTGGTAACAACCATGCCTTTTTCTGTTGAAATTAACTCAATAAATGTCGTAGATAATTACCTATCTGTAAATATTGATGGGGTGATTAACCTCTATAATGACAACTTGCAAATTCCGGAATCGTATGGTGCTGGAAACTTTAGCTTATGGTTCTCTTCTTCTCGAACGGCACGAAATCAATCTGGTTTGTGGTCTGCAGATTTGAAATACGGTTTAGTGATGTATCCAACTGAAATCGCTTACAAAACATACCCAATCGAAGGCTCTAAAAACAACCAGTTTTATGCGATGGATGCACAAAAAGGAAAACTGGCGATTGCCTCCGGACGATTAAATGATAATTTACCAGGATTCACGAGAAATGGTGTTCATTTTTTTCAAAATTCTCATTGGGATTTAAAAAACGTTACGAATGTGACGCAATGGCCCCAATCGGACCTGTGGGATTTTATCGATGTTGCGATTAATCCAAATGACACATCCGAAGTGGCGATGAGTACCTATTCCTATTTGCCCTTGACATTGATGAATGCAACCGATACGCTTGTATTTAATGGTGCAAATTCCCCAATAAAACCAACGAGCATCGGCAATGGATGGAGCCTTGTTTCGGATGTATTATTTGATAAACGAAGTAACTTGTGGGCCTTAAATGGTTATTCTGAAAATCCGTTAACTGTCCGCGATAATGCAGGAGAATGGTTTAGTTTTGATTGCGGACCAAATGGAAAGAATAAGTTTACCACAAAAATGATTCAGGATTTTGACGAAATTATTTGGTTCGCAACCAAATCAGATGGAATCATTGGATACAATCACAATGGAACAATTTCAGACCCAAGTGACGACAAGGTTATTTCATTAGACGAAGGAGAATTTAGTGGTAATTTACCTTCCACAGCAGTGACCGCATTAGCGGCTGATTTTGACGGTGAATTGTGGATTGGTACTGAAACAGGTTTCGCCATTTTATATAATTCATCCGCAGCATTTGATGCGCAACCTGGTGATTATAATGCGCAGCAAATCAAAGTGAATTTTGAAGGAAATGGGGAATATGTCCTTGGTAAAACACACATTACAGATATAGAAATTGATGGTGGAAACCGTAAGTGGATGGCAACGGCGAATGGAGGACTTATCCTCTTATCTGCTGATGGATCCGAAATAATTGAGCAATTTACGACAGATAATTCTCCGATAATTTCCAATACAATTTTTGATCTCCAATTAAATCAAGATACGGGAGAATTGTTCATTGTAACGGATAAAGGACTCGTTTCTTACCGCACAAATGCAACGTATGAAGATCCGGAATATTCCAATGTAGTTGTCTTTCCAAATCCGGTCAAACCGAATTATTTTGGACCTGTGACCATTCAAGGTATCCGCTATGATTCTGATGTGAAAGTAACGGATGTTGCTGGAAACTTGATATACCGAACAACATCAAATGGTGGTACTGCTACCTGGAACGCACAAAACTTAAACGGTGAAAAAGTTCCGACAGGTGTTTATTTTATCTGGACAGCAACTAATTTCGATGGGAGAGATCGAAAAGTCGGAAAGGTCATGGTCATTCGTTAGTGTTATATGCAATAACCTTAAATTTTTAGATGAAAAAAGTTCTTAAAAAGCCTCTTTTGTAGGTATGGAAAAGATCAACCCGCTTCTAGAATGGACTGCTGCTGCAGCCGGAGCTATTTACTTGTTTCTTGTTGCTAAAAAAAACAAATGGGCCTGGTTGTCCGGTGGGATCAGTTCGTTCATATATATTTTTGTTTTTTATCAGTCCAATTTACCCGCGCAATCTATTCTTTCAATTGCTTATGTCCTCTTAAGTGTTTTCGCTTTTTGGTCCTGGAACCGAGAGGGTGAGATTACCTTGATATCTTGGAAACGAAGAAATCACCTCTTCGCCATTCAGATTATCTTATTAAGCGGCGGATTGATTGCATGGTCTAAACTGGGATCAATTCACGATTTTTTTGACAAAGAAACATTCGTTTTGGATGTATTCCTTGCCTTGTTTTCCTTGTTTGCAACCATTCTCGGTGTACTAAAGGAAAAATCAAATTGGCTTTATTGGTTGTTTATCAATTTAGCGTGCATCATTTTGTATTTCAATGCTCAATTGTATGCTACAACAATTCTATATGTTGCTTATTTCCTACTAGGAATTTATGGTCTTCGAGAGTGGAATAAAAAATCAGTCACTCCATGAGAATTGCATTCACCGGACCTGAATCGTGTGGGAAATCCACACTAGCAAAATGGTTGTCAGAATTTCATGATTTTCCACTAAGCGAGGAGTTTGCGAGAGCGTATTTATCTCAAAAGGACTCATACATACAAGATGATTTAGACTTGATTACTTCAGGTCAACTTTCAGATTGGGATAAAAAAGGAACGCGGTTCGTTGCTGATACGGAGATGACGGTCTTGAAAATATGGTCTGAATACCGATTTCAACAGGCATCACAGCACATTCTTGAGGCACATAAAAAACAACACTTTACACATTATTTTCTATGTGCTCCGGATATTCCTTGGGAGCCAGATCCGTTAAGGGAAAATCCATCAAACAGAGATGAATTGTTTATTCTGTATGAGTCGGAATTAATCAAAAATCAATGGACCTATACCGTCTTGAAAGGTTCTTTGGAAGAACGTCAAAAAGAAGTCATACGCGTATTAAATACCTTGCAAAAACCGTAACTTTGTCGGTATGAAACGCATTTTCTTTTTAGGGCTACTTTTACTTGTTTGTATTCCAATTGCGTATTATTTTACAAGTTCGAAAAAGGAAAAGGCTTTGCCAATCATTAATCCGATTGATGTCAATGAAGAAATGGTAGATCCGGAAATGCTTCGTTTAGGCTTTGGACATCACATTGGATCATTTTCCTTTCAAAATCAAGACGCTAAGCTAATTTCCACGAATGATATGAAGGGAAAAATAGCTGTTGTAGAATATTTTTTCACGACCTGTAAAAGTATTTGTCCGATTATGAATAAGCAAATGCAACGTGTAAATGAGGCATTCAAAACAGACAAAGATGTCCGAATATTTAGTTATACGGTTGATCCGGAAACGGATGATGTGGCTCAAATGAAAAAATACGCAACGAGTCACCAAGCAACTTCAGGAAAATGGCATTTTTTAACTGGTAAAAAAGAAGATCTTTACGAACTTGCAAGAAAATCCTTTTTTATCCTTAAACCGGCCGAAGCACAGAACCTAGGAGATGCAGGTAGCGATTTCATTCACACGAATAATTTTGTGCTTGTAGACAAACAACTAAGAATTCGTGGATATTATGACGGCACTTCTGAAAAAGAGGTAAATCAACTCATTTCTGACATCAAACGCTTGCAAAAAGAGTGATTAAAAGGAATACCGAACACTTTTCTCTATCTTTGCTTGAATTATGAGAAATACACGCGGAACATCGAGAGGAAATCAATCAACGGATAAACGTCCAACTGCGGCTGGAAGAAAGCCAGTTGCATCCAAACGACCAGCAACAGACAAAAAATCCCCAACGGATAAGAAAAGTCCAACGGACAAAAAAACAGTCACAGATCGTGACAAACGAAAATACATTGACTATAAAATCAAAGTGAAAAAAGGCGATCCTTTGCCTTCTTTCAACGAAGATCAAGTTCGCCTGAATAAATATTTGTCCAATGCAGGTATTTGTTCCAGAAGAGAGGCAGATGTCCTTATTCAAACAGGTGTCGTAACCGTGAATGGGAAAATTATCACCGAATTGGGATATAAAATTGCTCCTGATGATGTCATTCAATACGATGGTGAAACCATCAACGCAGAAACAAAGCGCTATGTTTTGTTAAATAAACCAAAGGGATTCATTACTACAATGGATGATCCAAGAGGACGAAAAACAGTTATGACATTAGTGAAAAAAGCGTGTCGAGAACGCATTTATCCAGTTGGACGCCTAGACCGTGAAACAACGGGTTTACTCTTGTTTACAAACGATGGTGATATGGCGAAGAAATTGACACATCCACGTTACCAAGCAAAGAAAATATATCACGTTGAATTAAATAAATCCGTAACCAAAGAGGATATGGAGAAATTGATGCGTGGTGTTGATTTAGAGGATGGTAAAGCGCGAGTAGATGAGGTTTCATATATTGAGAACGGCAATTCTACAGAAGTTGGCGTAGAAATCCATTCCGGTAAAAACCGAATCGTACGTAGACTTTTTGAAGCTTTGGGATACGTTGTTGTTAAACTTGACCGCGTTCAATTTGCAGGATTAACGAAAAAAGACCTCCCTCGTGGATTTTACAGACATTTAACTGAGCAAGAAGTTTCCTTCTTAAAAATGACCAAATAATGAAACGCTTCGGAATATATTTAGCACTTTTTTCCATTGTTTTAGTTGGAATAAATGCTTGTTCAAATTCACCGGAATATACATCCAAAAATCCAAATGCGACGTATTTTTATCCGCTAGATACGATTCCGAAAATTTACCTTTACAGGGACATCAATGGTGGACTTGAAGAGGAATTTCACCGCATTTATTCCTTAAAGGACAACGAAGGAGAACACTTAATTGTGGAGGTATATGCGAGTGATGGTAGGATCCGAGAAGCATATAATTATAACATCGACTCATTGAATTTACAGGATTACATGGTTGTTGATGTTCAACAAGTAAAGGAAAAAGCACTTCTTTACAAGGACAAACTGTTCCCGATGAACCTAAATAAGGAATCGTGGTTCGCCGCTAAATTCCGAGGAATAACAGATTCAACCGTTATGTTGAGTGAAGTGAAACGACGATTTAAAGAAAACAAGAAACATGCTGTCATGGATGAGGGTAAAAAAGAAACACTTGTCTTTGCCGATGAAGTAAAATTGACTGTTTTAAATCCTTTTACAAGAAAAGAACAAGCGAATAGCGCAAAGAGAATTTCTTACTTTGCTGAAGGATTTGGTCTAGTTGAATGGCACAGCGTTAATAAAAAGACACACTTCAAACTTGAGCAAGTGTTAAATCAACAAGAATGGATTAAAATGATTGCACGATGAAAAATATGCTACTCATACTCACGATGATATTGGTTTCAACATCATGGTCGCAACAAGTTAGTAAAAACAACAAGCGTTCAACAGCCAAAGGTTCAATGTTCTTTTATTGGGGCTATAACCGTAGTGCTTATTCTAAAAGTAATTTGCGCTTTATTGGTCCAGGTTATGACTTTACTTTGAAAGGGGTGCAAGCGAAAGATCGTCCATCTGAGGATATCAAAACCTATGTTAGCTTAACTGATTTTACAGTTCCACAATTTAACTTCAGAATTGGATATAACATCAAAAAAAATTGGGCGATTTCTTTAGGATATGACCACATGAAGTATGTGTTAAAGGCAGGCCCAACCTATTTTTTAAATGGAACCATTAATCCAGGTGTTGATCCGGTTACCAATTGGTCAGGAACATACAACAATCAACCAGTCGTAACAAATGGGGAAACGTTTCATTATGAAAATACCAACGGATTAAATTACATTCATGCCGACATTTCCAATGTATTTAAAGTATATCAATCAGACAAGGGGAATGTGGCTTTAACAACCTTGTGGGGATGTGGTACAGGCCCAATCTTATCTTTTAATGACTTTACTTTTGCAGGTCAAAAAAACGTGGCAACGGTTTCTTTATCAGGATTTGGGGTTTCCGCACACACAGGATTAAGAGCTGAATTTTTTAAAAGAGTTTTTGTTCAAACGAATTTAACAGCAGGTTTTATTGATCAGGTTTCTGTGAAAACAAGACCAAATGATTATGATTCTCATGCCAAACAGGTATTTGTATATAGTGAAGGAAATATCGTTATAGGCGCGTTGTTTTACATGAAACAGGGTGACAAATGTGGTAGTTGTCCTAATTGGTAAGTTATGAAATACTTGGTTGTTGGCTTAGGTAATCCAGGCAAAGAGTATGAAGAAACACGCCACAATATTGGCTTCAAAGTGGTGGATGAAATCGCCAAAGAATTAGGCGCTACGTTTTCATTAGACAAAGCTGCTTTTCGAGCTGAAGCAAAATTTAAAGGCAGAACAATCGTATTAATAAAACCGATTACTTTCATGAATCTTTCAGGGAAAGCGGTAAATTATTGGCTGCAAGCTGAAAAAATTGATCTAAAAAACTTATTAGTCATTACAGATGACATCGCACTCCCTTTTGGAAAGCTTCGCATGAAGGGAAAAGGAAGCGATGGTGGACACAACGGTCTAAAAGATATACAAGCGGTTCTCAAGACAGTAGATTATACCCGATTGAGATTTGGTGTTGGAAACGACTTTTCAAAAGGACGACAAGCAGATTATGTCCTGGGCGAATGGTCTAAAGACGAACAATTAGCCCTTCCTGAACGCATTCAAACCGCAACAGAATTTATTAAAAGTTTCTCTTTTGTTGGTTTAGACATGACCATGACTGCTTGGAACGGTAGGTAATTCCAATATTAACGTTTTGTTAACTCGTGGATTTTTAGTACATTCGATAAAATCTACTACTACATGACAAAAGGATTACTATTCATTTTCCTCGGTTTTTTCACCATCGCATATGGACAATATTGCACGTCAAATGTTGGACCAACAAGCACAGCTGACTCCAATGTTGAGTTGGTACAAATCGCTGGCGCTGCCGGAAATATTAATTTTATTGGCTGTCCTGCTGTAGTAGGTGTACAAGACTTAACGACCTTATCCGTTGCTTTAAATGCTGGGGGATCCTATGTGCTGAATGTTAAATTTGGTACTTGTGGTGGGAATTACGCTGGGGCAGGAGAGGCTTGGATCGACTTCGACCAAAATGGAAACTTCGATGCATATGAATCTATTGGAACTTGGACGGGAACACCGCCTGTAGCAATTTCTTCTTTTAATTTTATTGTTCCAGTGAATGCTCAAAATGGCACTTCTCGTATGCGCGTGATGCAACGTGAAGCTGGCACATTGCCATTAAATCCATGCGGAACTTACACTTGGGGCTCTGTCATGGACTTCGGAATTACTATAGGAAATGGGATTGATTGCACAGGTTATGTTGGAGACGATGTCAACGATCCAATAAACATCACAGCCTTACCGTTTACGGACTCGAAAGACAATTCTTACTGTTATTCAAATAACAATTACGTGTACCCTTCACCAGATATTTATTACAAATACACTCCCAATCCGCTTATTCAATCTGTTCATGCTTCTTTATGTGGTGCTTCATTCGATACGTTTTTAAGTGTGGTGGATATGAATGGAAATGTCATAGCCTTTAACGATGATGCTGCTAACTGTGGTAGCCAATCAGCATTGACATTTGAAACGACTGGATTAGGTTCTGTTTACATTATTGTAGAAGGATGGGGGAGTGAAATGGGGAATTATACCTTGACACTCAATGCTGATTACGTCGGATTAGAAGAAGAAAAGCTAGATGTCATTCGTGTTTTTCCAAATCCTTCTCATGGAACAATCAAATTAAATCAATCCATTGGAATAGCGACGCTTTATCACATAAATGGTATGGAATTGGCCGTCTTTGATACAGATGAGTCCTTGCAAATTGACTTAAATGAATTTCAAGCGGGAAGTTACTTTTTGAGATCAAAAGATGGTC